>UQVN01000001.1 GCA_900544525.1 uncultured Eubacteriales bacterium
TCACGCTATTTTTCGTTTTTCTTTCTATTGATTTTTCCTATTAATACCAGTAAAATAGATAATAATTATGTTCAAATGACTCTTTCTAAATTTTCTTTCTCATATTTGAACGTTCTATATTATATAAATTCAGGCAATACTTTACGAATAAAGTTATTTTTATCACTTTTCGTAAAATTCTTTACACACCTATATAAGCCCTTTTATGACTTATTTTCTGTGTGCCCTCATTGAGAAAAGATAAAAAATATAAAATAGAATTTCAGGAGGTAGTAACTTTGGAAAATATTATGATTACATTTTTGAAAAAGTTTACAGACTATCCATTTTTAGTAAAAATGGACGGTAAAGAATATTTAATTGGAGAAGGGAATCCAGAATTCATCGTGAATTTTAAAAAACCAATTTCGAAAACCCAATTATTAACAAGTACCTCACTTGCACTTGGAGAAGCCTATATGGACGGCAATATCGAAATTGAAGGGGATCTTTATTATGCTCTTGATCACTTTTTAGGACAGATGGGAAAATTCTCCACCAATGAATCTGCACTAAAAAAATTGATGCACTCTTCCGTTTCCAAAAGAAATCAGAAAAAAGAAGTCACTTCTCATTATGATATTGGAAATGATTTTTATAAATTATGGCTCGATGAAACTATGAGCTATTCTTGTGGATATTTTAAAAATCCTGATGATACTCTATATCAAGCCCAAGTAAACAAAGTCGATTATATTTTAGAAAAACTCAATTTAAAAGAAGGAATGACTCTTCTCGATATCGGTTGTGGCTGGGGATTCCTTTTAATTGAAGCCGTCAAAAAATATAAAGTAAAAGGCGTTGGTATCACACTAAGTCAGGAACAGGCTGCAGAATTTAACCGTCGTATCGAAGCCGAAGGTCTACAAGATGATTTAAAAGTAGAAATTATGGATTATCGTGATCTTCCAAAGAGCGGTTACCAATTTGATCGCGTTGTTAGTGTTGGTATGATAGAACACGTTGGACGTCCAAACTATCAACTTTTCATTAACTGCGTTCAAGAAGTATTAAAAGATGGCGGTGTCTTCCTTCTTCATTTCATCAGTGCTTTAAAAGAACACGCTGGCGATCCTTGGATTAAAAAATATATTTTCCCAGGCGGAACGGTTCCAAGTCTTCGTGAAATTTTAAGCTGTTTAGCAGAAGATAACTTCCACACAATGGATATTGAAAACTTACGTCTTCATTATAACAAAACACTTCTTTGTTGGGCAGATAACTTCCATAAACATTTAGAAGAAGAACGTCAAATGTTTGATGAACGCTTTTTAAGAATGTGGGATCTTTATTTAAATGCTTGCGCTGCTACTTTCCACAACGGAATTATTGATCTCCACCAAATTCTTGTAACAAAAGGAATTAACAATGACTTCCCAATGGTTCGTTGGTATTAAATAAAATATTAAAAAATGAGGCTGTTATCACAAAAGGATAATAGCCTCATTTTTTCTACTTTTATCATATTCCTTTATATTGAGCGAGAAATTGTGCAATTAGTTCAATACAACCTTCCACATCTTTTTCATCTGCCACTTCTGCTGGGCTATGCATATATCGCAAAGGAATGGATACAAGTACCATTGGCACTCCGTCATTGGAAAAATGAATTTTATCGCCATCGGTATAAGACAAACGGCTTGCTGCCTCTCTTTGGACTGGAATATTTGCCTGTTTTGCACATTGTTCCATCTGTTCATTTAATTTCTTTACAACAATCGGGCTATTACAAAGAACAGGTCCTTTTCCAAGCAATACTGTCCCCATTTCTGCTGGATTCATACCAATGGTATCACTCACATAAGTAACATCGACAACAATGGCAAGCTCTGGTTTAATTCTTTGGCTTGTCCAATAAGCGCCACTCTTTGTTGTCTCTTCACCTACCGTAGAAGCACAGTAAATTCCATGTTGACACCCTAACTCTTTCGCTCTTTTTAATGCTTCCATAATAATGAAAACACCTAACCTGTCGTCTAATGCTCTTGCTGTAAATCGACCATTAGCAAGTTCTAATATATTCGTATCGAGAACAATTGGATCTCCTAATGCCACCAATCGTTCAGCCTCTTCTCTTGTTTCTACCCCAATATCGATACTAAAATCATTGGTTGTTAGATTTTCTTTTTTCATTAATCCTCGATAAATCTCTACAACACCATAGACAAATCCATTTTTTGTCTTTATCTTCACTTGTTGACCAGGATAAGTCCCTTGGATAATTCCACCGCGATCGATTACCTGCAATCTTCCTGTACTCGTAATATTGGAGATCATAAGTCCAATTTCATCGGCATGGGCAGAAAGCATAATCCTTCTTTCACTTTGTGGATTTAAAATACAAGTCAAATTGCTCATTTCGTCAAAACGAATTTCATCGGCATAGGAACTCATATGTTCTTTTACTACTTCTTGCACTGGCTCTTCATAACCTGAAACGGAAACTTCTTTCAAAATATCATATAAAAACTGCTTATTCATATTTCTCTACCTTTTTATCTCTTGCTCTTTTCCATTGATTCCTGTATATTTGCTACGCTTTCTCGTATCATTAATTTTGCTGGAATTAAAATCTGCATGCTCACTTCTCTTCCAGATAGAATTCTTTCTGCAATTAAATTCACTGCTTGTTCTCCCATAAAATCCATATGGAGCTGTACTGTCGTAAGCGGTGGTACTAAATATTTTGCAACCGAAATGTCATTAAATCCCACAACGCTAATATCTTCTGGAATACTAAGGCCATTTTCATGAATGGCTTTGTAGCAACCAACCGCCAAAGAATCATTTACTGCAAAAATAGCAGTTGGTCTATCGGAAAGTTCTAACAGTTCCTTTGTAAGCTGATAGCCATACTTTGGCGCAAATCCCGCAATCTTTACATAATCTTTTACAAAAATCCCATGCTTCTCCATATAGTCTTGATAGGAAGAAAGACGAGTATCTGGAACTTCTATTCCATCCGCATCGAGTTCAGCACCACCAATAAAAGCAATTTTCCTATGTCCCTGTTGGTAGAGATAATCCATTACCTTTAAAACAGAATAATTCATATCGGTTACAATGGAATCAAACATTTCTCGATCCCCTACTGCATCTACAAATACTACTGGCTTTTGAAAAGAGCGCACTCTTTCCACCATAGAATAACTAAATGTTCCTAAACAAATAATCCCATCCAATCCACTGATACTTTCTGCTGTATCAGCACTGCGAATTTGATATTTTTCATATCCTTCTTCTTCTATCTTTTTTTCTATTGCCACTCTAACAGAAAGATAAAAGGTGTCCTCTAACTCCTCCTCAAGAGAATAGGAATAAAGAACACCTAATTTCAACTTCTTTTTCTTTTTCTTCTTATCTTTTACTTTATAATCCAACTGCTCTGCAACTTCGAATATTTTCTTTCTAGTATTATCTTTTACAATTAGTGTCTCGTCATAATTCAAAACTCTGGAAACAGTTGCAACTGAAACTCCCGCTCTTTCTGCTATTTCCTTAATTGTTGCCATCTAAATTCCCCTAACTTTCTATGATGAATATTTATATGATAAAATTTTACCATATCCTAATCGCCTTATCAAGTCCATTACCAAAACAAGTATTTTGGCATTTTTTCTTTATCTTCCCCTATCAAACAAATCACTTGTTTAAGGGACTGCCACAAAATAAATTTTTTATTTTGGGACAGACCCTTTTATTTTTATTTTATTACTAAATATTTAGTAAATCACAAAAAGTACTTAAATTCCAGTTTGCCAGACCACTTTTTGTAGCATCCCCAATAGCAGCACAGGCAAATCCACCTGCAATTGCTGCTTCTAATCCTGCTTTTGCATCTTCTACGACAATGCATTTCTCTGGTGCTTTTCCAACGTATTCAGCTGCTTTTAGAAATACTTCTGGATCTGGTTTTGACTTTGTAATATTATTTCCATCAGAAATAGCATCAAAATAATCTCCAAGCCCAAGTTGTCCTAAAATAAACTTTGCATTTTTACTAGAAGAACCAATGGCTAATTTTATACCACGATTTCTCAATTCATCGAGTGTATCTTTCACTTCTTTTGATAAATCGGAAGGACTCATATTTTTTAAAAGTTCTTTATAGATTTCATTTTTCTTTGTCGTATAGTGAATTTTCTCTTCCTCACTCATGATTCCATCATAACGCTCTAAAATAATTTCAAAGCTCTCCATACGACTCACGCCACGAAGTCGGTGATTAATCGTTTCGTCAAAGTAAATATTTAGCTCATCTGCAACAGCTTTCCACGCTTTATAGTGATAGTCATCGGTATGACAAATAACACCATCCAGATCAAAAATAAATGCTTCATATCCCATAAGTTTTCCATCCTTTCTTTTCTCTATTTTTTATCCTTTTCTATGCCATAGCACTCTCTTGCGCTTGTTCATCAAGATTTGAAATAATAACCGCTACTAAAATAATGACACATCCAATTACCATACGAAGCGTAATCATTTCATGCAAAATGAGAATCGAAAATAGCGTTCCAAACACGGACTCCATAGATAAAATAATCGCTGCCTTTGTCTCATCCACATGTTTTTGACACGCTGTCTGTAATAAATAACAAATAGTTGTACTCACCACACCTAAATATAAAACACTAAGCCAACCTTTTGTTGTTGCCTCTAAGTGATATTGTCCTGTAACAAACATAAAGAACAAAGAAAGCACAAAAGAAGTACACATCTGAATAAAATTTAATACGGTCGCACGATACCTTTTTACAAAAAGACCTGTAAAAAAGATCTGGAATGCAAATCCTAAGGCACAAATCAGTGTTAAGAAATCTCCAAGTCCTAAGGAAAAATCCGCATTTAATGATAAAATCCCAACACCAATCACCGCCATAACCGCCCCAATAATTCCTTTTTTACTCACTTTCTTATGAAGGAAAAGAAAGGCAATAAAAGGCACCATAACAACATTCAATGCCGTAATAAATGCATTTTTTGATGGGGTTGTATACTGTAATCCTATGATTTGTAGGGCAAAGGCAATGAACAAAGCAATTCCCATGCAAATTCCCGCCATAATCTCTTTTCGTTTCATTCCTTTTAGGTCTTTGATACTAATGAGTCCCATCAATACCGTTCCTAAAAAGAATCGAATCGCCATAATCTGAAACGGAGTCAGACTTTCTAGTGCCATATCGCTGGCAACAAAGCCTCCTCCCCAAATAATGGTTACTAATATTAGTCCAGCAATTGCCAGATAATTGGTCATATTGTTCCTCCTAATCCGTTATGAAAAATTCATAAGTTGATTGTTGATTTTTACTTGAATCGAACCACCCTCTAATACATCAACATTTACATGATTATTTTCATCGATCGTTATCTCTAACCAAGCATCACCGTAATGAATTCTAAATGTTAATTTCAACCATTCTTTTGGCATGGTTGGCGCAATTTCTAAAACTCCATCTTTATCAATGGAGACACCTGCAAAACCAAATACGACAGTCTGCCATACGCCTCCCGCATTGGCAGCATGAATTCCTTCTCTTGTATTCTTTTGAAGGTTTAATAAATCAATAAAGGCTGCTCTTCTTAAATAACGATAGGCTTTGGAATCATCTCCTGTTTTTAATCCCATGATAGAATAAATACTTGGGCTTAAAGAAGAACCATGAAGCGTACGTTTTTCATAGTACTCATAATTTAATTTCGTTGTTTCTTCGTCGAATTCTTCTCCCATTAAATGAAGAAGCATTACGACATCTGCCTGTTTAATGATCTGGGTTAAACTTGTCTTTGTCTCTTTTAAAGCCTCAGGGCGAATTGGCCAGTCATTTTCATCATATTTTTCAATTAAAACTTCTTTTAAATTAAAGTATCCTTCAAACTGCTCCAATAGCTTCGTGCCTTCTTTTCTTGGTAAATAGATTTTACTTTGAATTTCTCCCCATAAAGCAATTTCTTCTTCTGTAATGGAAAGTTCTTTTTGTAAACGATTCCAAACTTCATTGTGATCGCTCTTTAATTGTTCGATTAAAGATAGCACATAACGAAGATTCCAACGAGCAAGATAATTGGTATAAAGATTATTGTTAACAGGCTCATGCCATTCATCAGGGCCTGTCACTTGACGGATCTCATAACGATTTTTTTCTTCTATGTATTCACAACGGCTCGCCCAAAATCTTGCTGTTTCCATTAAGATTTCTGCACCTTTATCCAATAAAAATTGTTGATCTCCTGTAATCTTTACATAATCATAAATTCCATAAGCCACCGCTGCTGTTACATGGTGTTCATATACCGCTACATAACAACGATAACACGTTCCATCTGGCTCAATGGTCCAGTCTGGACACTGTTCTGTTCCATCATCCGCAGATTCCCAAGGATATTGTGCACCTAAATATCCATTTTTCTTTGCATTTTCTCTTGCTGCATTTAACAAATGGTAGCGATAACTTTCTAGATTTTTTGCGGTCTTTGGAAAGACATAAGCGAAGAATGGAAGCATGAAAAGTTCCGTATCCCAAAAGGCGTGTCCACCATATTCTTCTCCATGAAGTAATTTTGCACCTACATTGACACGATCATCTTTTTCATTTCCTGTGCTCATTAAGTGGAAAATATTAAATCGAATGGCACGATCTAAGTCAAAATCACCTTCAATGCGAATATCCGCCTGCTCCCACATTTTTCCATAAATATCCATATGGGCTTTTACTTCTTCTTCCCATCCTATTTGCTCAAAGATTTCTACTTCCTCTTTCACCTTATCATGAATGGAAAAATGAGGGACTTCTCTTTCCGTATAGACACTTGCATATTTCACCAGTTCTAGCTGTTTTCCCTCTTCTACATCAAAGTCAATAAACTCTACTGCCTGTTCTCCAAATGCATGAAATTGATGCTCTTTATCGACTACTTGTCCATCACGATATCCTTTTACAGCACAACCAACACCGACATGAAGGTGGTTATCTCTTGTGGCTACTTCCATATAAATTCCGTCATCGGAAAGTTTTTCATTAGCAACGAGATAGGTATGCTTTACTTTAAAACGTGGTGCATCTAAGAAATTCACAATGGTTCCATCGATAATATTTTCAACTTCTAAAATTCCGCTATAATTGAGCGGTGTCACCCACACTTTGATTCCCATTCGATGAACATTGGCACGGCTGACAAAACGAACTCCTTCGATTAAAGTTACTCTTCCTTTTTTGTCACGGAGTAAATATCTCTTTGCTAAAAGGGCGTGTTTCATATCGAGTACTCTTGAAAATTCTAAAATTTCACAGTTTTCGATTCCGATTAACTCTTTTTCCACATAGAGTTTTAATCCGATCCAGTTTGGAAGGGTAGCTAATTCTCGCATAAATGTTTCGGATTTATCAAACACCCCATTGACATAGACATAAGGAAGACTTTTCTTTGTTCCCTCTTCATAACTGCCACGAGCTCCCAAATATCCATTGGTGAGACAAAAAAGACTTTCATTTGCAAGATTTTCTTCTTCCTCATATTTATCTTGTACGATTAAAAAATCATCTGTACTTAAAAACGGTTGTAATGTTTTTGAAAATCGTTCCTTAATCATTATTTCTCGCTCCTTTTCTTTAGTCAAGATATTGTTTTCTTGCTTGCTCAATCTCCATACCCGTTTTGATTACCTCTAGTGCAAAGGACATAGAGAAGTTTTGGCGTTTTACTTTAAATTGTTCTAACTGCTCTTCTCCACAACTATTGCTTCCAAGTCCAGAATGAGCATAGTCTAAATGAATGATTACTTGATCCGTTTTTTCTATTTGCCATGGATGATTTGCCTTTTCTAAACTTTCATCAGTATAATTGGCTAGATTTAACCCAAGCGGTTGTTTCATGGTACAAAGAAGTGTATGTTCTCCATTTCCAATTCCAAACCATCTTACGTCTTCCCGATGGCCATTTTCTTGTGGATACACATAGTTGGTTCCCATATCGTCTACGGTGCTTCGATAAATTCCCATAAGACAAGCCTCTTTACTATCTGGATAATTTTCCCCTTCTCCTCTTCCATACCAAATGGTATTTTGAAGAGATTGATCTGCTTTCATAACGACACCAATTCTTGGTAAAAATTCTGGTTCTAATTTTCCATTTTGTACTTCTTTTCCTGTCAATTCCACTTTTACTTGTCCACAAGCATAAACCGTATAGACATAATCACATTCAAAGCCCCAAGATTGATTATAACATCCAAAGTATTTTTTCATTGTCACAACCACTTCTTGTTCTCTTGCCTCATAATGGTAAGCATCTAATTGTTCTGTTCCTGTTGTGATAAAATGTTTATTCATCCAATCTTCTTTTTTATACATATCATTATCGATAGTTGCTCGATAAACGGTCATCTCTGGACCTTCCTTTAACCACACGTTTCCATTGCTTTCTACAGATAACAGCGTTCCAAATACGGTATGGAATTTCACGGAAATCCTATCATTTTTTACTGTTAAAATACCAGCTTCTTCTGTCACGGTAAGTGGATTTCCCATGGCTCTTTCTTCTAATACTACTTGTTTTACAGAAAGAGGAAATTGATATTTTGCGATTTCATGCCCTGCTTTTGCATATAAATTCTCTTCTTTTTGAACAACAAAAATATTTAGATAATAATCTACATTTTTTTCTGGTGAAAAGGCTTTAAATGGAATGAAAACCCGTTCTTCTCCATGAGGTTTTGCCGTTAGAGAATCCACAATTCCTTCTTCGATGATACGTTCTCCATCAGTCACTTGCCACTTTAATTGGACAAAAGATAAGTCTAAAAAGTCATAATAATTTTTTACGAGAACTTCTCTTTCTTTCCCTAAGCACTTTTCAACGCTCACTTGTGCAATTACTTGTTTATATTCTAATAATGCTGGAGAAGGAGTGCGATCTGGCATTAAAATTCCATCGATACAGAAATTTCCGTTTGTTGGGAAATCGGAAAAGTTTCCACCATAACGATAATATTCCTGTTCTCCGTCATTTGTATAAATTCCATGATCATACCACTCCCAAAGGAATCCACCTTGTAATCGTTTGTACTTACGATACATATCTTGATAGGCTTTTAATCCCCCTGGTCCATTTCCCATGGCATGACCGTATTCACACATAATGTGTGGTTTCTTTCCTTTTTTTGTATACTCCGCCACCTCTTTTAATGGTTTTAATCTCGTATACATGGTAGAATATACATCCGTTACTTCTGCCTCAAAATCTCCTTCATAATGAACAAGTCTTGTATCATCTAAAGCTTTAATGGCTTTTGCTGTTTCTACAAAATTGCATCCAAACGTGGACTCATTTCCCATGGACCACATAATAATGGATGGATGATTTCGATCTCGTTTTACCATACGAACACTGCGATCCACATAGGCTTTTTCCCAGTTCTTATCATCGGTAATCCACTCATAATTTTCCACCCATTCAAATCCATGACATTCCAAATCCGCTTCGTCAATGACATAAAGACCATATTCATCACAAAGATCATAAAAAACTTCATTTGCTGGATAGTGGGAACAGCGAACCGCATTAATATTGGACTGTTTCATAAGAATGACATCTTCCTTTATCCGTTCATAAGTGACCGTTCTTCCTTCTTTCGGATCATAATCATGACGATTCACACCGTTTAATAAAACGACAGTTCCATTGACGGTAAAATTATTATCGATTAATTCAATTTTTCGAAATCCCACTCGTACTTTTACTTCTTGGCTCTTTGTCTGTACCGTCAATGTATAAAGAGCTGGTGTCTCTGCGGTCCATTTTTCTACGTTTGGAATCATTTCTTTTATGATCGCCTTGTTTTTTGTTGTCTCAAACGTTCCATCTACAACAACTTTTCCATCTTTTTCTAAGAAAAATGTCCCCTTTGTTTCCTGTTTTGTTGTAATATTTACTTTTAATAAACCATGGGTATAAGGACATTCCCCTTCTCCTGTTAAATCTCCAAAAACAGAACAGTCCAAAATACCATCTTTTGGTTCTAAAATAAGCTCCACATCTCGATAAATTCCAGAATACCACCACATATCTTGATCTTCTAAATAGGTTCCATCAGACCATTTATATACTCTTGCTACAATGGTATTTTCCCCTTCTTTTGCAAAAGAAGTAATATCAAATTCACTTGGAAGACGACTCACTTTACTATAGCCTACATGATGTCCATTGACCCAAACATCAAAAGCGCTATCCACACCATGAAACTTTAAAATGATATCATTTTGAAAATCTTCTTTTGCTAGTGTAATCACTTTTCTATAAATTCCAGTGGGATTTTTTGATGGAACAAACGGAGGCCGAATTGGAAATAAATACCATACATCCGTATAATGCATCTTATCGTATCCACGGAGTTGCCAAACAGATGGCACGTCAATCGTATCCCATTCATCACAATTTGTTTCCTCTAACATAAATCCTTCTTTTGACAGCTCTGGTGCTTCTAAATAGCAAAATTTCCAATCTCCATTTAAAGAACGATGTTCAGAAGAATCTTTATAAAATGCCGTTCTAGCCTCCCTTCTTCCGATATGTTCTAACATAGGATTTTCCCATCTTTTCATAACTCTTCTAATCATATTTCTATCTCCTAGCTTTTCTTTTTTACATACAAAAGGGATTGTTACTACTTAAGGATACCAGTTGTAACAACCCCTTTTTAACAGTGTCGTATCTTAAACAATGAATACTTTCATTATTTAATTGCTCCACCGGTTCCCTCAACAATGTATTTTTGTGCAATAATAAATACGATAATTGGAGGAATAATCATAATAACAGTAATACAGAGCATTGGTATAATCTGTGTTTCATGAACTCCTTTAAAAGAAGCAAGTCCTAATGCTAATGTGTATTTTTTTCTGTCTTGTAAGAAAATCAATGGCCCAAGGTAATCGTTCCATACCGTGATCATATTAAGCACACCTACTAAAATCAAAGATGGCTTTAAGATTGGCATAAAGATTTTCCAATAAATTTGAAACTGATTCGCTCCATCAATCAGTGCTGCCTCTTCAAAATCCTTTGGCACTCCCATTAAAAACTGTCTCATTAAGAAAATATAATAAGCAGAACCAAACCATGCTGGGATAATCAAAGGTTTTAACGTATTAATCCAACCAAAGAGATTGAATTCCATATATTGTGGAATCATTGTTACATCCCATGGAATCATCATCGTAGATAATAAAATCATAAATAAAATATTCTTGCCTTTAAATTGGAAACGTGCAAATCCGTAAGCAACTAAAGAACATGAAATAATCTGTCCTGCAGTTGTTAAAACGGTAACAAGAATTGAGTTCCACAGATAAGTTCCAAATGGCTGTGCGTTCCATGCTTCTATAAAGTTACTAATAAGCCATTTTGATGGAAATAACTTTGGAGGATAAGCAATGGCTTCTGCCTCTGTTTTAAAAGTGGAGAAAAACAAATAAACAAATGGTGCCATAAAATAAATTGCTACTAAAGTCAATAAAATATAGATAATGACTTTTGCCCTCTTTGACATTCTCATTTCTTTTTCCCTCCTCTTTTCTTAGTCTTTGCTGTTTTTGCTTCTGTTTCATAAAATACCCATGCAGAAGAAGATTTAAATACAAGTGCTGTCAGTATTAAAATAATGATAAACATAACCCATGCGTTGGCACTTGCATATCCTAATTTGTGATACTTAAATGCATTATTATAAGTATAAAGTCCGTAGAAATAAGTCGATTTCAATGGACCACCACCCGTTAACAACATAACAAGCGTTACTTGTTGGAACGAACTAATTAAAGATGTAATTAAGTTAAATAAAATGGTTGGTGTAATAATTGGCAATGTAATACTAAAGAACTGTCTTGCAGGGCTTGCCCCATCTAACGATACTGCTTCATAAATATCATTTGGTATATTTTTAATATCCGTGTAAAAAATAAGCATCATCGTACCAACACCAAAAGCACTGGCAATAATAACCGCCAAAAGCGCCCAAGATGGATCGACTAACCAGTTTGGTCCTTTAATACCAAGTAAAGATAATAAATAGTTTAATACCCCATAATCTCCTTTTAAAATCCAACCCCAAATAATAGATACTGCTACTCCTGAAATAACAGCTGGAATATAAAATAATGTACGGTAAATTTTTACTCCCTTAACTGGTTGCGTAATTAACATCGCTAAAAATAAGGCAATTCCCATATTTAATGGAACGAAAATCGCTGCATATTTTAAACTGATAATTAAAGATTTTTTAAACTGTGGATCCGATGTAAACATCTTTACATAGTTTCCAATTCCAATAAATTCTGGCGCACCAGTAATCGGCCAATCAAAGAAACTCATAACAAGTGATAGGATAAGTGGTCCTGCTGTAAATACTAAAAACCCGATAATCCACGGTAAAATAAAAAGATATGGAGTTGATTTCTTCCAAAATGACTTCTTATTCATTGGTTCTCCTCCCATTTAGTCTTTCTGCTATGCCTTATTGCATAGCAGCTTCATCTAATACTGTTTTTGGATCTTCTAGTGAACTTGGATTAAAGATACGTTCAAAAGAAAGAGAAAGTGTATCTTTTAACTCAGGCCAGCTTTCGATTAAGAAACTTGCTGGTGTTGTTCCTTCACTTTGTTCAAGCATTGTATAAAATGGTGCATATTCTGGTTGTTTCATAATACCTTCTGATTCTACTACACTATATAATACTGGAAGTTCTAGCCCAATTCTTTCTTTGTTCATCTCTTCGCTTGTCCAGAATTTTACAAATTCCCAAGCAGCTTCTTTATTTTTACAATCTTTTGAAATGGATACCCCTGAAGAACTTAAAATACTCTTAGATTTTTCCTGTCCAGCAAAAGATGGAATTGTTACAACACCATAGTTTACTCCATCTGTATTTAAACTGTCGATTGCCCAAGAACCATATACATACATGGCTGTTTGACCTGCACGGAATTCATCGGTACCTGTTTGTTCTGTTGCAACCGCATATCCTTCTTTTTCCATTTCCTGGAACATCTGCAATACTTGTACAGACTGCTCAGAATTCAAGCGTCCTTCTAAATTACCATCTTGGTCAACATAACTGCTTCCGTTACTCCATAAATACATTTCAAAATCATAAGGATCTGGTTTCATCTGGAAAGAGAATCCTTTAATACCATCTAATTTTTCTGAAATCTGCTTAGAAGCTTCTTTTACATCGTCCCATGTCCAATCATTTGTTGGTTCCGCTACCCCTGCTTGTTTAAATAAATCTTTATTATAGAAGAGACAATGGGTTGTAAATCCAACTGGAATACCATAAGTCGCTCCATCTAAAGAGTTATAAGACCAAAGAGTATCATAGAAATTGCTCTTATATTCCGCTCCTTCTTTCTCAATGTAGGAATCAAGTGGTTCTAACCCCTTATAATAGGATGGATAATCCCACATATACATAACATCTGGTGCATCCCCTGATCCCATTCCTGCACTGATCTTTGTATCAAATTCACTTCCATAAGCCTCAAGCGTTACTTCAATGTCGTCATGCTCTGCATTAAATTTGTCCACCAGTTTTTGCTGTCGATCGACGTCCTCCGCTGTATCCCATGATGCAAAACGGATTTTTGCTTTTCCATCTGCTGTAGTAGCCGCTTCTCCACCTTTACCACCACATCCAGTTAACGCCGTTGCCGTCGTCATAGCTAAAACTAACGCTGCCACAATCACTTTTTTCACTCTCATACTGATTCCTCCTTGAGTTTTTTAGTAAATTCATCTTAGCAAATTTTAGTAAAATTTTCAAGTTTTTATCAGCACAAATATATATTTTTACCTTTTCAACATTTTTCGTCACTATTTTTTATGCATATTTCACAATAAAATAGTTTTATCACGCATTTCAACCCGAATTACGCTTAATAAAATTTTACTTATCTTTTTGTTTTAAAAATGAGTTTATGTATTATTTTTCTTTTTTTTACTAAAACAGCAAATTCATCTCCACCAATTCTTCCTATAATATCATTGGCTCGAAATCCTCTCTTTAAGCAAAGGGAAAACTTTTTAAGCACTTCATCCCCTTCTAAATGCCCTCCATTATCATTAATCGCTTTAAAGTTATCTAAGTCAAAAATAAGCATAACATAAAGGTTCTCACATGGCTCATTGTCTTTCGGTAAATAAAAAAAGAACAAAGTGTACAAAGCACACTTTGTTCTTTCATTTATTCTAATGGAACATAAGGTTCAATTTTATTTTCTTTAAACTTTGGAATTTTGTTATAACACGCTAATGCATAGTCTAAAATAGAAAATCCCATAACAGCACCTGTCCCCTCTCCCATGCACATATCCAACTGAAAATATGGTTCTACTCCAATAGCAGATAACACCTTCTTTCCTGCAGGTTCTTTGGAACAATGAGAAGGCAATATGTATTCTTTACAAGTTGGACATAGCTTTATTGCAAGAAGAGCCGATACCGATGAAATAAATCCATCCATAAACATAGGCTTACGATAGAGTGCAGCTCCTAAAAAACAACCAACCATTCCAGCAATTTCAAGTCCTCCTACTTTTGATAGCAAATCAAGCACATCTTCTTTCTCTGGTTTTCTTTTTGCAATCGCCTCATTGATCACTTGTATTTTATGATTAACTCCTTCTTTTGAAAGCCCAGCTCCTCTTCCTGTAACCTCTTTTGCATCACAACCAAAATAGGCAGAGCATAACGCACTGCTTGTAGTTGTATTTCCAATTCCCATTTCACCAATGGCAAACGTATCATATCCTTCTGATACAAGCTCTTTTGTTAATTCAATTCCATTCAAAATAGCAAGACAAGCCTCTTCTCTTGTCATAGCGTCTTCCTTTAAGAAATTCCCTGTTCCATAGCGCACCTTTTTTCTTATAATTCCTTTTTCATTTGAATCCATTGCCATTCCAATATCTACAGGAATCACATCTGCTTGATTTAACTGTGCCATAACACATACAGCAGAGGATTGTCTTGTCATACTTTCTACAACTGCTCTTGTAACTTCTTGCCCTGTTTGTGAAATTCCTTCTTCTACAATTCCATGATCCCCTGCCATGATAATAACTGCTTTCTTTCGACTCTTTGGATATTCACTTCTTCGAATTCCACCAAGAGTGATGACAAGCTCTTCTAACCGTCCTAGACTCTTTAAAGGCTTACAAAGAGTGTCCCAATGTGCTTCTACTTCTTCCATATACTCTTTACAAATTGGTTCTATCGAAGAGATTAAATTTTTCAATTCTCTTTCATACGCATATTCATATTGTTCTTCTTTTACCATCTGCCGTTACTTCTTTCTATGTTTATTTCCTTCCCGCACCCATTCATCACTTACTCTATTTTTTAACTTTTCTTTCTATCCTATATTTTTATCATACACTTTTTTAATGATTTTCTCTCTCATTCTATTGCATTATCTTACAAAAATGGCAGAAAGAAATAATAAAAATACCATTTCACAAAGTTCAGAAGACGCTCCCATTACATCTCCTGTAATACCTCCAATTTTTCTTTCAATGTATTTTCGAAACCAAATGGCAGTTCCAAGTAGGCAAAATGAAATAATCAGCCCAACGCCGCTTCCTAGGAAAAAAAATTGCCATTGATTTATTTGCAATTGTGAAAGCCAATCGATCGATTCTTTTTCCATAACACTGATAAAACCTATCCCAAGTGCCAAAAAACAAGTTCCAAGGAAATAACAAACCAAAGTTCTCCCCTTTGTCACCGTTCCAACAAAAAGCCCTAATCCTTCTTTTCTTGGATAAATTGCATGATATCCCATCACTCCTTGTACCATTTTCCCTGCAACTGGAAGAAGTAAAATCGTTATTACAGGAGCTGGACTCAAAAAGATCCCCATATATTTCCATCCCAAATCTATAACTAAAGCAGCTACCCCATTGGTTCCAATATGGCTATCTTTCATAATTTCTAACATTCTCTCTGGTTTTCTAGCAGAATAAATGCCGTCTACTGTATCGCAAAGCCCATCAAGGTGAAATGCTCCTGTTAAAAATAAATTACTTATAATAGCAAGGAATACTGCTAATGCCTTTGGAAGAAAACAAATGGCAATGCTATAAAAAAATCCAGAAATCGCTCCTAATAACAAACCAATCATTGGAAAATAAACAATTCCCTTTTCTAAATCTCCTTCTTGAAACGGAATATTTTGACTGACAGGAATCCTTGTCATAAATCCTAATGTAATTAAAAATCTTCTCATGGCATTTCTCTCAACAATTCTAAAATTCCATCGATAGAATAAATATTTGCAGTTTTATGAACAGTTAAACCTGCATTTTCACATGTCTTTGTCGTCTCTTTTCCAATAGATAAAATCTGATAACTTGTTTCTTCTTTTTCCCCCTCTTCTATCATATTGGCAAATACTCTTCCAGCCGAACCACTGGCAATAGCAACATAATCTACCTCTTTTAGCACTCGATTTAATTCTTCCCTCTTTTTCTCTTCCCCAACGATATGATAAAGAGGAATATCCTCATAAATAATGCTAGCTTCCTTCAAGGCTTTTGGCAATGCCATAGAACCTTCTTTTGCTCTTAATAAAAGAACTCTTTCTTCTTTTGAAAGTGTTTTTACCCATTCTTTTGCCATATCTTCACTTGAAAATTTTTGTGGAACAAAATCAGCCTCAATTCCATATTCTCTAAGTGTATCCGCTGTCCCTGATCCAATCACTGCAAACTTAAATTTTGCTAGTTCTCGAATATCTCTTCTGTATTTTTTCCACTGTTCAAAAAAAAGTTCTACTCCATTTCGACTTGTAAAGACAATCCACTCAAACTTCTCAATCCCTTTTTTGTCTTCTTGTCTTTGGAAGAGAGGACGTAATATTTCCTCTTTCTCTTCCTCTACACGAATCAAACTAAAAGGAATTGCCTGTGCTCCAAACTGCTCTATTTTTTCCTTCGCTTTCTCACACCACAGCTTCGTTCCTGTTAAAAGCACTCTCTTTTTAAAATGAGCATTTCCTTTCATCCACTGTAATTGCTCAGAAAAAGAAACAACATGACCAATGACAATGATCGCTGGCATAGCAATCCCTTTCTCTTTTACAATCTTTGGAAGTGTTTCTAACGTGCCCGTTAAAAATTTCTGTTGTCTTGTCGTTCCTTTTGAGAAAATACCAGCAGGAGTATTCTTATCTTTTCCATATTGAATGAGCGTATTACAAATTTCTTCTAATCGCTTTACCCCCATTAAAAAGATAAGCGTTCCTTCTTCTTTTGCAAGAACTTCATAATTGACCCGATCCATAGCTCTTCCTACTTGTTCTTGCCCTGTAATCACATGAAAAGAAGAAGCATATCTTCGATCAGTAACAGGAACTCCAGCATAGGCAGGAACACTATAACAAGAAGATACACCTGAAACAATTTCAAAATCCACACCATGTTCTAATAGCTCAAGCGCTTCTTCTGCACCACGTCCAAAAATAAACGGATCTCCACCTTTTAATCGAACAACCATTTTCCCTTCTTTTGCCTTTTTCCAAAGGATTTCATTCGTCTCTTCTTGTGGCAAATGGTGATTATTCGAACGTTTTCCTGCATAAATCCATTCAGAATCTACCTTTGTCTCTTGCAAAATGGAGGTGGAAATCAGACTGTCATATACAATCACATCCGCTTTTTGTAATAAATCTCTTGCCTTTACTGTTAATAATCCTTCATCTCCCGCTCCTGCACCAACTAAATATACCTTTCCAATATTTACTTGCTCTGCTAAGTTCTTTCCTAATTGTTTTGCGAACGAATCTGTATGACTTTTTTGGCTATCAACATCTCCTTCACTATCAAAAGTTTCCACTTCAAGTTCTTGCTTCGCATACTTTGTATGGATTCCATCTTTTGCATACATAGCTTCCATCACAAGTTTTCCATTTTCTCTTCGACAATAAGCACCAGCAGGCGCATTGCATCCACCATTTAATGTTTGTAAATAGGCTCTTTCTGCAAATAACATCTCCGCGCCTTCTTTTGAATGAATGGTTTCTAAAATAGCCAAGACCTCTTCATCATTTTCTCGACATTCAATTGCCAAAATCCCTTGTCCTGGTGCGGGTAAAAAACGTTCAGATAACAAGGTCTCCATATGATATTTAGTCTTAGGGTAAGCCTCAATTCCTAAACGATTTAATCCTGCACGCGCCAAAATAATTCCATCATACTGACCACTTTCTAGTTTACTTAAACGAGTCTGTACATTTCCTCTTAATACACGAATTTGAACGCCTTCATTTAGCTGTTTGATTTGGAGTTCCCTTCTTAAGCTACTTGTTCCGATTACACTCCCTTCCTTCATGTCGGCAATTTTCGTACCATCCATCGTAACCAGCACATCGGAAGGATCTTCTCTCTCTAAAACCGCCCCCATTTGAAGCCCTTTTGGAAACTCCATTGGCATATCTTTTGCGCTATGTACCGCAATGTCAATGCTTTTATCCAATAAGGCTACTTCTAATTCCTTTGTAAAGACACCCTTTCCACCAAAGGATGCCAATGAACGATTGAGAATTTGATCGCCTTTTGTGCTCATGGGAATCACTTCAATTGTTAATTGTGGAATACATTCCTTTAATTTTTTCACCACAATATCGGTCTGTAAAAGAGCAAGTTTACTTTCTCTTGTTCCAATTCTAAGTGTTTGTTTCATATTCTATTCTCCTACTTCTCTTTCCTTATCTTAAAATCTTATCTCTTTTTCATTAAACAATTCCTTCTAGTAAAAGCAAGAAAAGTTCTCGTTATTATGGATTTTAAGAAATCTTATATCCTCTTGGAGTGATCATTTTTCCATCTTTCACATAAGTAGTAGAATTTCCAACAATTACCATACTGAACATATCCACTTTATTTTTTTGTTCTTCCTTCCAAGCTTCAAAGTTCGCTAATTCCTCTAAAGTTGTAAGAAAACTCTCCTCTTCAGGTCGTCCTGCATGGCGTACAATGCCAACAGGAATACTTCCTTTTTGATGAAGTAACATTTTTTTTGCTGCTTCGATAATATAATCATTCCTCTTTTTGCTTCTTGGATTATAAAAACAAACGATCATATCTCCCATAGCAGCACATTCCACTCGCTTCATAATCAACGGAAGGGGTGTCATTAAATCACTTAAACTAATTACCGCAAAATCATGCATTAATGGTGCTCCAAGGACAGAGGCTGCAACACTTGCCGCCGTCACTCCAGATACTACTTCCACTTGAATATCGCTTTTTCTTTCCTGCACTAATTGTAATGCAATTCCTGCCATCCCATAAATTCCACTATCCCCACTGCTAATTAAGGCTACATCATTTCCTTTTTCTACTTCTTCAATTGCAAAGATACAGCGTTCCGTTTCTTTTCTCATTGGTGTGGTTTTATAATTCTGATTTGGAAAATACTCTTTCACGATCTCTACATATGTGGTATATCCTACAATCACATCCACTTGTTTCATGACATCAATTGCTTTTTGTGTCATATGTTCATAATTTCCTGGTCCAAAACCAACAATATATAATGTATGGCTCATTCTTTTTTCCTTTCTTATTTCCTTCTTTTCATTATCCTTATTTTTATTCTTTTTCTTCTATTTCTACTTGCTGATATCGTTTCACAGCCTGTAAAAAATTAGCAAACATTTCTGGTTCATTTGCTTCCCGCATTTGATAGAAAAATTGATTTAATACTTTTTTCGTTCCCTTTTTTTCTATCATTTGCTCTAAATAATTTGTAACTTCATCGATCATCTCATAGGACTGCTGAAATAAAAACCACTTTTTAAATTGAACTTCATAGTCTCTTAAAATTCGTTTTGCATGGATTGCCTCTTCTTTTTTTCTCTCGTTGTTCTCTCTAGCTGAACGACTTAAATCATCCATATGATAACAAGAAATCCCTGCTAACTGTTCTACTTCATGTTCAATATCCATTGGTACTGCTAAATCCACAAATACCATCTTCTTTCCCTTCCAATACCGTTTTAGATGACTTGCTGTAATCGTATAATGAGGACTAGCGGTAGCACTAATGATACCATCCATTTCCTCTATATAATGATATCTCTCTTCATATGGAATAATTTCATATCCAGTACAACTATCCCCATAACAACAACCATTTTTTCGATTACTATAACTATCATCAATCTTCTTAACAGCTGAAATCCCTCTCATAGTCACATAAAGTTTAATCCCATTTATCGATTGTAAATTTTTTAATACAATAGAACCTATCTTTCCAGTGGCCCCAATAACCATAATCTTTTTTCCAACAAGACTTTGATATTCTTCTTGTAACACTTTTACTGCCAAAGTAGCCGTAGACACAGAAGTTTTGGATAAATCTGTCTGTGTCTTAACTTTTTTTGTACCCGTTACCGCGTAACGAAAAAAAGTATTGAGATAAACTCCACATTGCTTATGCTCTCTTGCAAACGCATGGGCTCTTTTTACTTGTCCAAGAATCTGATCTTCCCCTATGACAAGAGAATCTAGCCCCGCTGTTACGGAAAACAAATGATGGATTGCTTTTTCACCATGGTACAAACGGTAATATCCGCCAAAGGAATCTTCTTCTTTGCTGTCATTTTCTTTTTGATTTTCCTTTGCCATGTTAGATACCACAGTCAGCATGCGATCATAAACAATTCTCTCATTTTCCTCTTCACTATATACATAAACCTCTGTACGATTACAAGTAGAGAGTACAACCGCTTCCTGAATTATACCATCCATTCTCAACTGTTTCATAATCGCCAACTGCTGTTCTTCGGAAAAAGCAAAAAGTTCTCTTATTTGTAATGGGGCTGCTTTATGACTAACACTTAATAGTTGAATACTCATGACTCGATACCCTTTCGAAATTCATGTGTAAAATGTTTATCGTATAAACAAGATAATTCATAATCATCTCCAAGAAAATCTCCAACAACTGTAAGTGCAGTCTTTTTAATTCCAGCCTCTTTCACTTGTTTTGCGATAGTCTTTAACGTACCTTTTACAATCTTTTGATCTCCCCATGTGGCTTTATATACAACAGCCACTGGCGTATCTTCTCGATATTCTTCCATCAATTGTTCTGCTAGTTGTTCGATCATGCCAACACTTAGAAAAATAACCATTGTCGCATGATGTTTTGCTAAATCCTTTAATTTTTCTCCTTCTGGCATCGGAGTTCTTCCTTCCATTCTCGTTAAAATAACCGTCTGTGACACTTTTGGAAGAGTATATTCTTTTTTTAAAACTGCTGCCACTCCTAAAAAAGAACTCACCCCTGGAATCACTTCATATTCAATACCAAGCTCATCTAACCGATCCATTTGCTCTCTATGAGCACCAAAAATAGCTGGATCGCCTGTATGCACACGTACCACTTTTAAACCTGCCTTTTCTCCTTCCGCCATAACAGTAATCACTTCTTCTAATGTCATAGTGGCACTATTATAGATCTTGGCACCTTTTTTCGCATCTTTTAACACTTCTTTATTCACAAGTGAACCTGCATATACAATTACATCTGCTTCATCAATGTATCTCTTTCCTTTTAAAGTCAATAATTCTGGATCACCTGGACCCGCTCCAATAAAACGTATCATAAATTTCCTCGATTCTACTGCTCAAATTTCACAAAAGTCAACTATTGTCGTTTCACTTATGCCCACTTATCAATAATATTGCATGTTGCTTCAATCTCTTCCTCGGTATGAGCAGCGGATACAAACATGGTCTCAAATTGAGAAGGAGCTACATAAATACCATGATCAAGCATATTTCCAAAATATTTTGTATATTGAGTAAGATCCGAAGATGTTGCTCCATCATAATCATCCACTACTTGATCCGTAAAATAACAGCATAATAAAGAACCAACTTGGTTTACTCTTACTGCCTGTCCTTTTTTCTTGCCTGCTTGTTCAAAAGCTTTGGCAAGTTTTTTTGCCTTTTCTTCAATTTCTGTGTATAAATGCTGATTTCCTCTTAAAAGCTCTAACGTTTTAATTCCGGAAGCGGTTGCCACTGGATTTCCGGATAACGTTCCTGCTTGATAAACTTCTCCAAGAGGAGATACACATTCCATAATCTCACGTTTTCCTCCATAAACAGCCATTGGCATACCGCCACCAACGATTTTTCCAAGAGTCGTAAGATCTGGCGTTACTTGATAATACTCTTGTGCTCCGCCATATCCTAAACGAAATCCTGTAATGACCTCATCAAAAATTAAAAGACTGCCATATTGGTTTGTGATCTCTCTTAAAAATTGTAAAAATCCTTCTTTTGGTGGCACAACTCCCATATTAGCAGCCACTGGCTCTACAATAATACAAGCGATTTTTTCGCCAAACTTTTCAAAAATTTCACGAACAGAGTCTTCATTATTATAAAGAGCCACTAATGTATTTTCTGTATAAGAAGCTGGTACTCCTGCACTATCTGGAACAGCACTTGTAAGAGCGGCAGATCCTGCTTTTACTAAAAGTCCATCGGAATGTCCATGATAACACCCTTTAAATTTTACGATCATATCTCTCTTTGTATAACCTCTAGCAACACGAATGGCACTCATCACCGCTTCTGTTCCTGAGCTCACCATACGAACTAATTCCATAGATGGCATCGCCTCATGAATCATTTCTGCTAATAGCCATTCTTTTTTCGTTGGAGCACCAAAAGTCAATCCATCTTGTACCGCTTTTTGCACCGCCTCAATGACTTCTGGATGGGCATGTCCTAAGATTCCAGGTCCCCAAGAACATACATAATCAATATAGTCGTTTCCATCCACATCATAAATATGACTTCCTTTTGCATGATCAATAAATACTGGATTTCGATTCACCGCTAAAAAGGCACGAACAGGACTGTTCACCCCTCCTGGAATCACTTCTTTTGATTTTGTAAATAATTTTTCTGAATCTATATAATTTCTCATTGTTATCTCCATTTCTAACTAGTATAAAGTGCGTATTATCTATGACTTATAACTTTTGTTATTCTAACATACTACACACCTCTCATAATACTTACATTATTCCTAATACGATATTCTTTCCTATCTTCCATCTTATAGTCCGTTACCTATCATAGTATTTTTCACGCAGAAACGCAACTAATTGTTGTAAATTAAATTCAAACCTCTCCTTTTTTATTTTTCTCTTTTTATTCTCCTTGCTTCCACTGCTCCCATTTACTATGAAGCATTCTTCTTCTTTCTTCCTCTCTTTCTACATGTTGTTTTAACCATTGACGATATTCTCCCATTTCTTCTACAAACGTTAAAAATTCGTCATCGATAATCCCTTCTATCTGTTCTCTTAAATAGGAAGAAGCACTAGGGCTTGTCCCAGAAGTTGTAATTCCAATGGATACCTCCTTCTTTTTTACAACTGCTGGAAATAAAAACGTACATAAACTTTTATTATCCACCACATTCACAGGTATCCGTTCTTTTTGACACCAAAGAGCAATCTTTTCATTTACTTCTTTTTGATCCGTTGCACATACACACAATGCTATTTCTTCTTCCCCGTCCCACAACTCCTTTTTATCAATTTCTTTCATACTAGAAATTGTTTTCTCTTTAAGAATTATCATTCCCTTTTGTTCCATTTGCTTTAGTTGTTGTTGAAAATTTGGCGCAATGATAATTACCTTTGCCCCATAGTCCACTAATACATTTGCCTTTCGAAGAGCTACTTTTCCGCCTCCAATAATCACACATATCTTTTTCTCTAATTCCATAAACATTGGAAAATATGCCACTTTGTATCCTCCTTCTGTTTTCTCTCTTAATCACGTTATTTTTCTTATGCTATCTTCTTATGAACTTTCTTGTATATTTTGACATTTTATACTATGATTATTACAAGGCAAAGATTGCCCTTATTATTTTTATTTCCATATCATTATGATACTGCAAATCATAAAGCTATGACAACCCTAAACACGAAAAAGTACAAAAAGCAATCGATTGGAGGTAATTTAATGGATACACAAAAATCAATTGAATATTTTGATTATTGCTATGAGAAGGCATCTTCTATTTTTGAAGAAGTCCGAAAAGTAATTATTGACAAAGAAACCGTTTTATTAAAAGTTCTTATGACAATTTTAGCAAAAGGCCATGTGCTCATCGATGACGTTCCAGGAGTTGGAAAGACAACACTTGCTGTAGCTTTTTCTAAAGCACTTCATTTAGAATATCATCGTTTACAATTTACACCTGATATTTTGCCAAGCGATATTGTTGGCTTTTCTATTTATAATAAAAAAACAGAGGATTTTGAATATAAAAAAGGGGCTGCCTTTTGTAACCTCTTTTTAGCAGATGAAATCAACCGCACATCTCCAAAATCTCAATCCGCCCTATTAGAACTGATGGAAGAAGGACAAGTTTCCATTGATGGTGTCACTCATGTTCTTCCAAATCCTTTTTTTGTTATTGCCACACAAAATCCAATTGGATCCATCGGAACTCAGCTTCTTCCCGAATCTCAAATGGATCGTTTTATGAGCTGTCTTTCTATGGGATATCCAAGTGTTGCCAATGAAATTGAAATACTAAAAGGACGTGAATATAAAAATCCTCTCGATGAAGTCCAAGCAATCTCAACCATTGATGATCTTCTACTCATACAGTCTGTAGTAGAAAAAATTTATATTAGCGATCCGATTTATCAATATATCGTTAATTTAGCCAATGCTACGAGAAATCACCCTATGATTCGAATCGGTATTAGTCCTCGTGGTTCTCTTGCATTAATGCGTATGGCAAAATCTGCCGCCTTTTTAAAAGAGCGTGACTTTGTCGTACCAGAAGATATTAAATTAATTTTCTCAGATGTCTGTGCTCATCGCATTGTCCTTGATCCGAAGACAAAAGCGTCTGGCATGACAAATGCACAAGTATTATCTCAAATATTAAAAAACGTAAATCCATAGATAATAAAGGAGTAACCTATGCTATATGCAAAACTTATTTATTTCATTCTGTTAATGGGACTCTATTTATTTTCTGTTATGTATCTTGATTCTTTAGCGGTGCTTTTATTCGTAACAATGCTCTGTTTACCAGTAGTATTATTTGTTGTTCATAGAATAACATCTCTTTTCGTATCTTTTTCGATTAAAAGCCCTCCTTCTATTTTAGCAGAACAAGATCAATCTTCTTATTTTATAACAGCAAATAATCGTTCCCCTTTTCCACTCATTTCATGTGTGGCTTTTGTGGAAATAACAAATGAACTGCTTGGCACAAGTACCATAAAAAAATGCCGTTTTTCATCTTCTGCTCATAATATTTCCACATTAAAACAATCCATCTCTTTTTCTCAAAGTGGAAACTATACGCTTTGTCTAAAAGAAGTACAAGCCTTTAGTTTTCTCTCCCTATTTCGTAAAAGATGGAAATTAAACAAGACCATTTCTCTTATTAAACTACCAGAACAGATCCCAGTCCAGTTAGAAAGGTTATCGCCAAGTACAGTGGCACTGGATGGAACTGTATACTCCAAAACAAAGTCTGGAGATGATCCTTCGGAAGTATTTTCCCTTCGAGAATTTCGAACGGGAGATTCCCTTCGCCAAATTCACTGGAAATTAAGTACAAAAACGGATACCTTTATCGTCCGTGAAAATAGCCTTCCTCTTTCCGCTGATATTTTTTTACTATCCGCAATCGAGAAAGAAACCACTAAAGATTTTGCAAAGCGATTAGAAGAAGGGCTTTCTCTTCTTTTATCTATCAGCCTTTCTCTTTCTAGGCAAGAAATCGGTCATGTTTTTTATTGGTATCACGCCTCCCATCAACAATACTATCATAGGAAAATTGAAACGGTAGAAGAGAGTTATCACGCTTTTTATGAATTCTTAAAAACTCCCCTTCCTTTAGAACTTCCAAAAAAGCTTCCAGACTCGCTCTCTCATTCTTCTTATTTTAAAGTAAGTTCTAATCCTACCGCTTCTTTTACTTTGGAGGATGCTTATGAATATTAAAACGACAGTCATAGACTTTTTTTATATTGTAATTGGGGCTTTTTGCAGTCTATATTGCTTTATTACAGCATTTGAGATTCCAGTTTCCCCATTGCCATTGGCGCTTTTTTGTATCATACCTGCACTTTTTTTATGCGGAAGTTACCATTATTTTGGACATTCGAAAGGAGATATCATTCTTCTCTTTTCCTTACTTTTTATTGGAATAATGGCCCTTATTTTTCGCACCATCATTCCAGATGCCATTGATTGTAGCACTAGCTATTTTCTGAACAAATTGGCAAAACTAAATGTACTAAGTAGCACTGTCTCTTTGCCTTTGGAATCTAAGCTATATTCCATTGTGCCATTTTTTTGTGCGATTATGACACTCCTTACACTGCTCCTCGTTATCCTCATCCATCGCTTTCGACTGAGCTTTTTCTCTCTTCTTATTACCTTTCCTCTTGTAGAAGTTGGACTATTTTTTGGTGCAGTTCCAAACAAAATCTGCTTCTTCCTCTATATCATCTTTCTCATTTTGCAGATAGAACGATTCCGTTTTAAAAAGAGAGAAATTCCAAAAGGATTTACGTCTACCCTCGCCATTTGTGTTGGCATTTGTATCCTGTTTTCGAATGCGTTATTGATCAAAACCGATTATCAAAGACCTTTAAAATGGAATTCCATGCGAAATGCGACTATTGCAAGAGACTATGAAACTTTAGGGAACTTAATGGGCATTGATTTAGAAAGTCTTTTTTCGGCTTTCAATAGTACTGGGAATGGTATCAATGCAGGGGATCTTTCCAATCTTGGGAATAAATCAAAAAGCACGAAAACTGCGTTAAAAGTTACCCTTCCTCATTCTTATACAACGGTATATTTAAGAGGATATGCTAGCTCTTACTATACAAAAAATCATTGGGGTATCCGAGAAAATGCGGAATACGATTCTCTTTTATCTTCTTATGAAAAAGAATCATCATTTCCTCTCACACCATTAGAGCTTTTTTCCTACTCCCAAACACTTCCTTACCTTTATCAAACGAATATTACAATCGAGCCAAAGAGAGCGGATAAATCCTATGCTTACGTTCCCTATTCTATGCTTCCAAATGATTCGGTCACAGAGGTACAAGATCTCTATTATAAACCAAAGTCTGACACAAAACAGTCTTATACGATTCCAGTTGGAACGTATTTAACGGGAACTGAAATTAAAGACTCCACTTTTTATGCTTTAAGTGAAAGTTCCTCTACATCTGCTTCTTTTTTCCATTCTACTACAAAGTACGACGCTGTACTGGATGCCTATTCCGCTCATTTTTCAGAGGATTACTTAACCATTTCCAAAAGCCTAGCAAGTGCTCTTTCTCCAATTGTAGAAGCATTAGAAACTAAGGCTAATTACATGCCAACAAACTATCCAGAAACCGTACAAAGTTATTTAGAACATATTTATACCTACACACTGACACCGAAAAAAGCGCCAAAAAATGAGGATGCCACCTTATACTTTTTACAGGAATCCCGTGAAGGATACTGCGTTCATTTTGCCTCTTCAGCCACGTTACTTCTTCGAGCTATGGGAATTCCTGCTCGCTATGTGGAAGGCTATGTCATTTCTCCAAACGATTTTTCAAAAGGAAGTTTTGATGCAGAAACAGGACAGTATACCGTAAATGTTCCAGAATCCAATGCACACGCTTGGACAGAATATTATACGGCAGATAACGGATGGCAAATACTTGACGCAACTCCAGGCTATACGGAATCTTCCATCGCCTCGGATCCAGAAACCTCTTCTGAAAGTACGACCGCTTCTACGGAAGAAGTGCCGACCGAGCAAGAGGCAACAAGTGAAGCTGCTTCTACTGCAACTACAGCAGATAGCGATAATCGAAACAAAGCAGATGAACACAAAACAGACACGAATGGATTTTCTTTCCAAACATGGTTCAAGCAACAGTCATTCGTCACAAAACTAATGCTTTCCATCTTTGGACTCTTTCTTCTTTTTGTCCTGCTTTGTCTGATAAGACGAGGAATCCTTGTGCAGATCCGTCATTATCACTGGCATGGAGAAGATGCAAATAAAAATGCCATTGCTATGCTTTCTTTCCTCACGTATCTCTTTACCATTTCTCCTCCTAGTAAGGCAGAACAAAAGATATGGGAAGAACGTATGAAACCTTTTTTTGATCTGGCACGTTATAGTCAACATACAATAACAAAAGAGCAACTGGTGGAAATTGAAACGATGGTCGTTGCAACCCAAAAGAAACTAAAAAAACAACTTCCATTCCTCAAACGGCTCTATCATCAATATTTAGCTAGAAGAATTTTATAATTCCTTATAGTTTTGAAATATTTTTTGTCTAAATAATTCGATTATCCACATATTTTGTGATATAATGAGCGTTAGCGAGCGGGAACAGGCTTTGCCTATTCATCAATCATTTGTATTATAGTTTGGAGGTATTATATTATGAGTAAAGTTGTTGTAATGGACCATCCATTAATTCAACATAAAATCGGAATTATGAGAAGGGAAGATACATCGACAAAAGAGTTTCGTGCTCTTGCTAGTGAAGTTGCTATGCTTATCTGCTATGAAGCAACTCGCAATCTTCCTCTTGCAGATATTAAAATCAAAACACCACTTGTAGAAACAACAACAAAAGAAATCGCTGGAAAAAAACTCTGCGTCGTTCCAATTCTCCGTGCTGGACTTCATATGGCAGACGGTATTTTAAATTTAATTCCAAATGCAAAAGTGGGGCATATCGGTCTTTATCGTGATGAAGAAACATTACAGCCTGTAGAATACTTTTACAAGCTTCCTTCTGACGCTAATGAAAGAGATATTTATGTAGTCGATCCTATGTTAGCAACTGGGGGTTCTGCTATTTCAGCTATCGATCAGTTAAAAGCAAGAGGCATTACAAAAATCACTTTCCTTTGTTTAATTGCTGCTCCTGAGGGCGTAAAAGCACTTCAGACTGCTCACCCTGATGTGGATATTTATATTGGTGCGTTAGATGAATGTCTCAATGAACATGGCTATATTCTTCCAGGTCTTGGCGATGCTGGAGACCGTATTTACGGAACAAAGTAATAAGCAGACTTTTATGTGATAGGAAACGAAATTTTCTATGGCACAAAAAAACACCTCAAAATATTAGAGTTTTTCTAATATTTTGGGGTGTTTTCATCATTCTACTTATTCTGTTTCAATTGCCATAATCTGATCTACTCTTCTTTGGTGTCTTCCACCTTCAAATTCCGCATCTAACCATGCATCTACGATCATTTTTGCTAATTCCACTCCGATTACTCTTGCACCAAAAGATAATACATTTGTATTATTGTGCATTTTAGATAATTTTGCAGAATATGGTTCGCTACATACAACTGCACGAACTCCTTTTACTTTATTTGCCGCAAGTGAAATTCCAACACCTGTTCCACAGATTGTAATACCAAGATCCGCTTCTCCAGAAACAACAGCACGTCCTACTTTTTCTCCATACACTGGATAGTCACAGCTTTCTGTAGAATCTGTTCCAAGATTTAACACTTCATGTCCTTTTGCTTCTAAATACGCTTTTATTTCATTTTTCATTTCCACTGCGGAATGATCATTACCCATTGCAATTTTCATTACAATCTTCCTCCTACGATTCTCTTTCACAAACTTTTTATCATTTATGACAATTTATTTTTTCCTGTCTTATCATATCACAACCGATCTTTTGTTTCAACCATCATCTTTTATCTACCACGCATTATCCATGGCAACCGAAAGGGTAAACCCTTGAAACTTTCTCTTATCCACTAAAATTTTACCACCAAGTGATGATAAATATGCACACGCGGTAGAAACAGAAGCAACTCCTACTGTTTGATTGACAAAATCCGATTGTTTTATTCCTAATTTCTCTAAATCTAACTGTTTAATCGCTTCTTCTGTTTGTATCATTAATGGAATTTGATATTCTTTTAAAAGATATTGAACCGCGCCTTCTTCTGATTTTCTTGGAATTGTAGAAAGTCCCTTCAAAGACAAAGGACTAAGATTTTCTTCTCGTAAAAGAACTTCTAGCGCTTCTTTTACCCCTATTTCATCCCGATTTTTTTTACAACCAATTCCAATGGTAATCGCCTTAGGGCGTAAATATAAAATATGTTGTTCCATTGTTTTTCCTATTTTGCTTTCATCACTTGATACGCTTTTCCCATTTTCTTCCTTTTGTAAATACGGAGAAATAACAACTCCTTCGCTTCCTGTTATTTTCTCTACAAAACGAATAGGAAACTTCTGGTTATTTTCTTTCCTACGATTTTCCTCTTTGTCTCCCATAGAAAGAGTCACGATTGCTTGCTTTAATTTTTCCTTTATTTCTTCACTTTTACATATAACTTCCACACTTTTTCCTTGTAAAAGTGCACCGCTAATATATTTTAACTGATCGATATTTTCGATTGCCATTTGATGTTCTTTTGCAAATAGATCAAATGCTAATACCCGTTCTACATCGGTTGCTGTTGTAAGAACCGCCTGTCCTTTTGTAATTTGTGCAACGATTTTAGCCAATTCATTTGCCCCTCCTAAATGCCCTGATAATAAACTGATACAATACTTCCCCCTTTGATCTAATACGACAATTGCTGGATCTTTTGCCTTATGGACAACATATGGCGCGATCATTCGCACAACAATTCCCGTTGCCATCACAAAAATAATTCCATCATATTCTTTCATGGCGATTGCAATATTCTCTTTTAAATCTTCTTTCCCATAACACGTTCCGCCAAGCACCTCTTGTATTTGCTCTGTTAACTGCTTTCCCTGTTCTGTTACATAAAAATAAGCTAATTTCACGTTTTTACCTTTCACTTCCTAGTATATTAGATTTTCTATATTTAAAAAGTATTTATTCTCTTCTTATTTTAATCGCTGTGGAATCCCTGCGATCACCCGATAAACCTCATCTGCTTGTTCGGCCAGTTTACAAGTCATTCGGCCTGTTAATTCTCGATACCGTCTATGATTTCTTTCCATTGGTACCATCCCGTATCCTATTTCATCCACAATAAGAATTGGATTTTTTCCATTTTCCCACAGTTTTTCTATTTTAACCCAACATTTTTCCAGATCTTGTTGAGAAGTTTGGCTTTCCTCTTCTACTTCATGCTGACAATACCATTCCACCATCTTTTCTATATGAGCAACTAATTTTGATTGATAGAGTGTTTTTGTTTCCTTCTTAAAATCACTTTTTCTAACATCGAAACAATCCTCTTTTGGAATCTGCCAATACTCTTTTGCCCATTTTGTTTTTCCTTGAAACGCGCCTCCTAGAACCAAGATTTTTTTCTCTAACATACTCTCTTCTCTTTCTCCTTTGTCCCAAATTTCTTTCCCTTTTATAGTGGTACACCTAGACTTTTCTTGTATTTCGAAACATTCCATTTGCTTATGAAGGATTGGAACGCCAGCAATAACTTCATATACCTTCTTAGCATGATTTGCTAACCTTTGATTTAGCAGTCCTAGATTCCTTGTATAAATAGCAGAATCCTCCCACTTTGGCAATGGTTCTGAAAAAATTTCATTGGTAACAATCACAAGATGTTGGCATTGTTCCTCTAAATGTAAAATTCCCTGATAAATTTTTTGAACAATGGCTGGAAACACTATCTCTTTCTCATTTTTTAATGGGACTCTTGCTTCTTCCTCATTACCCTCTTCTATTTCTGGGTACATTTCATTTGCCAATAAATTGGATAAACATTCAAGTAAGACACAACAGTCTTTTGTCGATAATTTTAATTGTTCTATCTTTTCATAACATTCAATCGTTTGAAAACCTTTTTGGTATCGTTGTTCTTTATGACGAGTGATCTTTTTTTTCGTCTCTTCTCCATACGGTTTCATTGTTGCAAGATAGACTAAATCTTGCTCATCTTTTCTTTTTTTATCAATATATTGTTCTGCGAACAAAGATTTTCCGCTCCCACTAGCTCCCGTAATTAAAGTCATCATATTGTTTTATTACAATCCTCCTTCCCTTCTGTTGGAATCCATGTTTTTCTTATAAATGGTTTCTCCACCTTTTGTTCTAATAATTTTTCATATGCATTTACATTTCGAAAGGTAGCCCCCATCATCTCATGCTCTCGGTAGTTTCTTAGTTGCTCTAAATTATACATTGCCATATAAATATCTGTTTTTGTTTCCTCTGCCTTAAATAGAGTCATATCTACTCCATATCCATTTTCATCCCAAGGGATTGGTGAGAACGCACAAGAATTTCCCATATTTTCTCCCGCATAATTTGCCATAACAACTCCGACCATATTTTCATATGCTCTTGTTTCTAGTACATTTACTCTTGGTCTCATTCCACTACAGGCATTTGGTACTAAAATAATCTCTGCGCCTTTTAGCATTAATTCTCTCGCACTTTCTGGATACTCTCGATCATAACAGATCATAATCCCAAGTTTTACCCCATGAAAATCACAAACGTTAAATGTCTCTCCTTTTTCTAATAGACATTCTAAAGAAAAATCACATGTATGTACTTTATCATACTGCATCAAAACCTTTCCTGTTTTATCAATGACAATAGCACTATTTCTAGGACGTTTTTTTCCCTTTGTATAGCAAGTTAAAACAACCCCTATGGAAAGTTCTCTTGCTTTCTCACAAAATACCTGAATCCTTGCATCCGTCAACTCTAAGGCTTCTTCCTTCCACTCTTGATAGGCAGAATTCTCTTCCATCTCCTTCCACGTCATGCCACATTCTTTCATCTCAAATAATTCTTCTAATGTCTTTTCTTCATAAAGTAGTGGCATACCATATCCTTGAATCCAACATTCTGGAAACAATACAAGATCTGCTCCCATCTCTTTTGCTTGCTTGATAAACTCTAATCCCCTTTGTATATTTTTATTGCAATCATACATTTGTTGCTCCGCTTGAACAACAGCAATATGAAATTGGTTTTCCATATGGCATCAACTTCCTTTCCACTATTTATTTTATACATTCCTATATTTATGTACAATTGCAGAATGGAAACAAATGATGAGAAACACACTTTGCGTAAATGTTCTAACAATAAAAGCGAAGTCATCCACTAGTAACTTCGCTTTTATTCTCACAAATGTATCTACTTTATCCTTGGCTTATTCTTCCACTCTATCATAAATTTTATTTATGATCACCATTCGCCACTCATTATATCTTATCATTTTCTAGCAATCGCTTATTTATAATGTTTTCTCATCGTATCTTCAATTTCATCCACTGTTCTTGGTGTCATATAAGAAAGATTTTCACAACCAGTTTCTGTCACAAGACAGTTATCTTCAATTCGGAATCCAATTCCCCATTCTTCGTGATAAATTCCAATATCCACACAAAATACCATGTTTGGTGCAATGATTTCTGGTGTCTGAACCATATCATGACAGTCATAGCCCACATGATGAGCGCCTCCATGCCACATATAAGTACCGATTTCTTCAAAGTTTTTACATACACCAGCCTCTTTTAACTGCTCAAAATTATATCTTCTCGCCAGTTTATCCACATCTGCCATTTTCATTCCTGGCTTAATAATTTCAAACATATGATCCGATGTTCTCAAAGCACATTCATATAAAAGTCTTTGCTTTTCTGTAAACTTACCATTACAAGGCCATCCACGAGATACATCATTCATTAAATGATCATAGGTCGCTCCCACATCATTTAATACCATATCACCATCTTGTGCCTGCCCTTTATAGCTATAATAATGAATGCAGAAATTATTTTTTCCAGCAGAAATAATGGATGGAAAACCGGGACCATTTGGACTATACTGTCCAAGGACATAATCAAATTCAGCTTTGTATTGGTACTCATACATTCCTGGTTTGGAAGCCTTCATCATAGCAGTAATTCCTTCACAAGTAATGAGTTCTGCCTTTTTCATCGCTTCAATTTCGCATGGTTGCTTGATGGTGCGAAGTTTTCTCAAAATAAGATTTGCATTTTCTTGCTGAATATAAGGATAATTTATCATCACTTTCTTTAGGAAACTATGTGCTGGCTCATCCCTATCCACTAAATCATATTTAAAGGTATCTAAATAAAGAAATCCATAATTTCCAGAAACCATCAATTGATGAAAATCATTTTCAAATATCTCCACATATTTTACAGTTTCAATTCCAGCTTGAACATGAACTTCGTCTTCTTTAATTCTTCTTCCGCTCCAGCGTTCCACCATCAGATCTGGTGGCAGAATATACAATCGTTCCCAAACAGAACCTTCGCTATCTTTTCCTGCTAATAAAATCAATTCCTTTTGTTCTAAGCCAACTAAATATAAAAAATTTCGATTTGTAAAAAATGGATAATATTCATCATTGGATTTTCGAATCTCTTGTCCCGAAAATAGAACGGCCAAAGAACCACATTTCATAGATTCATAAAATTTCTTTCGATTACCTTCAAAAAATTCTCTCTTCATTTCCTTTTCCTCATTTCGTTTTTCTCTTATTTATTCCTATCTAACCTTCATTTTCACTTCCTGCTTTCTTTTGTTGTTTCCAAACTACAATGGCAACAATGGCTGCCACAAAAGCTCCAACAAACTTTGCCAACAAAAGAGAAGTAACTGCATTTGGTTCTTCACTCATCGTAAAACCAATATGAGCTGCAAAGGTAGAAGCAGCGCATACCGCAAAGGAGATATTCACTAATTTGCCCAATGGATCCATATCTTTCACCATTGTAATCTGTGGAAGTACACTGACCATTCCAATTAACAGCCCTGCAATGCTTGTTTCATTCATTCCAAATTTATTACCAAGCCACAGACATGGTTTTTTTAATAATCGTCTTAAAAATTCTGCAAGTGGCAAACTTCCAAGCATGGTAATTCCAATGGATGCAACAATTCCAAGTGCCTCCTCAATGGGTGCTAACCCTTTTACTATCTCAATTTTTGTCAAATAAGTAAAAGCACCTAAAATCAATCCAATATTGATAAGTAATTTAATTCCAAAAGAAAAGGCTTCAAATCCTTTCATCATCGCCTTTGGAATTTTAAATAGTCCAATTCCAAGTACAATGGATAACAGAAAAATAGGAATGCTTTCTTTGATTACGGTATACACTGATAGCCCCCAGGAAACTCCACCAACCAATAATCCAACTGGCAATGTGATTAATCCAATCAAAATCCCTTTTGCAAAAATTGATCGATCCTCTATTTGAATCACGCCCATTCCTACTGGAATGGTAAATACAAGCGTACAACCAAAGGTGGCAGATATTACAATTCCCGCATAAGTTCCAATACTCGGATCCAATTCTAACGATTTTGCAAGTTGGTATCCACCCATATCAATAGCTAAAAATCCTCCAAGAATGGATGGATCCAGATTCGCCAAATGGAAAATTGGAACGATGATCGTTTGCAAAAATTTAGAAAGAAGAGGGATTAAACAGATCATACCAACCATGGAAAGTGCAGTAGGTCCCATTAACAAAAAACCATCTTCCATACACTTTCCATATCCTTTTTTGTTTCCTAAAATCAGATCGATCCCACCTAATAAAACACCCATTGCTAATAGATATGTTATCATTTCATTCATAGATTTTTTCCTCTACTTCATTTTTTATTTCCAGAAGCCCCCGCTTTCCTCTAAAACCCTCTCATACTATAACAATTATTTTCTTACTAGGCTAGATCCCATCCTTATTTTTCCAAACTTTCTTATCTTTGAAATCCAAATAGACCTTGGAGTGCTCGTTACAATATTGCTGTATTCTTTAAACTCTTATCTTCTTCTAAGATAAAAAAGTCTTGAGAAGTAATCTCCTTGCTGCTCTCTAGCCACCCCTGCTAAACCAGAAGAAACATCGGAAACACTAAATCCTGCATACATCAACTCATCTCCATAATGGGTTGTCGCCTCTTTTTTTGCTCCAAAGAATTCTTGAATTTCATACAAACTGTCCTCTTTCAATCCATTTAAGTAAATGCGCTCAAACTTACCTTGTGCTGGTTGCAATACTCGAAAATACGCCATTAACGCTTCTGTCTGATCTTCTGAAACAACCATCCATGCAGAGGAATTATTCTCAAATGGACTTTTTAAGCGATAAAATCTTCCCTGTTGAATCAAGGTTCTATGTTCCTTCATAAAAGCAACTTGCTCTTTCATCTTCTCAATATCTTCTTCTGGCAATTTTGTAATATCAAGTTCATAGCCAAAGGTTCCAAAATATGCCACATTTGCACGAATCTCCATTGGCGTATTTCGGAATACTTGATGATTTGGAGAAGCAGAAACATGACTGCCAATACTGCTGATTGGATATACATAAGAGCTTCCATATTGAATCTTAATGCGATCAATCGCATCCGTATTATCCGAAGTCCATGCCTGTGGTGCGTAATATAACATTCCTGGATCAAATCTCGCTCCACCACTTGCACAAGACTCAAATAAAATATGTGGAAACTCTTGAATCAATCGTTCATATAAGGAATATACTCCAAGGATGTATTTATGTCTTACCTTTCCTTGATATGCCTTTCCATTTCCATTAGAAAACACTTCTGAGAACGAACGATTCATATCCCATTTCACATAAGAAATAGGCGCTTCTTCTAGCACTTTTTTCATCTGTTGATAAATATATTCTACGACTTCTTCTTTTGAAAAATCAAGAACATATTGGTTTCTACTATGACAATAGTTTCTTCTTATATCTGCAAGTACCCAATCTGGGTGCGCACGGAACAAATCACTATCTTTATTTGTCATCTCTGGCTCAAACCAAAGTCCAAACTTCAATCCCAATTCTTCGATTTTCTTCGCCAATCCAGCAATTCCATTTGGTAACTTCTCTAAGTTTGGATACCAATCGCCAAGAGAACAGTTATCAATGTTTCTCTTACCAAACCAACCATCATCCAAGACAAACAATTCTACTCCAATTTCTTTTGCTTTTTTGGCGATTTGTAAAATTTTCTCTTCATGAAAATCAAAGTAAGTAGCTTCCCAATTATTAATAAGAATAGGGCGTTCTCTATCTCTCCAATATCCTCTTGCTAACCTTGTGCGATACAGCTCTTGATAGACTTGACTCATAGCATTCATTCCATGATCCGAATAAACCATAACAAGTTCTGGTGTTTGAAACTCCTCTCCTTGTCCTAATTCCCAACGAAACTCATTGGGATGAATTCCAAGAAGAACTCTTGTCACGTCAAAATTATCCACTTCTACTTGTGCTAAAAAATCACCACTATATACAAGACTAAATCCAAGCACTTCCCCTTGCGTCTCTGTTGCCTCTTCTCTCTTTAACATAAGAAACGGATTGAACTGATGACTACTACATCCTCTCATACTATAGATTCCTTGAATTCCATAGTTCAGTTTTCTCTTATGCACATGGCGTTCCCTTGACCATGTTCCCGCTAGTTCTACCATTTCATATTCTTTATCTGGTAGATCAAGACAACCACTTAAACAATTTAATAATGTAATCTTTTCGCTTCCTTGACAAAGGAATTTGGCGTGTTTCGTAATCACAGGAAGCTTTTTCCAAACGGTATAAGATAAAAGCAACTGCATTTGTAAGTCCTGATCTTCTAATATAATTTCCAAGGTATCAGCTTCCTCTTTGGATTCTACATAAACAGCTGGTAGTCCATCTAAAGATTTTTTTCCTTTCAAAATAACATGTTCTTTATATCGAAAATCTGCAACACGACTTCCATCTTCTCTCTCTAACTCAAAAGCAGAATAGCGCATATCACCAGAACCAAAGGTTGGATATTCTTGTTTTAAATGCTCCAATGAAAAACTCGTGTTTCCTTCAAAAGCACACGGTGCCATATCTCTTCTGGCATATTCGACTAAATATCCAAAATCTTCTCGATCAGTAATGTGTTTCCCATAGTAAAGATGTCCTAATTGTCCATTTTCTAACACCTTAATAATATAACTAATCTGATCATTATATAAATGAAATTCTTTTGATAATAAATGAAACTGAATTGGCATAACTATAAGTCCTCCCTTATTTTTTCAACTGCTCCTTAACATATACATCTCTACTTCTAAGCTCAAACAACTGTCGCATAAAACAATATTTATGCGACAATCTATTTTAGAAAGCTTGATAACCTTCTTTTAAACATTATTTAATTGCTCCACCTGTACCTTCCACAATATATTTTTGAGCAATGATAAAGATCACAATCGGCGGAATAATCATAATTAATGTAATACAAAGCATTGGAATAATCTGTGTTTGATGAACCCCTTTAAATGATGCAAGTCCCAATGCTAATGTATATTTCTTTCTATCTTGCAAGAAAATCAATGGTCCAAGATAATCATTCCATGCTGTAATCATATTTAATACACCAACTAAAATCAAAGATGGTTTTAAAATTGGCATGAAAATCTTCCAATAAATCTGAAATTGATTCGCTCCATCAATAACTGCTGCCTCTTCAAAGTCTTTTGGCACTCCCATCAAGAATTGTCTCATTAAAAAGATATAGTAAGCAGAACCAAACCATGATGGAATAATCAATGGTTTCAATGTGTTAATCCATCCAAAAAGATTGAATTCCATATACTGTGGAATCATCGTAACATCCCATGGAATCATCATTGTTGATAATAAAATCATGAATAATACATTTTTTCCTTTGAAGTGAAAACGCGCAAATCCATAAGCAACTAACGAACAAGAAAGAATCTGTCCTGCTGTTGAACCAACGGTTACAAGAATCGAATTCCATAAATAGGTTCCAAAAGGCTGTGCCTTCCATGCTTCTAAAAAGTTACTAAAAAGCCATTTCTCTGGCAATAGTTTTGGTGGATACGCAATGGCTTCCGCTTCTGTTTTAAAAGCAGAGAAAAACAAGTAAATAAATGGTGCCATAAAATAAATGGCTACTAGTGTCAATAGAACATAGATGATCACTTTCGCCTTCTTAGACAATCTCATTTCTTTTTCCCTCCTCTTTTCTTTGTTTTTACATTTCTTGATTCCGTTTCATAGAATACCCATGCGGAAGAAGACTTAAATACAAGTGCTGTTAAACATAAGATAATAAGAAACATTACCCACGCATTGGCACTGGCATATCCAAGTTTATGGTATTTAAACGCATTGTTATATGTGAATAATCCATAAAAATATGTAGATTTCAATGGACCACCACCCGTCAGCAACATAACTAATGTCACTTGCTGGAAAGAACTAATAACGGATGTAATTAAGTTGAATAAAATCGTTGGTGTAATAATCGGTAATGTAATGCTAAAAAACTGTTTTGCTGGACTTGCTCCATCGATAGATGCTGCCTCATAAATATCATTTGGAATATTTTTAATATCAGTATAGAAAATGAGCATCATCGTACCAACCCCAAAAGCACTAGCTATAATAACTGCAAGCAAAGCCCATGCTGGATCAACCAGCCAGTTTGGTCCTTTGATTCCAATTAAAGATAATAAATAATTTAATACGCCATAGTCGCCTTTTAAAATCCATCCCCAGATAATAGAAACTGCCACTCCTGAAATAACAGCTGGAATATAAAATAACGTACGATAAATCTTTACTCCTTTTACTGGTTGTGTAATCAGCATCGCTAAAAATAATGCAATAGCCATGTTAAGGGGAACAAAAATTGCTGCATATTTTAAACTAATAAACAAAGATTTCTTAAACTGCGGATCTTTTGTAAACATCTGTATGTAGTTTCCCAATCCAATAAACTCTGGGCTTCCTGTAATTGGCCAATCACAAAAACTCATAACAAAAGATAAAATCAATGGTCCTGCTGTAAACACTAAAAAACCAATAATCCAAGGCGAAATAAATAGATACGGGGTTAGCTGTTTCCTTCTTTTCATTCCCATTCTCCTTCTCCTTTAACGCTTTTTATTCGTTTCTTGCCTACTCATGCATTTGAACAACTTCATCTAATGCCTGTTTCGGATCCATCATAGTACTTGGATTGTAAATACTTTCGATTGCAAAAGAAACATCTGTATCAATTTCAGGCCAACCTTCTTTAATAAAGCTCGCTGGTGTATGTCCTACACTTTCCTCTAATGCTTGATAAAATGGCCCATAGAGTTCATTTTCTGTTAATTTTTCAGACTCTGCAACAGATTTTAAGGCTGGTAATTCTGTTCCAATCCGTTCTTTGTTTAATTCTTCTCCTGTCCAGTATTTAACGAATTCCCATGCTTCCTCTTTGTATTTACAATCTTTTGAAATAGCAATTCCTGATGTATTTAATACACTGATAGAATGATCCGTTCCTTCAAATTTTGGAATTGGAGCAATGCCAAAATTAATACCGCCATTTTCAAAACGTTTCATTGGCCATGTTCCATCTACATACATGGCTGTTTTTTCAGTAAGCATCTCATCTGAAACTTGTGTTTCTGATGCATTTGCAACACCTTCTTTTTCCATATCTTGAAATGTTTTAAACACTTCAATTGCTTCTGGACTATTAATATTTCCATCTAACTTTCCATTTTCATCAACGAAAGCGGTTCCATTGCTCCATAAATACATCTCAAATGTATATGGTAATGTTTTCATTAAAAATGAAAATCCATTAACATCTGGAACTTTTGCTTGAATCTCTTTTGATGCTTTTGCTACATCATCCCATGTCCAATCTGCTGTTGGATAAGCAACTCCTGCTTGATCAAAAATATCTTTGTTGTAATACAAACAAGAGGTAACTGCACTTACTGGAATACCATAGGTAACACCATCTTTTGAGTTATATGGCCATAATGCTTCATAAAAATTGTCTTTATATTCCTGACCCTCTTTTTCAATAAAGGAATCCAAAGGTTCCAGATTATCTCCATAAGTTGGATAATCCCACATATACATAATATCTGGTGCATCCCCTGCTCCCATACCAGCAGAGATTTTTGTATCATAGTCTTTTCCATAAGCTTCTAATGTAATCTCAATTTTATCTTGATTTTCATTAAAGCGATCCACTCGTGCCTGCTGATTATCCAGCTCTTCTGCATCATCCCAAGTAGAAAAACGTAAATGGACTTTTCCATCTGCACTCTTACCTGAATCATTACCTTTGCTTCCACATCCTGTTAAAAGAGACATTGTCATCCCAGCTACCAAACCTACAGTTACCACTTTTTTCACCCATTTTCTCATAATGAATACCTCCATTTATTTTATTTGAATAATTCAATACGTCCTCCCACAGGACAAGGAATTTCTTGAATTCCTGTCAAAAGCTGTTGTTCTTGTTTGAGAACATTTCCAAAACAATCCATAACGGTTACTTGTCTTTCTTCCTCTTTCTCCATCTTTACAACAATACTCTTGACCTTTGTCCCATTTACAATAATCGTTTTTTCATATTCATTTCTAACAGAAACAACACGATTACCAGAATAACAAACAATGACTTCTTTTGCTTCTTTATATCCTCGAACTTCTGGATATAAGTTGTGTGGCTCTTTTGCTTCAATTGGAGCTTCTTGTAACACATCTTTATGTTGTTTTGCGAATTTCATATAATTTTGAACCATACGTTTTTGTTCTTCTGTCATCCGATCCAGTCGTACAGAAAACTGCAATGTTCCAAATAAACAACTGATGATCTGAAGAGCTGCCTCTTCTGCCCGTTCCCCCTGATTCCACATCACCATGTCAGAATGAACCGCAGTGTTTCCACTTAATAATCTTAAATCGATAATTCCCACACGATTGCTAATTCCAGAATTTGGACAGTCGCCAACTCTTAAAATATTTCCATATTGGCGAATCGTAGGTCCAATATAACGTTGTCGGAATTCAATTAATACATCTTCTTTGATTGCTTTTAATGCTACCATTGTCTCTTGTAATAATAAATTCAGTGCTTCTTGGAGACAACTGCAATCCATCTTGTCATTTGATTTTGGAGTGGATTCTCTTTCATAAAATTCATCAATAAAGTCTAACTTTAATCCATCTAGATCCCATTCTTTGATTGCTGTTACATAAATATTTTTTAAATATTCTCGCACCTCTTGATATCGAATATCTAAAATTCCTGTTTTTTGTTCTTCATCCACTGCAATTAACTTATCATGGAATAAATTCCACATTTTAGAGTAATAACCAACATAAGGAACACTAAACCAGAGAAGATATTTCATTCCCATCCCATGAACTTTTTGAACATGTTGTTTCATATCCTTTATTTTGCCTTCTGCTACTTTCCAATCCCCACAATAACCATAGCCTCGATTCGTATCATCTGTTTGCCATCCATCATCTACAATGACTGTTTCAAAGCCCATCTCCTTTGCAAGACGACATTCCTCTTCGATCTCCTCTGCAGTAAATTGTTGATGAAAAGAATACCAAAATGAATACATTGGTTCTTTTGCACTCTTAGGAATCATCGCCTCTTGTAACTGACACTCCTCTTTCCACCAAGAGGTAACTCCTCGCAATGCTTCCTCATAGGCAACATCTCTTTCATCCATTAAAATTTTAATCTGATATTCTTTCTCCTCTAAAATACCCGCTTGAATTTCAATGACACATTTCATTGTTCCATCTTCTTCATGGACACCGAATTTCATCTTAACTTCTTTCTTTGTTTCAGAAACAGCAAAAGTTCCTCGATTTCTCCCCTCTTCATTAAAAAAGGCAATGACCGGCGCTGAAATGGAACTCATAACTCTATCGCCATAACTCCAATCGGCTCTAAGACTTCGATCAAATTTACAAACTGGATGCCATCTTCCTGCAATATCGATTACTGGAAAATTCCATTCTGTTGTAATTACAACCTTTTCATCAATTGCTTTTAATGAAGGTTTCAAAGAAATGCTCATTTCTTTTCTTCCATCATCTAAATGTTTGCAAATATGCTCAATACTCCCTTGTCCATTCCACATTACTTTCATTTCTCTACCTCCCAAATTATAAATTTCTAGTAAAAAAATTTTACTCCAAAGAAAATTATATCTGGTTCCTTTTTGCTTCACTTGACATCTCTTTAAAATCCTCTTATGCTATGAATAGAACAAACTTCACCAAACTATGCGAAATGAGGTCCAACATGAACACAAATATTTATTATGATGTTGTCGGTTTTCAATGTCTTGATCACATTGAACATCAAACAAATGATTTATATCTTACAAGATGCGGTATTCAACATTGTCCAAGTACTCATAGTTGGGGACCCAAAATGCGCCCCCAGTATCATATGCACTTTATACTAGACGGTGCTGGGTATTTTGAAATTGATAACCTACTATATCATTTAAAACGTGGTCAAATTTTTCTAATTCCTCCAAATACAGTCTCCCATTATTATGCAGAACCTTCTAACCCTTGGACATATGCTTTTATCAGCTTTCAAGGAAATAAAGCAGAACAATATGTTCGACAAGCTGGTTTTCATAATAGCTATGTTCGCGACACCATTCTTTCACCAGAACAATTTTCTTCTCTTATTGAGGAAATGTTAAAAACACACCAACTCACAATTACCAATGAGTTAAAACGTGTTAGCCTATTATTTTCACTCTTTTCTCTCCTAACTGAGTCGAATAAAACGTCTCATGGCGTTCACCAAGAGCATGATTATTCTTCCGAAACGTATTTTGAACACGCGCTCCAATATATTCAAATGAACTATATGCATCCAATCCATATTCAGGATATTGCTGATTATATCGGAATTACTCGTTCCTATCTGTTTCATATTTTTACGAAGAAGCTTCATTTATCTCCACAAAAATATTTGCTCAATTATCGAGTAGAAAAAGCAAAATATTTACTAGCTTCTACAAATCAATTGATAAAGGACATTGCTTTCTCCGTTGGATACCCAGACTCCCTTGCTTTTTCTAGAATGTTTCGCAATGAAACTGGCATTTCTCCTTCTGAATTTCGAGAAAACCTTTCTCAACATTTTGAATAGCAAATATCTCTTTTTGATAGTATTCATTATACATTTTAAACAAAGGAAGCAAAATGGAAAAATGATAGATGGATATAGCAAAATGTCAAATCTTTCTATTCTACAATTGACCAAACGTTTCTCTTGTGCTATACTTCACTTACAAAATTTTCTAAAATTCAAAAAAATATCACAAATACTCCCGTTTGCCACCGGGTAAACGGAAAAAAGTATCTGAACATATGCCCGTAGGTCTTTGGAGGTATGTGTTTAGGTACTTTTTTTAGCTATATTAACTTTTATTAAATTAGGATGAGGTGTTACTATGAAATCATTAAAACAAGAATTTTCCAAATATGTATGTTTTAACATTTTAGGAATGTTAGGTCTTTCCTTCTACATTTTAGCAGATACTTATTTTATCTCTGCCAAATTAGGAAGTATTGGTCTCACTTCCTTAAATATTGCTATTCCTGTTTATAGCTTAATTAGTGCTCTTGGGATTATGATTGGAATTGGTGGTTCTACTCGGTATAGTATTTATCAATCACAACAACACCAAGAACGAGCAAACCAAATATTTACCTTCTCCATTTTACTAGGAGTAATTCTTGGTATTTGTTTTCTTCTCATTGGTATCTTTTTCTCCACTCCTATTGCTTATATGCTCGGTGCAAGAGAAGAAATATTACCAAACACGAGTATCTATTTAAAAACGATTATGAGCTTTGCTCCTTTTTTCCTTTTAAATAATATATTCATCGCCTATATTCGAAACGATTTTGCCCCAAGACTATCCATGATAGCAATGCTAACAGGAAGTTTTTCCAATATTATTTTAGACTATGTCTTTATGTTTCCTCTGAATATGGGAATGTTTGGTGCTGCCTTTGCAACAGGGCTTTCTCCTGTCATCAGCTTATTGATCTTGATAAGTCATTTTTTCAATCCAAAGCATCAACTCCATTTTCATTTTCAAAGAAACTGTATTTCCTTCCGCTCATTACAAAATATTATCTCCCTTGGAATTTCTTCCTTTATCAATGAATTTTCTTCGGGAATCGTTCTGATCATATTTAACCTATTGCTCCTAAAATATACTGGAAATACTGGTGTTGCCGCTTATGGAATCGTTGCAAACCTTTCCTTAATTTCTGTTGCTGTATTTACAGGAATCGCACAGGGAAGCCAGCCACTGATCAGCTCTTATTATGGAAAAGGAGATTCTCTTTCCGTGAGAAAGCTCTATTCCTTCTCTTATATCACTGGCCTTGTTCTTGGTATTTTCATTGTTCTTGGCGTTTATATCTTTACAGATCCACTTATCGCCATTTTTAACAGTGAGCAAGATGAACAACTTAGAACCCTTGCCTTTACTGGACTTCGCCTTTATTTCATCGGCTTCTTTTTTGCTGGTAGTAACATTGTTTCTACCGCTTGGTTTAGTGCTGTAGAACAAGCAAAGAAAGCCTTTATTTTATCCTTTTTCCGAGGAGCGATTGGTATTATCCCAGTGGTCATCCTTCTCTCCTCTGTCCTTCAGATGACAGGAATCTGGATCGCATTTCCAACAACGGAATTACTGTGTACGATTCTTTGCTTTTTCTTTTTATACCACTATAAAAAAAGTTTATAAAAAAATTAGCTCGCCATTTAAAAAAATGACGAGCTTTTTTCTGTATCATACAAAACTCTTTTCTCTCTATGATTTCATACAAAATAATCTCATTATTCGTTATATTACCTTAGCCTCAGTTTCTGAAACATCTTTTCTCAAAGAAATTGCGAACAATACCTTTTTTTATCCATAGATAACATTAATGCTGGATTTGATCAGACATCTCCGCCATCATTGCCATAAGATCAAACTTTGGTGATGCCGCAATATGAAGCTGTAATAAACGATCATCGAAATTGTGGCGAACTTCACATTCTCTATCAAATACCATCGTAGCTTCATCTCCCTCTTTTGACGCCTTCCACTCTGGAATTAAGTCATGGTTTGGATTGCCTGTTCTTGCAAACTGTATGACAGCTTTAAACATCTGTTCTTCTAACTTATCGGACACTTCTGGAATGTTTGCCACTGGTACAAGTTCTGTATTATGGAATACAAATGGAATATCAGAGCAATGCCATGCTGTTTTATTATGCTGATATGGGAACTCTAATGCAAAGACGTAAGAATATGCCGTTCCTCCTGCCTTTGCAAACTCTTTTACAAATTGTTTTGCTGGACAACGGAAGATGGTATCTAAGGTCAATAAATCTGCTATATTTTTGTTTGGATACACTTTTTTAAATTCCTCGATCAACTCTTCTGTGCCCGCTCCAAATCTCTTGGTTAAAATCTCTTTTATGCCTTCTTCTGGTACTTCATCTTTAAAGAATGGAAGTGGAACCATCGCAAATTCTCCAAATACCGTTCCTACCATAAGTGGCACATGAATAGCTTCTTTACGAAATCCTACTTCTGTTCCTTCTCCTTTATAATAAGCGTTTGGTTTTGGTGTACAGCCAATATATTCTCCTTGCATTGCAAGAGCTGGACTCACTTTATTATAAGCATTTGCTAGTTCGTAATAAGGAATTGTTTCTAATCTTTCTACTTCATCTTCTTTTAATCCAAGTTCCTTTAATAATGCCAGAATGAGTGGAGTAGAATCTTTTGTAGAGTAGGTCATCAAATCTCCAGCCACTCCACTCATAATGATTCCTTTTTGGAATAAACCGTCTGCTTTTGGCATCTGCAATAACGCACTAATCTTCATTCCACCGCCTGATTGTCCAAATACGGTTACATTTTCTGGATCTCCGCCAAACGCTTCAATGTTTTCTTTCACCCAAGAAAGCGCCGCAATTAAGTCCTCTTGTCCCGCATTAGCAGAATCCGCATATTTTTCTCCATATTGAGAAAGATCCAAATATCCTAAAATATTCAAGCGATGGTTCACACTGACAACCACAACATCGCCATATTTGCTCATATTTTTTCCATTATACGCTTTTTGTTCAATGGAACTTCCCATAGAAAACGCTCCACCATGAATCCAGACAAGAACTGGCTTTTTTGCCCCTCTTTCTAATGTCTGTGTCCAAATATTTAGATTCAAACAATTTTCATTTTGTGGCCAATAACGATGCGGTACTAATAATTCTCCTTGTGGGTTGTCTTGCTGTAACATTGGACATACAAATCCATAAGAAGTTGCCTCTTTGACTCCTTCCCAAGGCTCCACTGCTACTGGTTGTTGGAAACGTTCCGCTTTTGCGTAAGGAATTCCTTTAAAAACATAGATTCCTTCGCTTTGATATCCGCGGAGTTTTCCTTCTTTTACTTCTACTACTGGTAAATCGTCAAAATTAAATTGTTTTGCCATTTTGCTTTTCTCCCATTTTCTTATGTCTTCCCATATCCCCAACATAGTAAAGACTTTTATTTCTATCTATTTTCCTTGCTCTCTATTTCTCTTTCATCGCTTATATCGTCTTGTTCTTTCATCGGAAATAACTCCTTCAAAATTCATACCATATCCAAAATCATAACGGTGACCTTCACTATCTTCATAACATTCCATATCAAATGCCACATCTTCGTCTTGATTTTCTACCGTTTCCATATCCATTGGCAACTGAATTGGCAGCAGTCCAATTGGATCAAATTTTCCAGTAACCACATCAAGTACGGCTTCTGGCTGCACACCATAATCAACTAACAGTGCATCTGCATATGGTTCTACTTCTGCCATAACCATTGGATTTTTTAAAGAAATGGATACAACTACTGGTTTTTCTCCCATTTGTTCTTTTGTTCGAATTACCAAATCCAAATCTTCTTCATTGGCAGCCGTATTTTTCTTTCCTTTGTAGCTTCGGTTTGTAAAGTTTTCTAATGGATCTCCTCCTGCAATACTAATCTCTCTTGCATTTTTTGCTTCATATGGACGATATTGCAACGTAATTGGCACGTATCCATTTCCTCCTTGTTCCCTGTCTTTTGGATCGTATCCTACGGATATCGGAGATTCAATCAGACAAAGAGCAAAATCTGCTTCTTCTGGTGTCGTAACCACTGTAAAATAGTTTGTTGCATAGCGTTTTCCAGCTGGTTCTACCTCTTCATCGTTTGTATAAGCACTCATAAAATTTAGATATGGACGAATATGACGATTTGGAATATATACCTTTAACCCTTCTTTTACTGGCAATATACTGTTTTTATTTTTTAATAAGGTAATCGATTTGAGCTGAGATTCATATCCTTTTTCTACAAATTCTTTACAACCAACCGTCTTTAAAGACTGTTCCAAGTCAAGATATGGATTCTCAAACAATCCTGTGCGGAAAATATTTAACAACAAACGATAAGCAGAGCGTTCAAATCGCTTACGCATAACATCTTCTCCATATTTCGCACAGCCCATCTGATATGCTTCCAATACTGGTTCTACATCATTGTTCCCTCCAAATTGATCCACACCTGCTTCCAATGCCTTTAGGTGTCGTTCTCCCTCGCTAAGACCTTCTACACCCCAACATTTTCCAGCAAACTCTTCCTCTGTCTGACCGATATCATGCGTAATCTCCCAGTCCGTACATACAACACCATCGTATCCTAGTTCTTCTCTTAACAAATCTTGAATCAAATATTTATTATAGGCATTTCCCACATTTTCCCCATATTTTTTATCAATTCCATAAGAAACCGTATAATATGGCATAACAGCACTCGCTTTTTTCGTACCATCGTCTAATGAAAACGCCCCTTCTGTAAATGGTTTTAAATGTTCCACAAAATTATTTCCTGGATAAACCGCATATTTTCCATAAGCATAATGGGCATCTCTTCCCGCTTCACAAGGTCCACCTCCTGGAAAGTGTTTGACCATTGTATTGACACTGTCTTTTCCCCAGCCATCTTTTGTTCCTTTTGTCGTTTGGAATCCATCACAATACGCTTTTGTCATCGCAATCGTCATATCCGTATGTTCTCCAAACGTATCGGCAAACCGCATCCATCTTGGCTCCGTTGCTAAGTCAATCTGAGGAGAGAGTGCCGTTGTAATTCCTAATGCACGATATTCTTTTGAACCGATTTCTCCAAATTCTTTTACTGCATCCACATCAAATGCGGCAGTTAATCCAATTCCATTTGCCCATTTGGAAATCGGCTCACCTGTCACTCCCATATATTCTGCAGTAGAGCCTACCCCATGTCTTGGATCGGTACTATTGTTAATCGGAATTCCATATCCTGAACTTTCTGCTAATGCCTGTATGTTGTTATTCCAGCGAACTGCTGTTTCGGTATCCTCCAACTTCATAACAAGTACATGACGTACTCTATCCTTTACAATGAATTCCTTTTGCTGATCCGTTAAATCCCATGGATTTACTTTACTTTCATCAAAAGATTTTCCATCATATGTCCCTCCAAATACTTTCGCTAATTCTCCTTTTGCTGGAATGATTTGATGGGCACTATATAACATAAGACCTGCAATATCTTCAATCGAAAGACGAGCTGCCAAATCTCTTGCACGCTCTTCATAAGAAAGCCTCCAATCTTCATATGGTAACAGTTGTCCATTTCCTAAAAAGTCTTTAAATGCATATCCATCTACGGTAAGAACATTTACTTTACTGTTTGAAGCAATTCCTAACTCTGCTCCTCCTTCATTTTCAATCCTTTTATAACCATCTTTTTCTTCTATTTTCCACTTTTGTAGCATTCTCTTTTACGCTCCCTCTTTATTCACTATAAATATTTTCTTTCTATTTC
>UQVN01000002.1 GCA_900544525.1 uncultured Eubacteriales bacterium
CATAATTTTCTCTTTTTTTATTTTCCCTTCCTTTTTCGGTTTTTTATCTCTATTTTATTTCATCTGCCGAGAAATCTTTTAATGTAAATACATTTTTATGAAAATCTAAAACACCTTCATCCCTTAACTTTCCTAACGCCGATGACATAGCACTTCGATCTACTGCTAAATAATCCGCTAATTCTTGACGGTTCAAAGGGATCTGGAAAGAACGACTTTTTTGTTTTTCTGACTGAACGGATAAATAAGATAGTAATTTTTCTCTCGTGGTCCTCTTTGACATATGGCGCATTTTCTGTGTTAATGATAAATTTTTTTCTGCCATCACTTTTAAAAAGTTTTGAATTAAGCGATTATGAAAATTACAAGAGGCAGAACATGTTGTCAATACTCGTTTCACATCTAAAAACAGCACTTCTGATGGCTCATTTGCCATCACATTAATGGAAATTACTTCTGTTTGCAAGCAAGCATAGACTTCTCCAAACATTTCTCCTGGCTGTGCAATATCTAAAATACTTCGATTTCCCCAAAAGTCATCTTGTAAAATGCAAATACCTCCTGATAAAACAATTCCAACACTTTGCATAACATCTCCTGCACGGTAAAGAAACTGTCCCTTTTCGTATTGAAGCTTTCTTCCGCCTAAACATCGAATCAGACCAACAAGATCTTCTTCTGCGATCCCCCAAAACAGAGTGGAATATTTTAAAATTGATAAATATTTTTCCATTTTAACTCCTTCTTGTTGTAAATCAAACATATTTGTCTTGTTTTCTTCATTATACTATACTTATATAAAAAAAAAAGGATTTCTTTTTAGTTAGGAGTATTTTATGACAAAGAAAACATTTATTCTTTCCTGCCAACAACCAACGGAACATTCAAAATTAAGCCATCGAAATTTTTATGAACAAAAGGAAGAAGTTGCAGTCCTTCAAGAAGAACTTTTAGGTAGACTCGTTGGTCTTGCTCGTGGTCTTTATGCGGATGAGGCCTTTGCAGACACCCATAAAGAAATGATCGGCGGTCTATTTGCAAGTATTTTTACAGAAGCCTTTTTTCCAGATTTTGTTTTAAATGCCATTGAAGAGGCAAAAGCAGCAAAATTATTGCTAACTCCTCATTGTGCTATGTGCGGTTCTTGCTCTCGTACCCATGATTATGATATGAAAGAAATGTATCAAAATGATGAGGATACTCGCTCTTTTAAATCGCTTATTTTATTAGGATTACAAGGGCTTGCTTATTACACCTATCGTCTTATGGCACTTGGACATGAAGAGCAAGAAATCAATGATTTCTTTTATCGTGGAATGTTTTCCATTGGAGAAGAGTGGACCAAACAAGAATATATGCCAATTATTGTAGAATTATCCCGCTTATCTTCCCACTGTCTTGCTCTTTTAAAGACTGCTTGTGAACAAAAAAAGAAACCTCTCCCATGGAACGAAGAAGAAACTATTTTTCATTGGTATGATGCAAAAGATGTATGTCGTTTCCTCGCTCTTTTACACAATGGAGAAAAAGATTTTGACTTTGGTAACGAACGCCCTCTCTTTCTCTCTCCTTTTGTGTACAGCTCCTTATGTGAAGAATATAACTTAACTCATGCTTAATGGCTAACTATATAGTTAAAAAAAATCCCCTTTACAAAGAGATGATTCTCTTTCGTAAAGAGGGATTTTTTTAATGAACTTTTTTCACTTTTCCTTTTGTTATTTCACTGTATAAAATCGCTAAGATTACACCAATGATTGATGGAATGACCCAACCAAAACCAGCGTTATAAAATGGCATTTGTTTGATAAGAGCCGTGATTCCATAAATCACAATATTCTTTTTCTCCAACACTTCTATCACACTGCTAACGACACAAAGTGTCACAACAAATGGATAAATGGCTCGATATCTTCCAATGAAAGGCTCCATATAAGCCAAAATAATTAATACAATGGCCACAGGATAAATGGCATTTAAAACAGGAACTGATAACTCTAATATTTTTGTTAATCCAATATTGGAAATGATCATAGAAACAAATGCAAAAAGGAAAACCCAATTCCGATAACTGATCTTTGGTACAATAGAATGAAAATATTTTCCACAACAACTCAATAGTCCAATACAAGTATTTAAACAAGCGATTAAGAAAACCAGTGCTAATATAATAACACCAACTCGTCCAAATAAAAACTGCGTAAGCGCTGTCAAAATTTCTGTTCCATCTTTTGCCCCTTTGAATGTCTCACTAGAAATGGCTCCCGCATAAAGCAACATTCCATAGACAATGCATAATATAATTCCTGCAATCCAACCTGCAAAAATGGTTTCTCTCATAATGGATTGCTCTTTTTGAATCCCTTTTTCTCGAATATTCATGGCAATAATCATACCAAAATTCAACGCCGCCAATGTATCCATTGTCTGATAACCATCTAAAAATCCTTTTATCATTGGTAACTCTTGATAGCCTCCTGTTGGAAGGGCAAGTTTCCCTGCTGGATGAAGGAAAGATCCTATAAAGATAATTACAATGAGCACTAATAAGCAAGGAGTCAATTTCTTTCCTAAATATTCCGTTAATTTCTCTGGTTTTAATGCGATTAACATAGCCACTACAAAAAATAGAATGGAATAAATAAGTTGATGTCCTTCCTTTACTTCTTTTACAAAAGGCACAACCGCCATAGAAAAAGAAGTACTTGCTGTTCTTGGAATCGCAAGACAAGGGCCAATTGATAAATATAAAATTAAAATATACACAAAAGCAAACTTCTTATGTACTCTTGAAGCAAGGGTTTCTAATCCCCCTGATTTTGTCACCGCTGCTACTCCAAGAATCGGTAATCCAATAGCACTTAGTGCAAACCCAATACTGGCAATCAATGAAGACTGCCCTGCCATCGCTCCTACAAATGGAGGGAATATTAAATTCCCTGCCCCAAAGAACATGGAAAATAGAGTGATTCCCATGAGCAGTCTATTCTTTCTATCTAACTTTTCCATTGTGTCTCCTATCACTACACTTTTTATCTTCTTGTATGAACATCGTCATAACAATAATCACTTATATTGAAACGATGCGCAAAATCGACTGCTATCATTCATAAAAAATAATATGTTGTAACAATCGATATTTTAATCTTCCAATCCTTCAAACTGCAAACGATAGTATTTTGCATAAACATTATTTTTCTCTAACAATTCTGCATGACTACCTCGTTCTTCAATTCCATGTTCTCCAATTACAATAATTTCATCTGCATTTCGAATCGTAGAAAGACGATGTGCAATTGTGATACAAGTACGATTCTTGGCAAGTTCTTCTAAACTCTTTTGAATATGACGTTCACTTTCATTATCTAAAGCACTTGTGGCTTCATCTAAAATTAAAATCTTTGGATCTTTTAAAAATACACGGGCAATGGAAATTCTTTGTTTTTGTCCACCACTCAAACGAGTTCCACGCTCTCCAACGAAAGTATCATACCCTTCTGGTAAACTCATAATAAACTCATGAATATTTGCCTTCTTTGCCGCATCCATAATCTGTTCTTTTGTAGCATTTGGATTTCCATAGGCAATATTGTCACCAATGGTTCCTGTAAACAAATAAACATCTTGCTGTACAATACCAATCGCACGTCTTAATGATTGTAATGTCAATCCTCTTACATCTTTTCCATCAATTAAGACAGCACCATTATTGACATCATAAAAACGTGGTAATAATGAACAAATCGTTGTCTTTCCTCCACCACTTGGTCCTACTAAAGCAATGGATTTTCCTGCTTCAATATGAATGTTAATATGATCAAGAACAAGCTCATCTTCATCATAACTAAAGGATACATCTTTATAATCAATGACACCTTTTACATCGGTTAAATCTTTACTATCTTTTTCATCTTTAATTTCCACTTTTGTTTCCATTACTTCATTGAAACGCTTAAATCCAGAATATCCCTTCTGAAGCATTTCTGTAAATTCCACAAGAACTTCAATTGGAGATACGAAAATATTAATATAAAGAGCATAAGTTGCAAGTGCCACTGGTTGTAATGTTCCTTTTGCTACAAAGTAGCCACCACCAACTAAAATTGTAATATATAAAAGGCCTTGGAAAAAGTTATTTCCTCCTTGGAATAGCCCCATACAATTGTAATTGTTCTTTTTACTCTGTACATATTGTTCATTGCTTTTTGCAAACTTTTCTCTTTCAATCTCCTCATTAGCAAATGATTTTACAACACGGATTCCTGCTAATGTATCTTGTAATGCGGAGTTTACACCAGCAATTTTTCTTCGGTTATCCATAAAAGTTGCTTGCATTCTCTTATTTTGTGCTAAGGAGAATAAAAGCATACAAAGTGTTACTGCTAATAAAATCAATGTCAATGGAACATGAATACAAGCGAGTAAAAGGAAAGAACCGATAATTTTTAATAACGAAATAAAAATATTCTCTGGGCCATGATGAGCAAACTCACAAATTTCAAATAAGTCGCTTACTAGCTTACTCATCATCTCTCCTGTATTATTTTTATCATAATAAGAGAAAGAAAGTTCTTCATACTTATTGAATAATTCCTTTCTCATATCCCGTTCCATATACACCCCCATAATATGGCCTTGGGCAGAAATATAATATTTACAAACAGAGCGAACAGCATACATTACAACTAAGCCAACGGCTAACATAAAAAGACTGTTTAAAATAGTCTGTGAATCCGCATTAAATACATGAGCATTTAAATAATTCAATATTTGCGGAAATGCTAAATCAATAATACTAATCAATAGCGCACAGAACATATCAATAAAAAATACGCTTCGATATGGATAATAATATCGAATAAATTTTTTCATGATCTTCATGTTTTTCTCCTTTCTATTATTCATTTTTTATTGGAGTCTACAAAAAAATGTTTTTTATCATATTTCCACTTTTTCATAGAATTCACAATTTTTTATTATAACATAAAAAATGAGCCAAAGCACCTTTTGTTTGACTCATTTTTTATAAACCCATATATTCTTATTGATTTATTTTTTCAATGTATTCGTTCCATTTTTTCTCTTCTTCTTTCCACCGGAATACACTATATCGATTTATCACATACGTAATAATAATAAATATGAGGATAAAAGATAGTATTATTTTGGGTTGAATTGGAAACCAATTAAGTACAACACCAATACCTAAAAAGATTAGTAAATATCCTGCCATAACCCTTGGATACTTCCAGCCTTTTTTTATTCTAACAGGATCGATAATGAAGAAATCCAATAATTCCATCAATACAATCAAGCCCACATATTGTAATAAAAATTTACTAGAAAACGAAGAAGTATCGCTTCCTCCAGTCATAATCAAAAAATAACTAGCCATTAACACAATCCCTAGCGTTGAAATTAGACCAATATACACTGTCCGTTCTAAGAAAAATTGCTTCATAATCCCTTCTCTCCTTCTTCACTTAACCTTTTGAGCATTGCTTTTACATTTGCTAAATAAGTTCGATTGACAATGAGACATTCTTCATTTAATAAAAAGACTTTCATTCGATGGTTTTTATCCGCTTTTACATATTTCAACTTTCTACAGTTTAAAATACAACTTTTGCTAATTCTAACGAATCCAAATTTTTTTAGATGACTTTCTAACTCCTTTAACGACTGCTGACTTTCATAAACGTCTTCTCTTTCATATAGGAAGAGCTTTCCATCAACCACTTCCATATAATAAATATCTCCGATTGAAAGACGATATTGGCAATCTCCTTTTTTTCCATATAACTCTATGGAATATTGTTTCAAATGCTGAATCAGCCCTTCTAAATGCCTTGTCATTTTATAAGCTCGAATCACAATTTCCTCTTTACCTTCTTGGATTCGTTCCCATCTAAGCTCCATTTTTTCTCCTATCCCCCTTTTTCTTTGATACTTTTATTATAGAAAGTCCTCCTATTTGGAGCAAGGAAAAAACGCTAAGTTACCTTTTTTAAACCGTATCTTACCTATTTTCTTTCGGTATTGTATTAAATTCTTGATAACATATAGGAATCGATCGATTTCACACATCTTTTTATGGCTTCGTCTATTTCTTCCTCATCAATGATTAATGGGGGATTAAAATACAACACATTGCCAAGAGGACGCAGTAATAGTCCATTCTTTAACGCTTCTTTATAAATTTGATATCCAACCCGTTCTTCACTTGAAAATCCTTGCTTTGTTTTTTTATCCTCTACAAGCTCTATGGCATGGATTAATCCAATATGACGGATTTCTCCTACGTAATCTCGCTCTAATAACTTACTATTCAATTGCTCTGTTAAATAGCTCGCTCTTTTCTTTGCTTTCTCTAAGACGAAATCTTCTTTTAATATTTTTTGAACGGCTAACGCCGCACTACATCCAAGGGGATTGCCGCTATAAGTATGACTATGCATAAAGGCTTTCCCTTCTTTATAATCCGCATAAAAAGCTTGATAAACTTCTTCTGTTGTTATTGTAATTGCCATTGGCAAATATCCCCCTGTTAGCCCTTTTGAAATACACATAATATCTGGTGTAATTTCTGCATGATCGCAAGCAAACATTTTTCCTGTCCTTCCAAATCCTGTAGCGATTTCATCGGCAATTAATAAAACATCGTATTGATCACAGAGTGATCTTAACTTTTTTAAATAGAGAGGAGGATATATTTTCATGCCTGCACTTCCTTGTAACAAAGGTTCTACAATGATGGCACAACACTGCTCTCCATACTGTTCAAATGCTTTTTCTGCCTTTATAAAACATTCTGCTTCACAGTTGTCCCTCGTTTTTCCATATGGACAACGATAGCAGTCTGGTGCTTCTATTTGAATCGTATCCATTAACATAGGACGATATATTTTTGCATATAAGTCCATGGCTCCGACGGAAAGTGCTCCTATTGTTTCCCCATGATACCCATCGGTCAAACAGAAAAATTTTTGTTTTTTCTTTTTCCCCATCTGATACTGATATTGAAATGCCATTTTTAATGCACACTCCACAGCTCCTGAACCATTATCCGAAAAATTGAATTTCGTCAATCCTTTTGGAATACTTTCGATTAACTGTTCGCAAAGTTCAATCGCTCTCTCATGAGAAAAATTGGCGAAAATAACGTGTTCTAAACGATCCAACTGTTCTTTTATCGCTTGATTGATAACTGGATTGCAATGTCCAAGCAAATTGCACCACCAAGAACTCACAATATCCATATATTCTTTGCCATTTTTATCATAAAGATAAATTCCTTGTCCTTTATCAATAATAATAGGCGGCAACTCTTCGTAATCTTTCATCTGGGAACAAGGATGCCATATGTATTTTAAATCTTTTTCTTCTAATGTCATACGTTTCTCCTATCATGTTTTCTTACTTATTATGAGAATTATCTTGAGAGTTCTCTTAAAAATTCTCTTAGAAACCATCTTTCAATGATCCTGTAAAATTTTTTGGATTGCGCCTTCTTTTAATAATAATTCATTGGCATTTGGTGGAATCAGCGCAAGTATAGGAACACCTGTTAATTGCTCAATCATTTTTACATTATCTTCTTCCATTGGATTCCCTGTATAGCGATTGATAAAAATTCCTCGCACTCCAATTCCTCTTTGACGCAAATATTCCACCGTTAAAACAACTGCATTAATCGTACCAAGTCCTGCATCGGCTACTAAAAGTGTATCGAGATGTAAAGATTTTATAAAATCCTCTAAAAAGATATGCTCTGTCTCATCATAGCGAATAGGGCAGACAATTCCGCCACTTCCCTCCATAACAACAAACTCATGCTGCTTTGCTACCTTTTGGAAATCTTCTTTTACTTTCTTTAATTCCACAGGATTTCCTTCTAACTTTGCTGCAAGATGTGGAGAAACTGCATTTTGATATAAATAGGAGACTAACGTATTTTCGTCTTGTTCCAATCCTGCTACTTTTTTTACATAACCTGCATCACTATTAGCAATACAATTAGCTCCACTAATCGCTCCTTTATAATAACCAATAGAAATTCCAAGTTCTTTTAACTTCTTTACAAGAAGCGCAGTTACATAAGTCTTCCCCACATCAGTTCCTGTCCCTGTTATAAAAATCCCTCGTTCCATTCCAAAGTTCCTTTCGATATCCTAGTTCTTCTATCATTTTTAAATCGGTATCCACCGTAATTCCTGCTGTTGTTAACATATCACCAGAAATGACTGCATTTGCTCCTGAAGTAAAACAACTTCTGCCTTTATCCTCTAATAATCCTCTGCCACCTGCTAGACGAATGGATGCGTTTGGGAGTAAAAAGCGAAAAACAGCAACGCTTCTTCTAATTTCTTCTACCGTTAAAGTCTCTTTTTCTTCATAGGGGGTTCCTTGAATAGGATTTAATATATTGACTGGCATAGAGTAAATTCCTAGTTCTCGAATGGCAATAGCTAAATCAATGCGATCTTCTACCGTTTCTCCAAGCCCTAAAATACCACCACTACAGACTTCTAACCCAACATTCTTTGCAGAACGAATGGCTTTTATTTTATCTTCATAAGTATGGGTAGTACAAATGTTTGGAAAATTTCTTTTTGATGTTTCTAAATTATTATGGATTCTACTAACTCCTGCTTCTTTTAATTTCTGAAATTGCTCCTCTTTTAAAAGTCCTAAAGAAACACAAACTTCAATCTTCGTTTCCTTTCGTATCTGTCTTACGGTTTCACAAACTTCTTCTACCTCTTTTTCTGATAACGTTCTTCCTGATGTGACAATGGAATAACGCAAAACGCCCTTTTCATCATTATATTTTGCCTGTTTTACAATCTCTTCTTGTCCCAGTAATGGATATTCTTCCACTGTTGTTGGATAATGAACTGATTGAGCACAATATTTACAGTCTTCAGAACACCTCCCACTCTTTCCATTGATAATGGTACAAATATCAAATACATCTTTACAAAAATATTCTCTGATTTCATCTGCTGCTTTACAAAGGCTTTCTAATGGTGCTTCATAAAGTCGTAGTGCTTCTTCTCTCCCAATTTGTTTTCCCTTTAATACTTCCTGTTTTAACTGCTCTACAAATTCCATACTTTACACTCCTATCTCTAATTCTCTTCTTGTGATTGGAAGCAGACGTTTTCCAAAACCAGCCGTTAAAAAGCAAAGAAAAATGTCCCCTGGCGCAGATAAAAGAACACAATAAAAAAATAATGTCCATAATCCAATCTGAGATTTCAAATAAAAGGTCATAATAAACCAATAATAACTTGTCCCACAAAAATAAACGATAAAAAGCCCTAAAAGACATGCCACAAGCAAATGCTTTCTGGATGGATTTTCTTTTTGATAAGCAATAGAACCTGTTACATACGTTCCAATAATAAATCCGATTAAATACCCAAAAGTTGGCTGAAACACATATCCAATGCCTCCACCTGATGCAAAAATCGGAAGTCCAAGTAATCCGAGTGCCACATACAAAGTTACACTCATGGCTCCTAATTTTGGTCCTAAAATGAGTCCAGCTAATGTTGTAAATAACACTTGTAGTGTAAATGGTACAAATGGGACTGGTATTCGAATAAAAGCACCAATTGCAACTAATACCGTAAACATTGCACATAAAACCATATTTCTTGTTCGATTCATTTCATCCTCCTTTCCCTATAGTCGAATACTAATCTCTCCACTTGATAAATATTCAATGGTTCCGTCTTCATATTGTACTTTTAAATGGCAGTGATCATCAATTTCTAACGCCCTTGCCTTTCTTGTCATTCCAGCTCGTAACACAGAAATCTCTTTTCCAATCACAAACGAACGCTCTTTATACTCTTTAAAAAACTCCTTCTTTCGAATCTCCTTATAATATGTCATAAACTGATTGATAATCTCTCCTGCCAATTGATTTCTTAAATTTTCTTTCTTTATTGTATTTGGAAATACCGAACGAGCGATATCTTTTAACTCCTCTGGAAAACCATCTACTGGTTCTTTTACATTAATTCCTATCCCAATAATGGCATATTCTAATTGTCCAGACTCTAAAGATGTGGAGGCTTCTGTTAAAATACCAGATACTTTTCTTCCACCTACCCAAACATCATTTACCCACTTAATCTGTGCTTCCTCTCCACTTATTTTTTCAAGAGCTTTTGCAACTGCCACCGCTGCCGCTGTGGTCAAAAGTTCTCCCTCACTATAGTGCAATTGTGGATGCAATAAAAAACTCATATAAAGTCCCGTTCCTTGGGGAGAAAAAAAGACTCGTCCAAAGCGTCCTCGTCCCCCTGTTTGCTCTTCTGCTAGTAACACCATATCTCTTGTTTCCCCTTCAGTTACCATCTGTTTCAATCTTGTATTGGTAGAATCTAGTACCTTCTCCACTTGAATGTGCAACTGTTTACTATCTTCTGATAATTCTTGTTCAATTCCTACTGCTGATAAAATATCTGGCATACTCTGTAATGCATACCCCCGATTTGTCACTGCCTCAATTGGATATCCTTCTTCTTGTAATGCCTTTATCGCTTTCCAAACACCTGCTCTTGTTACTTCTAACTGTAGAGCAATCTCTTGCCCTGATAAAAATTCGCCTTCTCTTTTTTTCAATAATAATAGAACTTTTTCTTTTAAACTCATATATAACTTCCTTTCTTTTTATAGAAAGTATACTCTATCTTTCCACAATTGTAAACTATTTTTTATTTTAGGTTTACAATAACATAGTAAAAAAGACGATTACAAAATACCTTCTTTTTGTAATCGTCTCTTTCTTTAAGCTTCTTTTTTTATTTTTTTTTATATTTCATCATTCTTTTTATAAATAGAAAATCCATTTTTTCCATTTAGTTTTGCTCGATACATAGCAATATCGGCTTCTTTATAAAGATTCTTATAAGTCTCTCCTTCTTTTGTTACAATAGTTGCGCCGATGCTCATAGACACAAATAGATCTTTGTACCTATTAAAGAGCTCTTGTTGCGTTTTAATGATCCATTGCTCTAATAAAAGATTCAATTGCTCCTTATCTACTGTTCGATTAAGAAATACAAGAAACTCATCTCCTCCAAGTCTACATTTAATATCACTGTCTTCAAAGAAAATATCCATAAGACGAGCAATATTTTTTAATACTTCATCACCTTCTGGGTGTCCTAAAGTATCGTTAATGGACTTGAAGTTATCGATATCAAATAATATCAAACTTCCTTCTATAGAATCACTGTTTAATATCCTTTGAATTTCTTCTTCCGCTCCCGCGCGATTTAAAAGATTTGTCAATGGATCTCGTTTCGAACGCTCAACTAAATCCTGATGCTCTGTTACTTCTGCATTTACATCATAAATTTTCCCTAATGCATAAGTGGAAACACCATTTTTTCCTTTAATTACTTTTAATATCACTCGATACCATCGTTTTTGTCCTAGAATTTCTAATACAAAGTCTTTTGTTCCATCTTCTTCTTTTTGGATCATTTCTCTTATAAAATGATGTTTCCCATATTCCATGTAATTTTCTATTCTATGTTTCTTATCAAACATAACGGTATTATTTTGAATTTTCATAGTGTCATCGCAATAATTATATTCAAAAATGCACTCATCCATTAATTTAGCCAGCTCATTCACTCTCTTCTGCTGTATCACAATCTCATTAAGCATGGAAGTTTTCACCTTAATACTTCTTACATAGACTAAAATTCCAAGAAATAGTACAAATAAGATAAATGCTATAATCTGCCAATAAAAACTACGAATAAACTCACATAGCGTATAATCCATAGGAACAACCGTATTTTCATATATAATTTCCTGTTTTTGTTCTTCACTAACAGAGTTAATAACTGCATTGATAATCGACAATAGATAAAGTTTATCTTTATCCACCAGTCCCATATAATATTGGATTTTATCGGAATCATTCATATCCATTTTTATATTTTTATATAGTCGACTTTTTTGAAGATAAAAATTGGTACAATAGGAATCTAAATAACTTACGGTATTTTTATTTTTGTTTAAATCATTTAATGCACTTTCTGTATTATGGATAAATTTTTTCTCTTTCACTACATCCATATCTGTAATCTTTCCAGAAACCCAGATGGCATAACTATCCAAATACGGCAAAGACATATTCAAATCTAATTTGGAAATAATATCAGAATTACTCGAAACACCAAGAATCAAATCAATGTTTTTCTTTTGGATCAAATCCATACATTCTTTCTCTTTTTGAGTCACAATAATTTCATACTGCAATCCTGTCTTTTCCTTGATTTTTTCCAAATAACTCATTGCAATCCCTTTTGGTTCTTTATCATAATATTGAATCGGTGCATTTCCATCCATCAATAATACTTTAATCGTACCGAGGGATTCGATATATTTTCTATTGTCTTCTGAAAGAACAAATTCATCTTTCACACTAAAATATTTTTCATACAAGTTGGCCTGAAGATATGGATTACCTGATGTAATATTGGATAAGGCTTTATTCATTTCACGGACTAAATCTTGATTTCCCTTACTGATTGCAAAATAGTAAGGAACTGGTGAAAACTTAGCAATTGCCCTTAAATCCTCTCCCATTGAAATATCCACCTGCAACATCGCATCGATTTCACCACTTTTAAGAGCTTCCAACATCTCTTCCTCGTTATCTTTTTTTACTACTTGGTAAGTAAAACCATTGACATTGGCAAATTTATCTAATTCCTGCATGCGTTTAGTAACTCTATTATATACCCCGACTTTTATACCATCCCAATGCTGAAAATCATCCGAAATCCATCGTCCATCATCTTTTCGAACTGCTAGTGTAGTATAAGCAACACCGTAATTATATCCTGGATAATCATAAATTTGTTCCAATTCGTCGCTATATACCATCCCTCCCATTATATCAATTTCACCATCTTTTAGCATTTCCAAAAGGGTAGTCAGCTGTTCATTCAGATTTCCCTCTACTTCTACAAACTCATATGTCCATCCTGTATATTTCTTTATTTCATTTAGATAATCTACCGTATATCCTATATAATTTCCTTCTTTATCTTTTTCCGTTAACCCTTGCTGAATCGGATATGCGACTTTTATCACTTTCCTATCTTTGGCTTGTATTGGTATTATATTTCCAAAAGATAATAACAACACAAGAATAATTATATAAAGTTTCTTCATATGCCCCCCTTATTACTACTCATTGTCGTCATATATCTAATAAAATTTTATATCCTACTTTTCTTTATTTTTACATTTTCTTACTTATCCTCTGCCCCGTCTAATATAATATATCTCATAAAAAAAAAGTCAAGTTAATATTGTATCTATTCTCAAATAAAATGCTATTCTTTAGCACCAACCCTTTTTATAGTAAACAGATCTGATGAGAAAATCAATGGGAAATATAATTTTTTACAGAAGAAAAACCTCCCAAGTTTCCTTGAGAGGTTCTGAATAAACTTTGTAAAATTGTACGTTCTGAAACGTTGATTAACGTTTTGAGAACTGTGGAGCACGACGAGCTGCTTTGAGACCGTATTTCTTTCTTTCTTTCATTCTTGGGTCACGAGTTAAGAATCCAGCTTTCTTTAATACTGGACGGAATTCTCCGTCAGCCTGTAATAAAGCTCTAGAAATACCATGTCTGATAGCTCCAGCTTGTCCTGTGAATCCACCACCATGAACGTTTACTAATACGTCATATTTATCAGCTGTGTTTGTAGCTGCTAATGGTTGACGAACGATTAATTTAAGTGTTTCTAATCCGAAGTATTCGTCCATATCTCTTTTATTGATAGTTACTTTACCTGTTCCAGGTACTAAATATACTCTTGCAATACTGCTTTTTCTTCTTCCAGTTCCGTAATATCTTGCACTTGCCACGATCTATTCCTCCTCAATTAATATTTAATAACTAATTCTTTTGGCTGCTGAGCTGCGTTTGCGTGTTCTGGTCCAGCGTAAACGTGTAATTTTTTAATCATGGATCTTCCTAAAGGTCCTTTTGGAAGCATACCTTTAACAGCTAATTCGATAACCTGTTCTGGTTTTTTCGCTAATTTTTCTTTTAAAGTTGTTTCTTTCATTCCACCTACATAATCAGAGTGATTGTAGTAGATTTTCTGATCCATTTTTTTACCAGTAACTTTAATTTTATCAGCATTGATAACGATTACGTTGTCACCGCAGTCCATGTGTGGAGTATAGATTGGTTTGTTTTTACCTCTTAATACTTTTGCGATTTCAGATGATAAACGTCCTAATGTATGTCCTGTAGCGTCAACTACATACCATTCTCTTGTAATTGTTGATGGGCTAGCCATAAAACTCTTCATGAGTAATCCTCCTTGTAAACTTATCAAATGTTTTTATATTCCAAACATCTCGTCGGGGCTATGACTTGATGTTTCCCTATAACGAATTTATGTTAAAACAGGAAATGTCCAAACCTGTTTCCTACATGATGTCACATTAAAACATTATATTATACCTATCCGTGCGTGTCAATATGTTTTTTCCAAATATCGGCGGTTTTTTTATGTTATCCACAAAAAAACGAAAAGAAAATCACATGGAATTCAAAAAAGAAAGCATCTTATCCACAATCTTTCTTTTTTTATCCACTAATTATCCCTTTTCTTATGCAGATTGTTGTCTCAATTTAATCAAAATTCTTTTACTTTTTAACAATCTCCGATGGAAGTCGTTCAATCACACTTAAACGCTCCTCACCCAATTTAATGGATTGTCCATTAGTAAATCCATTCAGAACAACCTGCTCCACATTGGACATATGGCGAACTAATTGAATACATTCCATAAAAGACAGATTCACAATAGAAAAATTTGTTTTATAATGCTTTGGTATTTCTTCTTTTCTTGAAAACACAGGTAGACACTCACTGCCATCTTGTATAGAAACGGTCTTTGGTTTTAGGCGAATTGGTTCTTTTGTAGAAACTTCTTCTCCTCTTTGTGCTTGGTCTAATTTTTTCTGATCTTCCTTTGATACTTCTACAGTCATAGGTACCCATACATCAGAATCTCGTAAACAACGCATCACAAGAATTAAATTATCTTTGTTTGGTTCTTTTACAAACTGACGAATTAAATAACTTAACACTCTTCCGCCTTGTAACTGTTCCTTTGTCACTCCCATCGTTCTTCCCTACTTTCCATTTTTACTTGCCATTTTGATTTCTATTCTTACTAATAACTTTTCATTGCCATTTTTAATTATGCTTGTCATCTTTGTCTTTTAAATATTTAATTTCCACTAATGTCAATCCTCTTGCTGGTGCTGTTGGCCCAGCTTTGCTGCGATCACAAGCCTCTAAAATAGACTTGACATCTTCTGGCTCTCCATATCCAAGTCCAATTCTCGTTAACGTTCCTACAATGATTCTTACCATATTGTAAAGGAAACCATTTCCTGTAATCGTAATATGCACTACATCTTCTTTGTCTTTTTCCACATCTAAAGCATAGACGGTTCTCACTGTGGATTTTACTTGTGCTCCTGCGGAACAAAAACTTTTAAAATCATGTTCTCCAACAAGATACGTAGCGGCTTTTTTCATTGCTTCTATATTAAGGGGATAATGAATAAAATCCGCATAGAGCCGATGCATTGGATCTGGAAATGTACGATTTAATATTTTATATTCATATGTTTTTACGGTATCACAATATCTCGGATGAAAATCACTTTCTACTTCTTCTGACTTTTGAACAATAATATCATCTGGTAACCGTTGATTTAGCGCATAAGAAATCTTTTCCCCTGGGATTCTTGTCTCAGAATCAAACACAGCCACATTTCCTTTTCCATGGACACCAGAATCTGTTCGGCTAGCGCCAATTACTTGGATTTCTTCTTTTAATAAAGCACTTAAACAGCGATTTAACTCTCCTTCAATGGTCTTCCCATTATTTTGCACTTGCCAACCACAATAGTTCGTCCCATCATAGGCAACGATTAATTTAAAACGCTTCATAAACTTTTCTTATTTCCTTTCTTTTAAAAACAATAACAGGCATACGAAACCATCTTGTCACGCTGCTTTTTTTGTAAACCACATCGTGGTATGAAATCTTTTTCTTATAACAGGATTCGAAGAACGATAATCCCAATGAAATAAGCCATAACGATTAAGTAGCTTATATAATCTCTTTTTTCATATACAAGAGGTTTCATTCTCGTTCTGCCTTCTCCTCCATGATAGCAACGAGCTTCCATTGCCATAGCCAAATCGTTAGAACGACGGATCGCTGCTATAAAGAGTGGTACCATAATCGGAATTAAACCATTTACTTTTTCTTTTAACGTTCCTCGGTTAAAGTCTGCACCTCTTGCTGCCTGTGCTTTCATAATCTTATCCAATTCTTCTGTTAAAATCGGAATGAAACGAAGAGCAATGGCCATCATCATCGCCACTTCATGGACAGGAACTTTTACCACTTTTAAAAATTGAAAAAGACGTTCTAATCCATCTGTCAATGCCGTTGGCGTCGTTGTAAATGTCATTAATGAAGAGCCAATGACTAAATAAACTAAACGAATTGCTAAAAATACCGCCAGTCGGATTCCTTCTTTTGTAATATGCAAAAATCCTATGGAAACAATCGCTTCTCCTGGAGTAAATAACATATTAATGATAACGGAAAATAATAATTGGCTTAAGTCCCTTTAAAATAAACTTTAATGGAACCTTTGAAATCTTTATCATAATGGCTAAAAACAAGGTTGCCACCCCATAGGTAAGTATGGAATTTCCTACAAATAAACTAATAATGAAAAAAACCGTTCCCATAATTTTTGTTCTCGGATCTAAACGATGTAAAATCGAATGAGAGGGATAATATTGCCCAATTGTAATATCTCTTATCATTGTCTTTCTCCCCCTTTTTTCAATACTCTTAAAATTTCTTTTGTGGCCTCTTCCATATGAATAATATCGGTTCTTACAGGAAAGCCTTTTTCTTTTAACTCATTCATAATATAAGTGACTTCTGGAGCAGATAGTCCAATCCATTCTAACTCTTTATAATGGGCAAAAACATTTTTTGGTGTATCATCAAATACTTTTTCTCCATGATTCATAACAATAAGGCGATCCACATAATGAGCCAAATCTTCCATACTATGGGATACTAAAATAACAGCAATTCCTTTTTCATCATGAAGTTTTTTAATCTGATCCAAAATCTCGGTTCTTCCTATAGGATCAAGACCCGCTGCAGGTTCATCTAAAATCAAATATTCTGGATTCATTGCAAGAACCCCTGCAATGGCAACACGACGTTTTTGTCCTCCTGACAACTGAAATGGGGATTTATCATAAAACTCCTCTGGAAAACCAACAAGTTGTAAGGCCTCCCTTGCTCGCTCTTTTACTTCTTCTTCCGAAAATCCTTGATTTTTTGGTCCAAAGCACACATCTTCAAAAACAGTAGCTTCAAACAATTGATATTCTGGATATTGAAAAGTCAATCCCACTTTTCTTCTTAAACTATCTAGATCAAAATCTTTCTTATAAATATCTTGTCCATCATAAGTAATCGTGCCTGAAGTCGCTTTTTCTAACCCATTTAGATGTTGAATCAGCGTTGATTTTCCAGAACCTGTATGTCCAGCAATTCCAACAAACTCTCCTTTTTTAATTTCTAAATTAATATCTTTTAACGCCTGCTTTTCATAAGCCGTTCCTTGGCTATAAAAATAATTGACATTTTCTAATTTAATTGACATAACTGTTCCACCAACTCCTCTTTTGTTAAAATATCTGTCCGAATATTTACGCCAGCTTTTTTCAACTGATACGCTAACTCTGTGGAAGCAGGCACCTCTAATCCATAGCTTTTCATCGTCTCTACTTCTCTAAAAATTTCACGAGGACTTCCCTTTAGCACTACTTTTCCATGATCCATAACATAAACTTTATCTGCATCGATAACTTCATTCATATTATGGGTAATTAAAATAATGGTAATCTTTTTCTCACGATTTAATTCATGAACGGCTTCAATTACATCTTTTCTTCCAATGGGGTCAAGCATTGCCGTTGGCTCGTCCAAAACAATACATTCAGGCTCCATAGCCACAACTCCTGCAATTGCAATTCTTTGCTTTTGTCCTCCCGATAATTTATTGGGCGAATGTTCTCGATAAGCAGTCATATTTACAGCTTCTAAACTCTTTAACACTCTTTCCCAAATCTCCTTTGTTGGAACTCCAAGATTTTCTGGACCAAATGCCACATCTTCTTCTACCACTGTCCCAATGATCTGATTATCTGGATTTTGGAATACCATTCCTGTGGTTTGCCTAATATCCAATAAATGGCTATCATCTTTTGTATCCATTTCTTTCACATAAATCGTCCCACTTGTCGGTTTTAAAATGGCATTTAAGTGTTTGGCAAGGGTGGACTTTCCAGAACCATTATGCCCTAAAATAGCCACAAATTCACCTTGTTCAATATCAATGGTAACACCACTCACCGCTTGAACGGACTCTTCTACTTCACCTTGTTCATTTCGCTTTAAGTATTCATAAATAACATCTTTTATTTTAATAATACTCATTATGCACCTCACTTTCTAACGAGCACTCTCTTTTCCTTTTATAGCGATGGCTTTGTTGTTTTTTCTAAGAAAATATCTATTGATAGTTTAGAATAATCTACTCTAGATTGCAAGAAAAAGAAATTTCCACTATTCTTTTTCCCTTTCTTTCATTATAATGTTATTGGGATCGGCAATACTTATTATAACTGACAACAAAATATTTTAAAACTTAGGAGGAAATACACAAATGTTAAACGACATTTTAACTGCCATTAATGACTTTATGTATACGTACCCCTTACTGATACTTTTATTCGGAGCGGATATTTACTTTACGATTCGTACCCGATTTGTTCAGGTACGATTACTCAAAAATTCGATTCAAGTAATTGGAGAAAAAGCAGCGGTAGAAGACGGCATGAAACAAGTGTCCTCTTTTCAGGCTTTGATGATCTCCACCGCTTCCCGTGTTGGAACTGGTAATATTGCGGGAATCGCCACTGCAATCGCAGTTGGTGGCCCTGGTGCGGTCTTTTGGATGTGGCTTATGGCACTTCTTGGCGGAGCTTCTGCCTTTATTGAAAGTACATTAGCCCAAGTCTACAAAATTAAAGATGGAAAAGATTTCCGTGGTGGCCCTTCTTATTATATGGAAAAAGCGTTAAAAAAACGCTGGCTTGGTATTTTATTTTCTGTTCTTTTAATTATCTGTTTTGCTTATGGTTTTAACGGATTACAATCTTTTAATATTTCTTCTGCTTTGGCTTATTATATTCCAAATTATAATGAAACTCATATTCCAGCCATTGTAGGACTTGTGTTAGCCGCTGGAACTGCCTTTGTTATTTTCGGCGGTGTCCATCGCATTGGTTTTATCACTTCTGTTATCGTACCAATTATGGCAATCGGTTATTTATTAATGGGGTTTGTTACGATCCTTATGAATCTATCCGAAATGCCTCATGTCTTTGCTATTATTTTCAAAGGTGCTTTTGATTTCCAAGCGATTTTTGGTGGAATTGCAGGAAGCGCTGTTGTAATTGGTATCAAACGTGGGCTGTTCTCTAACGAAGCTGGTATGGGTAGTGCCCCAAATGCATCTGCTTCCGCTAGTGTTAGCCATCCTGCAAAGCAAGGTCTCGTTCAAGTGTTATCTGTTTTTATTGATACTCTACTCATTTGTTCCGCTACCGCTATGATGCTTCTTATTTCAGGCGTAGAAGGCGTACCAAATGTATTAGATGGAATTCCATTCGTTCAAAAAGCCATTTCAGCCAATGTTGGACAATGGGGAATTCATTTTATCACTTTTTCCATTTTCGCTTTCGCTTTTAGCAGTTTAGTTGGAAACTACTACTATGCAGAGTCCAATATTCTATTTATCAAAAATAGTAAAGTTTTGCTTTTCATTTTCCGCATCACTTGTTTAATCGCCGTCTTCTTAGGTGCACAAGCCGATTTCTCTGTTATTTGGAATATTGCAGATATTACAATGGGATTCATGGCAACTGTCAATATTATTTCTATTTTATTATTAGGAAATATTGCTATTAAAGTGCTAAAAGACTATGAAAAACAATTAAAAACTGGAAAGAACCCTGAATTCCATGCAAAAGAAGTTGGTATCGACAACACCGATTGCTGGAATGATTAAATGCTTCTGTGTTTCTTATATTATCTGGAATAACTAAATAATTTAGAATTTCCTATTAAACGATGAGAAGCACGCATTGGGAACTTCTCACATTCGTGGGGGGCATGAAATAGAAATACAAGTATTTCTTCTTCACTTATGCCTTCCACACAAATAAAAAAGCCCTAGGAGAATTTCTTCTTCTAGGGCTTATATAAATCATGTACCAGATTATACTAATTCAATGATAACTTCCATAGCAGCGTCACCTTTACGCTGTCCGATCTTAACGATTCTTGTGTATCCACCTTTTCGATCTGCATATTTTGGTGCGATTTCTTCGAATAATTTGTCTGCTAAGTCAACTTTCTTTGTGTTAGCTTTCTTTTTAGCAAGTTCTGTAGGAACTTCTGTTACTGGGTATAAGAAGCTTAACATCTGTCTTCTTGCATGTAAACGAGAAGGCATATCTTTTTTGATTTCTTTAGAAACTGTTTCGTATACAGTTACTTTCTTTCCATCAACAACTTCTTTTACTCTCTTACCGTTTTCATCTTTTTTAGCAACTTTAGCTTCAACAGTAACTGTTTCAAAGTTGTCTTTTTCTCTTACAGCTAAAGCGATGAAAGATTCAGCGATTTTTCTGATTTCTTTTGCTTTTGCTTCTGTTGTACGGATTTTTCCGTTGTATAAAAGGTTTGTTACCTGATTTCTTAATAATGCTTTTCTCTGGTTAGATGTTCTACCTAATTTTCTGTATTTAGCCATGATTAAATGGACCTCCTATGGTTTGGTTATTCACTATGCCTACTATTCTTCAGCCTAAGTGGGTCGTTATTTGTAACAAATTTGTATGATTAAGCCTCTTCACTTGCGTTAAGTTCAAGACCTAATTCTTTTAATTTTGCTAAAACTTCTTCTAATGATTTACGTCCTAAGTTACGAACTTTCATCATATCTTCTGGAGTTTTATTTGTAAGTTCTTCAACAGTGTTGATGCCTGCTCTCTTTAAGCAGTTGTATGAACGAACAGATAATTCTAATTCATCGATGTTCATTTCAAGAACTTTTTCTTTTTCATCGTCTTCTTTTTCTACCATAACTTCTGCAGTTTTTGCATTTTCAGAAAGATCAATGAAGAGATTTAAATGCTCACTTAAAACTTTTGCTGCAAGAGAAACCGCTTCATCTGGAGCTAAAGTTCCGTTTGTGAATACATCTAATGTGAGTTTATCATAATCTGTAATCTGACCTACACGAGTATTTTCTACTGTTAAATTTACGCGTTCTACAGGTGTGTAAATAGAATCTACTGCAATTACATCGATTGCACTATCTTCATTTTTGTTCTTATCAGCACCTACATATCCGCGTCCTTTTGTAATGGTTAATTCCATATCTAATTTACAGTCAGCACCACCATTGCAAGTTGCAATTACTAAATCTGGGTTTAAAATCTCAATGTCGCTATCAACATTGATGTCTGCTGCTGTAACAACGCCATCACCTGCAAATTCAATATAAGCATGTTTTGGCTCATTTGTTGTGCTGTTGTTTTTAATTGCTAATTCTTTGATGTTTAAGATGATCTCTGTTACATCTTCTTTGACTCCAGGGATGGAGCTGAACTCATGTAAGACACCTTTGATCTTAACAGAGCTTACAGCAGAACCAGGTAAAGAAGAAAGCATAATTCTTCTTAAAGAATTACCCAGAGTGGTACCGTAACCTCTCTCTAATGGCTCAACAACAAAACGACCATATCTGTTATCTTCTGAAATCTCTGCGATTTCGATTCTTGGTTTTTCAAATTCAAACATTGCGGACCCTCCTTATGGGTGATCTGATTCTTTGAGGGCAGTTGTTCCAAACTGCAACCGATTTTGAAATACAAATTTATAGAGCAGGTTCGGAACATACCTGCTTTGTAACGTCAAAACTCCATGCGCAATCTTACAACGCTACGCATGGGTTTTAACTTTACATCAAATCGATTTTCTTTTGTGTAGGAAAAAGCCATTGGATTACAAAGACGTTTCTGACACAGAAGAAATAGCCACTGGCTAACTCGATTATTATTTAGAATATAATTCGACGATTAATGTTTCATTAACTGGAACGTCGATTTGATCTCTTGTTGGGAGTTCTTTAACTACTCCTGATAAGTTTTCATGGTTAGCTTCTAACCAAGCTGGAACTAATCTTCCTTCTGTTACTTCTAAGATGTCTTTGTATCTCTGAGAAGATTTGTATTTTTCAGCGATTTCAATTACATCGCCAGCTTTTACTAAGTAAGATGGAATGTTAACAACTTTACCGTTAACTAATACATGTTTGTGGTCAACGATCTGTCTACATTCTTTTCTTGTTCTTCCGTATCCAAGACGGAACATTACGTTATCAAGTCTTGACTCTAATAAGATCATTAAGTTAGGACCTGTTAAACCTCTCATTTTTGTTGCTTTTGCAAAGTAGTTTCTGAAAGGTTTTTCTAAAACACCATAAATGAATTTCGCTTTCTGTTTTTCACGAAGCTGAAGTCCATATTCACTTAACTTTCTATTTGCTCTATTTAAACTTCTGTTAGATTTTTTATCGATTCCCATATAAACAGGATCAAGACCTAAAGATCTACATCTTTTTAGGACTGGAGTTCTATCTACTGCCATTCTCGTATCCTCCTATTATACTCTTCTACGTTTTGGTGGACGGCATCCGTTGTGTGGTACTGGTGTAACATCTTTAATGCTTGTTACTTCAAGACCGCAAGCTTGAAGTGCACGAATTGCTGCTTCTCTTCCTGATCCTGGTCCTTTTACCATAACTTCTACTGTCTTTAATCCATGAACCAATGCTGCTTTAGTAGCTGTTTCAGCTGCCATCTGTGCTGCGTAAGGAGTAGACTTTCTTGAACCTCTAAATCCAAGTCCGCCTGCACTTGCCCAAGAAAGAGCATTTCCTTCTGCATCGGTTAATGTAACGATTGTATTATTAAAAGATGACTGAATGTGAGCCTGTCCGCGCTCAACGTTCTTACGAACACGTTTCTTTGTCACTTTTTTAGTAACTTTTTTTGCTGCCATTACTTAAACCTCCTGCTGGTTTATCTATCAACTGTTATTTATTATTTCTTCTTGTTTGCTACTGTTCTCTTAGGACCCTTACGAGTTCTAGCGTTAGTCTTTGTCTTCTGTCCACGAACTGGAAGACCTTTTCTATGACGGATTCCTCTGTAGCATCCGATTTCCTGTAAACGTTTGATGTTTAATGCGATTTCTCTTCTTAAATCACCTTCAACCATGTACTGCTCGTTGATGATTTCGCTTAATCTTTTAACTTCTTCATCTGTTAAGTCGCGTACACGAGTATCTGGGCTAACATTTGCTTCTTTAAGGATTTTATCTGCGCTTGGTCTACCGATACCATAGATGTAAGTAAGACCGATTTCTACGCGTTTTTCTCTTGGTAAATCAACACCTGAAATACGAGCCATGTGTCTTTGCACCTCCGCTAAATTTTCATTGTCTAAGGAATGTTCTATGTATCCGCGTACGGTGAAATGTTCATACATATCACAGACCTTAAGCCTGTTTGTTTCTACTATTTTTATATTTTAATGACGATTTTATATTTTTAACTAACACGAACAACCCATCCTGGTGGTTCGCATTACAGCCGCTTACAAATTTTAAATACCGAAATGGTATTATACATGATTCCACAACAAAAAGCAAGTATGAAAATTAACCTTGTCTCTGTTTGTGTTTTGGATTTTCGCAAATAATTCTAATTGCGCCTTTTCTTTTGATTACCTTGCATTTTTCGCAAATAGGTTTTACAGATGCTCTAACCTTCACAGCAATCTCTCCTTTCAAAAAAAGTTCCCTACTAGCATATCACTAAAATTTGTAAATTGCAAGAGGAAATTTACTTAAATTTACTTATCTCTCCAAATAATTCTTCCTTTTGTTAAATCATATGGAGACATTTCTAAAGTTACTTTATCACCAGGTAAAATTTTAATGAAATTCATTCTTAATTTACCGCTGATGTGCGCTAATACAATATGTCCATTTTCTAGTTCAACTTTAAACATAGCGTTTGGTAATTTTTCAACTACCGTTCCTTCGATTTCAATTACATCGGCTTTAGCCATAGGGTGTGCCCTCCTCTTAAATTAAATTTCCATATTATTGTTCTATTTCATCACCAATTGTGAGAAACTCTGGTTCTCCTTTTGTGATCAACACTGTATTTTCATAATGTGCTGAAAGGGAACCATCTTCTGTTATTACTGTCCATTCATCGTCAAGCCAGCTTACATCATAATCCCCTTGATTGATCATTGGTTCTACTGCAAGAGTCATACCCGCCTGTAAACGGATACCTCTTCGTCTTGTTACAAAGTTTGGAATCTGTGGATCTTCATGAAGATTCGTTCCAATTCCATGACCAACTAAGTCTCGTACAACAGAATATCCAAAGCTCTCCGCATAGGACTGAATCGCCCTTGCGATATCAACTAAATGATATCCTTCCTTTGCATATTTCATACCTTCAAAGAAACTTTGTCTTGTTACCTCAATTAACTGTTTCGCTTCTTTGCTGATTTCTCCAACAGCGTGGGTTCTAGCAGCATCTGAATGATATCCTTTGTAGATACAACCACAGTCAAGGCTTACAATATCGCCTTCTTTGATGATTCTTTTCTCACTTGGTATTCCATGAACTACTTCATCATTAATGGAAACGCATACGGAGGCTGGATATCCATGATAATTTTTAAAATTTGGAATACAGCCATAACTTCTTATGACCTCTTCTCCAATTCTATCAATATCCTTTGTGGACATTCCTGGCTTCAATGCTTTTTTCATCTCAGCATGAGTGATTGCAAGAATTCTTCCTGCTTCACGCATGAGTTCAATTTCTCTCTCTGATTTAATTGATACAGACATATCTATGCTCCTAAGATTTTGACAATTGCCGCAAAAACGTCATCCATATTTTGAGTTCCATCAACGGTTCTTAAAATACCAACTTCTTTGTAGTAATCGATAAGAGGCTGTGTCTGATCATGGTAAACTTTCAAACGTTTTTGAACAGTTTCTGCCTTATCATCGTCTCTTAAGATTAATTCTTTTCCACATACATCGCAAATTCCTTCTGTTTTTGGAGCGTTGTATTTGATATGATAAGTTGCACCGCAACCAACACAAGCTCTTCTTCCAGCCATTCTATTTACGATGCTTTCATCTGGAACATCCACATCAATTGCAAAATCAAGAGTCTGATTTGCATTTTTTAATGCTTCTGCTTGGGAAATTGTTCTTGGGAAACCATCTAAAATAAATCCATTTGTACAGTCTTCTTTCTGAAGGCGATCTACTACAAGATCAACTGTTAATTCATCCGGTACAAGTAATCCCTGATCCATATATTCTTTTGCTTTTCTTCCTAATTCTGTACCTTCTTTGATGTTTGCACGGAAAATATCACCTGTTGAAATATGAGGAATACCATATTTATTAGCAATCATTTTTGCCTGTGTTCCTTTTCCAGCACCAGGTGCTCCTAGCATTATAATTTTCATTTGAGAATACCTCCAAAATTTAAAACAAAACGCGAATAAGCTGTAGTGACACTACAGCTTATACTTTACTTAATCGTTCAAAAATCCTTTATAGTGACGGACTAACATTTGAGACTCAATCTGTTTAATTGTTTCAAGAATTACACCAACTACAATGATTAAAGATGTACCACCAAAAGATACATTTGCACTAAATACACCTGATGCAATAATTGGAATTACTGCAATGATGATTAAGCCACATGCACCAATGAAAATAATGTAATTTAACATCTGAGTTAAATATTCAGAAGTTGGTTTACCAGGACGAATACCTGGAATAAATCCGCCTTGCTTTTTCATATTATTTGCAACTTCCAATGGATTGAAAGTAATTGCAGTATAGAAATAAGCAAAGAAAATCAATAAACCAATATAGATCAATAAACCAAGTGTACGTTTTGGATGATCAGCATCAAACCAAGTTGTCTGGTTTAAACTGATGATCGCCTTTTGAATAAATCCAGTTGGTTCAAGATCAATAGAAAATAAATTACTAATAATCAATGGGAACTGCATAATAGAAGATGCAAAGATAACTGGAATAACACCTGCCGTATTCACTTTTAAAGGAATATGGCTTCCTTGTGCCCCCATCATTCTACGTCCCTGCATTTTTTTTGCATATTGTACAGGAATTCTTCTTTCTGCATCTTGTAAAAGTACAACTAAAACCGTTGTTATTAAGATAACTAAAACAATAATAACAGCTGCAATGATACCAGTTGTTATCGCTTGGCCTTTTACAAATTTTTCATATAATTTATAAAAGTCGCCAGGCATTCTTGATACGATATTAATTAAAAGGATAATAGAAATACCATTTCCAACACCTTTTTCTGTAATACGTTCACCAATCCACATAACAAGAGCTGCTCCAGTTGTTAAAGTAACAACCATAGATACGATGATTAAATATTCATTCATATCACGGAATAAGCCTTGTCTTTGGAATGTAATCGCTAATCCTAAACTTTCGATTATACCTAATGCGATTGTCACATAACGTGTAATCTCAGTCATTTTCTTTCTTCCAGATTCACCATCTTTTTGCAATTCTTCCAATGCAGGAATTGCAATTGTCAGAAGCTGAATAATAATGGAAGATGTGATATATGGCGTTACATTAAGCGCAAAGATGGACATATCAAGAAAGGAGCCTCCAGTGAATGAGTTGATCAAGTTAAAAGAATCACCTAAGGAACTCTGTAAAAATGCCTTTACTGCGGCATTATCAATCCCAGGTAATGGGAGCTGGCTTCCGATACGGACAACCAGCAACATACCTAAGGTAAATAAGAGTTTTTTTCTGATGTCTTTCATTTTAAGCGCATTATGAAGCGTCTTAAACATATTAGATCACCTCAGCTTTTCCACCAAGAGCCTCAATTTTTTCTTTTGCACTAGCGCTGAAAGCTGTTGCTTGAACCGTAAGCTTCTTAGTAAGTTCTCCGCCTCCAAGAATCTTGATTCCGTCGATTCCTCTGTTAGGGATTTTTACAACACCTGATTCATGAAGTAAATCAACAGTTACTACTGTATCATTTTCAAATACTTCTAAATCAGCTACATTGATAGCAATGATATCTTTTGTATTTCTGTTGTGAAAACCTCTCTTTGGAAGTCTTCTATATAAAGGCATCTGACCACCTTCGAAACCAGGTCTTACTCCGCCGCCTGAACGTGCTTTCTGGCCTTTGTGTCCTTTACCAGCTGTTTTTCCATTTCCTGAACCATGTCCACGTCCTCTTCTGAAGTCGTCTCTTTGTCTGGAACCTTCAGCAGCATGTAAATTTGATAAATTCATCTCTTCTGCACCTCCTTACGCGTGATATTAGATTTCTTCAACTTTCACTAAATGTCTAACTTTTTGGATCATCCCTCTAACTGCCGCATTGTCTGGCATTTCAACTGTTTTGTGAAGTTTGTTAAGTCCAAGTGCTTCAACAGTTGCTCTCTGTTTTGGAATGGCACCAATTGTAGATTTTACTAAAGTAATTTTTAATTTATCTGCCATTTTAATTTCCTCCTTAGCCTAAAATCTCTTGAACAGATTTTCCGCGAAGTTTAGCAACTTCTTCTGGAGTTTTTAATTTTGCAAGACCATCAATAGTAGCAAGAACTACGTTCTGTTTATTGTTTGATCCTAAAGATTTTGTACGAACGTTTTTGTATCCAGCTAATTCAAGTACGATACGAGCAGGACCTCCTGCGATGATACCAGTACCTTCTGGAGACTGTTTTAATAATACGCTAGCGCTTCCGAATTTACCGAAATAGTCGTGTGTTACAGAACCATTTTCGTCCATAGCAACAGAAACGAGTTTTTTGATAGCGTCTTCTTTTCCTTTGCGGATAGCTTCTGGAATTTCAGTTGCTTTTCCTAATCCAGCACCTACATGGCCATTTCCATCTCCAACTACAACAAGAGCTGCAAATCTGAAGTTACGTCCACCTTTAACAACTTTTGTTACACGTTTGATGGCTACAACTTTTTCTTGTAATTCAAGCTGACTAGGATCAATAATAGTGCGTTTCATGTGTGTTTCCTCCTTTATTAGAATTCTAGACCAGCTTCTCTTGCTGCATCTGCTAATGCTTTGATTTTACCTTGATAAATAAATCCGCCTCTATCGAATACAACAGATGTAATACCTGCATCTAATGCTTTTTTCGCAATCACTGTACCTAAGTATGCAGCTGCTGCAACGTCATTAGTTTTTTCAAGCTTTTCTTTTACTTCTTTCTGAAGTGTTGAAGCTGAAACTAAAGTATTACCAACTGTGTCGTCAATAATCTGAGCGTACATATGATTATTACTTCTGAAAACTGCTAAACGTGGTCTTTCAGCAGTACCGCTGAAACGGTTACGAAGTTTCATGTGTTTTTTAACACGAACTTTTGTTCTTGATTGTTTGCTAACCATTCTATCTCACTCCTTTAATTATTTCTTACCAGTCTTACCAACTTTACGTCTGATAACTTCATCAGCATACTTGATACCTTTGCCCTTATATGGTTCTGGTCTTCTCAGGTCTCTGATTTCAGCTGCGTACTGGCCAACTTTTTCTTTATCGATACCTTTGATGATAATTTTGTTCTGTCCATCCATAACAGATTCGATTCCTTCTGGATCTGTCATCTCTACTGGATGAGAGAAACCTAAGTTGAAAGAAATAGTTTTACCCTGTTTAGATGCTCTGTAACCAACACCGTTGATCTCAAGTACTTTCTCATAACCCTGAGTTACACCAATGACCATGTTGTTGATCAAAGTTCTTGTTAAACCATGTAAAGATTTCATTTTCTTTAAATCGTTTGGTCTTGTAACAACAACTTCGTTATTTTCTACTTTAACGTCCATTTCTACTGGCACTGTTCTTTCTAATGTACCTTTTGGACCTTTAACAGTCACAACGTTACCTGCAGCAACGTTAACTTCAACTCCTGCTGGAATTGCGATTGGTAATCTACCGATACGTGACATGTCTTTACCTCCTTAGATTGATTAATGTTTGATTAAGTTTCAGGATTTTACTAGTGAATATATATTAAAGTAAGTTTCCTTACGATAATCCCTATTTGCGCAAAGGCAAGGAACCATTAGAAAGCTTTTGCTCACTTCTGGCAACTGCCTGCGAACATGAGAAGAGCATACATCTACTTCTCACCATTGGGACATCCCCCATATGTGAGGGATGATTTTCTTCAATGTGCCATCAAATGATGGTATCCTAACGAACTATAAAATTCACTCCGCCTACGATTTCATTCGTAGGTTCTCACAACGTATCCTGGTGGTTCCTATCGAAACCGAAAGGAAAACCACATGACACGTGGAGCTTACATGAGACACTCTATCCGATGATAGTTATTACCATACGAATGCTAATACTTCTCCACCAACGTTAAGCTGTCTTGCAACTTTATCTGTTACAACACCTTTGTTAGTAGAAATGATAGCTGTTCCAAGTCCACCTAAAACTTTAGGAAGATTTTCAGCGTCTGCATATACTCTAAGACCTGGTTTAGAAATTCTCTTAATACCAGAGATTGTTTTTTCGTTTTTATCTTTACCGTATTTTAATGTGATTACGATATTTTTGAATGCTCCGTTTTCAACTACTTCACAAGCTTTGATGTAACCTTCGTTTAATAAGATTTCAGCAATAGCTAATTTCATTTTAGAAGCTGGGATTTCAACTGTATCATGTTTCGCAGTATTTGCGTTACGAATTCTAGTAAGCATATCTGCAATTGGATCGCTCATTGTCATGTGATGGTGCCTCCTTCCTATCTATCTCAATCTTACCAAGATGCTTTTTTAACACCTGGAATCTGTCCTTTGTATGCTAATTCACGGAAGCAGATTCTGCAGATTCCGTATTTTCTTAAGTAAGCATGTGGACGACCACAGATTTTACAACGATTGTATTCTCTTGTGGAGAATTTAGCAGGTTTCTGCTGTTTGTTGACCATTGCCTTTTTAGCCATGGATCTCCCTCCTTTTATTTCTGAAATGGCATACCGAATAATGTTAATAATTCACGAGCTTCTTCGTCTGTGTTAGCTGTAGTAACGAAAATAACGTCCATACCTCTAACTTTATCAACTTTATCGTATTCGATTTCTGGGAAAATTAACTGTTCTTTAATACCTAAAGCATAGTTACCTCTTCCATCAAAAGCGTTAGGATTAACACCTCTGAAGTCACGTACACGAGGTAATGCTAAGTTGATGAGACGATCAGCGAATTCATACATTTTTTCGCCTCTTAATGTTACTTTACATCCGATTGGCATTCCTTCTCTAAGTTTGAAGTTAGCAACGGATTTTTTAGCTCTAGTTACAACAGCTTTCTGTCCAGAGATAGTTTCCATATCTCTTACAGCTGCGTCTAAAACTTTTGCGTTTTCTCTTGCTTCACCAACACCCATGTTGATTACGATCTTATCGAGTTTTGGTACTTGCATAACGTTTTTATATTCGAATTTCTTCATCATAGCTTCTACGATTTCGCTATAATAAGTATCTTTTAATCTACTCACGGTTTAAAGTCCTCCTTTCTTCTAATTAGTCGATTACTTCGCCTGTTGCTTTTGCTACACGAACTTTTTTGTCGCCATCGAGTTTGAATCCAACTCTTGTAGCTTTACCGTTGTGAAGGTACATAACATTTGAAATATCGATTGGACCTTCCTGATGGATGATTCCACCCTGCTGATTAGCCATGCTAGGTTTCGCATGTTTTGTAATCATGTTAATCCCTTCAACTAAAACAGTGTGGTTCTTTTTATTTACGGAAATAACTTTTCCTTCTTTACCTTTATCTTTACCAGCGATAACCTGAACCATATCGCCTTTTTTGATTTTCATGGTAGCCACTGTGACACCTCCTTATAATACTTCTGGTGCTAATGAAACGATTTTCATGAATTTCTTTTCACGTAATTCTCTTGCTACTGGTCCAAAGATACGAGTTCCCTTTGGATTCATATCATCTTTAATGATTACAGCAGCGTTTTCATCGAATTTAATATAAGAACCGTCTTTACGACGAGCGCCTTTTTTACTACGAACAACAACGGCTTTTACAACATCGCCTTTTTTAACAACACCACCTGGTGTTGCATCTTTAACTGAAGCAACGATGATATCGCCGATATTAGCATATCTTCTTGTAGAACCGCCCATTACTCTGATGCAAAGTAACTCTTTAGCACCTGTGTTATCAGCAACTCTAAGTCTTGATTCCTGTTGGATCATGCCTATATCTCCTTCCGCACGAAATTATTTCGCTTTTTCTACGATTTCAACAAGTCTCCATCTTTTATCTTTAGATAAAGGTCTTGTTTCCATTACTTTTACTCTGTCACCAATACGACACTCATTATTTTCATCATGAGCTTTTAATTTATATGTTCTTTTTACGATTTTACCGTATAAAGGATGTTTTACATTATCTTCAATAGCAACTACGATAGTTTTATCCATCTTGTCGCTAACAACTCTACCTACACGTGTTTTTCTCAGATTTCTTTCCACGACAGTTGTTCCTCCTTTCAGGATATATTATTAAGCAATACTATTTGCCTTTTCAGTGATAACACCCTGAATTCTGGCAATATTTCTTCTTACTTCTTTAATTCTGCTTGTATTGTCTAATTGATTTGTTGCGTTTTGGAATCTTAAGTTAAATAATTCCTTTTTAGCAGCTACTAATTCTTCATTGAGTTCTGCAGCTGATTTACTTCTTAAATCTTCTACATACTTAGTTGTTTTCACTGTTATCACCGCCTTCTAAATCTGCACGAGATACGATCTTACATTTAACTGGTAACTTATGCATAGCTAAGCGAAGAGCTTCTCTAGCTGTTTCTTCTGGTACACCAGCGATTTCGAACATAACACGTCCTGGTTTTACTACTGCTACCCAGTATTCTAAAGTACCTTTACCAGAACCCATACGAGTTTCTGCAGGTTTTGCTGTTACTGGTTTATCTGGGAAAATTTTGATCCAAACTTTACCACCACGTTTGATATAACGAGTCATAGCAACACGGGCTGCTTCGATCTGGTTGGAACGAATCCAAGCTGGTTCCATAGCAACGATACCGAATTCACCGTTGCTGATTTTATTTCCTCTTAACGCCTTACCAGCCATAGTACCACGGAACTGTTTACGACGTTTTACTCTTTTAGGCATTAACATTATTTATCGCTCCCTTCTTTAGTTGGAAGTACTTCACCATGGTAAATCCATGTTTTAACACCGACTTTACCATATGTTGTGTCTGCTTCTGCGAATCCATAATCGATATCTGCACGAAGTGTCTGAAGAGGAATTGTTCCTTCGCTGTAGAACTCTGTACGAGCCATATCAGCTCCACCTAAACGTCCAGATACAGATGTTTTAATTCCGAGTGCTCCGCTTCTCATTGTTCTCTGCATGCAAGATTTCATAGCTCTTCTGAAAGAGATACGATTTTCAAGCTGTGCAGCAATGTTTTCTGCTACTAACTGAGCATCTTTGTCCGGTCTTTTTACTTCTTTGATGTCAATTAATAATTTTTTAGCAGTCATTTTCTGAACTTCTGCTTTTAATGCTTCGATAGAAGCTCCGCCTTTACCGATTACGATACCAGGTTTTGCTGTGTAAACGATAACTTTTAATCTATCTGATGCTCTTTCGATTTCAATTTTTGAAATTCCAGCATTGTATAATCTCTTTTTAAGGAATGTTCTAATTTTCTGATCTTCTACAAGGTTTCCAGCAAAATCAGCTTTTGGTGCATACCATCTTGAATCCCAATCCTTAATAACACCGACTCTTAAGCCATGAGGATTAACTTTCTGTCCCATGATTGCCTCCTATCTTTCATCCAGCACGATTGTGATGTGGCTCATTCTCTTTTCGATTCTATAAGCTCTACCCTGTGCTCTTGGTTGAATTCTTTTCATTGTTGGTCCTTTGTTTGCATAGCAAGCTGCAACGTAAAGGTTTTCTGGGTTCATATTGTTGTTGTTTTCTGCGTTAGCGATAGCAGATTTTAAAAGTTTTTCTATAACTGAAGACGCATATCTTGGGCTGTATGCTAAGATACCAAGTGCTTCTTGAACACTTTTTCCACGGATTGCATCTAATACAAAGCAAGCTTTCTGAACTGACACTCTAGCGTAAGATAATTTAGCTGATGGTCTAGTTTCGCGATTTTTAAGATTTCTCTCTCTTTTGATTTGGGATCTATGTCCTTTAGCCATGGATGTGACCTCCTTTCATCTTCTAATCAATTAACGAACTTTTGATTTCTTTTCGTCTTTTCCATGTCCTCTATAAGTTCTTGTTGCAACGAACTCTCCGAGTTTGTGTCCAACCATATCTTCTGTAATATATACTGGCACATGTCTTCTTCCGTCGTGAAGGGCAATTGTGTGTCCTACGAATGAAGGGAAGATTGTGGAACGACGTGACCAAGATTTAATCACTGTTTTTTCATTTGCTGCATTTAAAGCATCGATTTTCTTTAATAAGCTTTTGTCTGCAAATGGTCCTTTTTTAAGTGAGCGAGCCATAGGTTACCTCCTTATTATTTTACGTTCTTACCGTCTCTAGTTCTTACGATCATTTTGTTAGATTGTTTGTTTTTCTTTCTTGTCTTTAAGCCAAGAGCAGGTTTACCCCAAGGTGTACATGGACCTGGACGACCGATACCTGTCTTACCTTCACCACCACCGTGTGGATGGTCATTAGGGTTCATTACGGAACCACGAACTGTTGGACGGATACCCATATGGCGTTTACGTCCTGCTTTACCGATGTTTACAAGGTCATGTTCGATGTTACCAACCTGTCCGATTGTTGCACGGCATACGATTGGAATTAATCTCATTTCGCCTGATGGAAGTCTTAATGTAGCGTATTTTCCTTCTTTCGCCATTAACTGAGCAGAGTTACCAGCAGAACGAACTAACTGTCCACCTTTTCCTGGGTACATTTCGATGTTGTGAATTTCTGTACCAACTGGAATGTTAGCAAGTGGTAAGCAGTTTCCTACTTTAACTTCAGCGTCTGGACCGCTCATTAATACTTCGCCTACCTGTAATTTAGCAGGTGCGATGATATATCTCTTTTCACCATCTGCATATGTTAATAATGCGATGTTTGCTGTTCTGTTTGGATCGTATTCGATACCAACAACTTTTGCTGGAATACCATCTTTATTTCTTTTGAAGTCGATTAATCTATATTTCTTTTTAGCTCCGCCTCCGCGGTGTCTTACTGTAATTTTTCCCTGATTGTTACGACCAGCTGTTTTGTTTAAAGAAACTAATAAAGATTTCTCTGGAGTTTTCTTTGTGATTTCAGCGAAATCTAAGCTAGTCATATTTCTTCTGGAAGGTGTATATGGGTTAAATGTTTTAATTCCCATTATTAGCACTCCTTTCAATACTCAATTTCATGTCACGCTTTTATTGCGTATAGTTTTCTTTATCATATTTTATGAAGATACATTCTCGCTACGCTCGAAGTATCGGCATAATCAGTGGCTCGAAAATACCTCGCCTACTGATTATAGGCCAGCGAAGATTTCGATATCTTTGCTTTCAGCTGTTAATTTAACGATAGCTTTTTTTGTTTTAGCTGTTTTTCCGTAAACCATACCACGTCTTTTTGTTTTTCCGTCGCAGTTCATTGTGTTTACTTTTTCAACTTTTGTTCCTTCGAACATTTTTTCTACAGCCTCTTTAATCTGGCTTTTTGTAGCTTCTGGGTGTACTAAGAAAGTATATTTTTTCTCGCCCATAGCGTTCATACTTTTTTCTGTAATAACTGGTTTCAGAATTACGTCGTAATATCTTAAAGCTGCCATTATGCGTACACCTCCTCAATTGTTGCTAACGCATCTTTTGTTACAACAACTGTATCGTATTTCAAGATGTCGTATACATTAATTGTATTTGTTAAAGCAGTTTTTACTGATGGAATGTTTCTTGCAGAAAGAATAACGTTTTCATCTTTTTCGTTCATAACTACTAAAGCTTTTTCTACTTTTAAGTTATTTAAAACTGCCTGGAATTTCTTAGTTTTGATTTCATCTAATTTTAACTCGTCAAGTACGATGAATTTGTTTTCATTTACTCTAGATGTTAAAGCAGATTTTAATGCGATTCTCTTTTCTTTTTTGTTTAATCTGATAGAGTAATCTCTTGGCTTTGGTGCGAATACTACTCCGCCGCCTGTCCATTGTGGAGCTCTGATAGAACCTTGTCTTGCATGACCAGTTCCTTTTTGTCTCCAAGGTTTTCTTCCGCCTCCACGAACTTCTGCGCGAGTTTTTGCGCTCTGTGTTCCCTGACGGTTATTAGCGAGCTGTGCTACTACAGCCATGTGCACTAAGTGTTCATTTACTTCTACACCGAAGATTGCGTCGTTTAATTCAACTGTACCAACCTGTGCACCTTCCATATTTAAAACAGATACTGATGCCATCTGTGTGTCCTCCTTCCTTGTGAAAGCCTAATTATTTACCGCTTTTTACAGTTTCTCTTAACATTACTAAAGCTTTTTTTGGTCCTGGAACAGAACCTTTTACTAAGATAATGTTATTGTCTGCGTCGATTCTTACGATTTCAAGATTCTGGATTGTAACTCTTTCACATCCCATGTGACCAGCCATCTTTTTACCTTTCCAAACGCGTCCTGGTGTTGTTGCAGAACCGTTAGAACCGATGTGTCTGTGGTGTTTAGAACCGTGAGTTACAGGACCTCTGTGGAAATTATGTCTTTTGATTGCGCCTGCATATCCTTTACCTTTTGATGTTGCAGTTGCATCAATTTTGTCACCTTCTGCGAAGATGTCAACTTTGATTTCCTGTCCTACTGTGTACTCTTCAGCGTTTTCGAATCTGAATTCTTTAACGAATCTCTTTGGAGCTACACCAGCTTTATCAAAGTGACCTTTCTGTGGTTTGTTGATAAGGCGTTCTGCTTTATCCATGAAACCAACCTGAACGGCACTATATCCGTCATTTTCCATTGTTTTTACTTGTGTTACTGCACAAGGACCAGCCTGTAATACAGTAACTGGAGTTAATACTCCATCTTCGTTGAAGATTTGAGTCATTCCGACTTTTGTTGCTAAAATCGCTTTCTTCATTGCTGAATTTACCTCCTAATTTGATCTACAGCGGATTGCATCGTTGTGCAATCATCCTAGATGGCTTATATAAATAAACCTTAAAGGATTTTTCCTAATTTGGACTTTTTTATTTCATTTTGATGCTGATATCAACGCCTGCTGGCATTTCTAATCCAGATAAAGCATCAACAGTCTTTTGAGTTGGTGTGATGATATCAATTAATCTCTTATGTGTTCTTTGTTCGAACTGTTCTCTAGAATCTTTATATTTGTGAACCGCTCTAAGAATTGTTACTACCTCTTTCTTAGTAGGCATTGGTACTGGACCGCTCACCTTTGCTCCTGTCTTTTTTACAGTTTCGATAATAGATTTTGCAGAAGCATCAATTAACTGATGATCATACGCTTTTAATGTAATTCTCATTACTTGACTTGCCATAAAAAAAGTCGCCTCCTTTTCGCACTTAATATTAGTACGACAAGCGGTGACTGTACACTTACCCGTGTGTATCTTCTGTTTTTTCTTCCGATGCACACTCTCTCCCTGTTGTCTTCTTAAAATCCTACAGTTCTATTGTTCTTGTACAGTGACTTGTCGCCAGTTTCTCTAACTTGACATTCGCTCCACGGAAAACCTACACCTCTTGTGTAGCAACCTCACGCTTCATCGCTATCATGTCACAACAGGTATTAGTATATACTATATTTTCGGGATTGGCAAGTATTTTTTTATTATTTAGACTACTTTTTAAAATAAAAAATCCAACAAATTTCCGCAGATTTTGTGTGCATTTTTACCATTACTTATTTCTCCATATTTTCTATATATTTCCGAAACCTTTTTTAAGACTTGTTAGAAACGTTCGCTTCCTTTCTATATCATCTCAAAAAGTTTTTCTAAATGGATCATTCCTTTTATTGCTCTCCTTGAAATGAAACGGGTTCCTTCTATATAATAATGTATTTCTTCCATAAATAATATGAAACATAATTAGTAACGGAAAATACTTTTGCTTTTCGAACACCTTTGTATTCTAACCTATTCTATCATAAATTAAAAATAGAAGTAAATAGCCTATTCGACGAATATAGTCAAATAACGATTCACTTCTATTTCTGGATTCTTTTCGCTTTTATTATCTTCACGAAAAAAATCCTTCTTAATTATTATTACTATCGCAGTGCTGGGGGGATCATATCCATCGTAATATAGTCCACATCTGCATCCTGCATCCTTTGATATTCTGTATCATTTACAATTGTCCAGCAGTTTACTGCCACACCTAATTCATGCGCAAATCGCACTTTTTCCCTTGTTACTCCATGCAATTTTGTATCGATATCAATTTTTCTTAAACTGCATAAAGTAATATGTGAGGTGGACATACTCTTTTCTATCCACTGTAACTGTAGAGTTTCTGAATGACTTCTTAACCACTCTAACAGCTCTAATTTAAAAGAAATCACAACCGCTCGATCTTCTAAATCATATTTTTTTAATATAGCTAAAAATTCCCCTAGTTCTGACACTTGAACCTCTTTTAATTCAATAACAGGAACCATATTATAAGCTCGACAAAGATTTAATACATCTGTTAACTCTGGTATCCTTTGGGTCGGTAAGTCTTTTAAATTTTCTCCACTATCGATCTTATACCTTCGAAGCTCCCACCTTGTATAATCTTTTACATATCCACTTCCATTGGTCATACGCGCAATATCCGCATCATGCATAACGATAAAATGGTGATCTTTTGTGGTCTGAATATCAAATTCAATTCCCCAAAATCCTTTCTCACCTGCCGCTTTAAAAGCAGCCATAGAGTTTTCTGGTGCTACATCTACAATTCCACGATGTGCTATATTTTTCACTCTTGATACCTTTTTCGTCACTTGAACAATAACTCTTGTGCGAACCCCACTTCCGTCTGTACTAGAAATGGTAATAATGGCACGCCCTGGCATTAACCCTTTCATCACTCCTCTGCTATCAACGGATACTACTTTTTTATCGGAAGTAGCAAAGGTCACTTTTGTATTTAAAGCGGTAGTAGGCAACACTTGGTAATAAAGTTGTTGACTGCTTCCTTCTATCATTTTTAACTGTGGAGCATTCGGCTTAATGATCAAAACTTTTGTTCCATAGATAGAAGTAACTGGAGAAATTAACTCACTTCTCTCTTCGTTTATTGTTTCTGCATAAATTGTTTTAGGAAGAAGAAAGAAAATTGCTCCAGCCAATAAAAGAAAGAGAAAAAACATTTTTCTATGCTTTCTCTTTTGAATCTCTGCCAACTCCTCACTTCCCTTCTTAAAATAACAACTATTTTTTATGCTTTCATTATTTTTCCCAACGTCCAGAAGCTCCACAAGGAAGCACTAATCCATTTGAAGATACTGGGAGACCAATTTCTCCTGCTTCGACTTTACCACCAAATTTCTTTACAATTTCTACGTTCATCATATAAGAAAGAACGGCTGGTTGAAGTCCTGTTGTATAAGAATTAATTAAGAAGAACAATGGATCATCGGATAAGATTTTTGTACAAAGCTGTACAAATGGATGAATCTTTTCTTCAATTTTCCAAATTTCTCCTTTTGGTCCTCTTCCATAAGAAGGAGGATCCATAATAATACCATCGTATTTATTTCCTCTACGAATTTCTCTTTCTACAAATTTTACACAGTCATCTACAAGCCAACGGATTGGTGCATCTTCTAATCCTGAAGAACGTGCATTTTCTTTTGCCCATGTTACCATTCCTTTTGAAGCATCTACATGAGTAACAGAAGCTCCTGCATTGGCAGCGGCAATCGTAGCTCCTCCTGTATAAGCAAAGAGATTTAAAACTTTTATTGGACGATTTGCTTTTTTAATCTTTTCAGAAAACCAATCCCAGTTTGTTGCCTGCTCTGGAAATAGACCTGTATGTTTAAAACTAAATGGCTGTAAATTAAAAGTCAATTCTTTATAATGAATCTGCCATTGTTTTGGAAGATCAAAAAACTCCCATTCTCCACCACCTTTATTGCTTCTATGGTAGTGTCCATTCATCTTTCTCCAACGTTTATCTTTTTTCTCTGTATCCCAAATTACTTGTGGGTCTGGGCGAACTAGGATATAATCTCCCCATCTCTCTAATTTTTCTCCACAAGAAGAATCAATTACTTCATACTCTTTCCATCCATCTGCAATCCACATATCTTTTCTCTCTTTCTATCTCTTTTTATCAAAGTTTATTTTTCATTTATTTTAAAGGCTTTTATCGCCTATTTTCCAGTAAAATTCTAACATTGATAAGTTTATAATGCAAGCAATAAAAAACGATGAAAAGCTTACACCGTATGCTTTTCATCGTTTCTATAAGAAATTCACCTTATGAATTTCTCATACTCCTTAAAGACAAGCTTTGATTTTTTCAATCATTTCTTCATATTCTTTTTCTGTTAAGTATGTTTTATCTGGATTCATCTGGAATACGCCACCCCATTCATCCTGTCCTTCATATTTTGGTACAAGATGGAAATGTAAATGACATCCTGTATCCCCATATGCTCCATAGTTTACTTTGTTTGGAGCAAATGCTTTATGAATCGCTTTTGCTGCTCTTGTTACATCGGCAAAGAAACGGTTTCTTTCTTCATCACTGATGTCAACAATTTCACTCACATGATCTTTATAAGCAACAATACATCTTCCTGGTTTGCTTTGCTCTTTAAATAAAATTAATTGACTTACATCTAAATCACAAATAGGAATTCCAAATTTCGCTAATACTTCTCCACCTACACAATATCCACAATTTTGATCTTTCATGTTCATTTCTCCTATGCTATCTTTTTCTTTATTGTATACAAACGCATACAATCGATCACTTATTTTTTCATAAAGTATTCCCTAATTATACACCTATTCTCTTGTATGGTAAAGTTATAATAGAAAATCTTTATTTTTTATAAACAGCAATGAGAAACACACTTTGCGGACAGTCGCCATATGGGAGCATAAATGCTCGCGTACAGTTCCTTGTCTTCCCGTAAATAAAAAACCCAACCATTTCCTTGGATATTTCACCTTAGAAACCGTTGGGCTTCTTCTATTTTTTCTATAAAAATTAATATTTAATTCCCTTCCAATACACAGGAGTTGAAACTTGTGCACATTCTGGAAGCTCTACATCTTTTAATGCCCATTTCTTAAACTCTTCAAAACCAGTTCTATCAATAATATAACCGATATGTTCTTTTCCACCTGGAGCATCTTTATCAATATATTCTTTTACATAGTCATAGGTATTTTTAATAATCTTTACAATGCTATCCGCATCCACCCATTTAATAAAATCTTCTCCAAGTCTTGGATTTTTCTTTCCAGAACGTCCCATCAACGTTAAACGGAAATATTTTTTTGTATCTCTTGTCCATGCAGAAGTTGGGCAGTTAATCACACATTCTCCACAACCAATACATTTATCCGCATCTCTTTGTGGACGGAAGTTCACTGGTTTTAATGCCTCTGTGGATTTTTTCTTACAAGCACGAACACAAGCACCACAACTAATACAACGATCTTTCTCAAACATTGGAAGCGTCATTCCCATAATTCCAAAGTCATGCATACGAACTTTTGCACAGTCATTTGGACATCCTGTTAACGCTACTTTAAAATGAAGATCATTCGGGAAAATCTCTTTTTCAATTCTTTGTGCAAGAGCGGTTGTATCATAGCAAGCAAATGGACAGACACGGTTTCCAATACAAGCGATGACATTTCTTGTACCAGATGCAGGATATCCTGTATTCGGTTCTACCTGATTGATTTCCAATCCTTCAATGATTGGTTGAAGCATCTCATTGACTTTTGGCATATCCTCAAAACGGATCCCTGGTACTTCAAATCCTTGGCGGTTTGTAATATGCACGGTTCCATTTCCATATGTCTCTGCAATCTGTTGAATTTGTGATAAATACTTGGCATCCATATGACCACCTGGCACACGAATTCTTGATGCAGTCACTCCTCTTACCTTAGTCACACGAAAGGCATTTTTCTTTAGTTTCTTTGTATTCATATCCATAACGCTTGCCCTCCTAATCTAATAACTGACTTCCAACTGTGTAGTTATACACAGGTCCATCAATACATACATAACTATCATTAATACGGCAATGTCCACATTTTCCAAGTCCACAGCACATCTTTCTTTCGTGAGAAATCCAAATATTTTCTTCTTTAAATCCTCTTTCAAGAAGTGCCATAACGGAGAAACGCATCATAGCAGGCGGTCCAACAACGATAGCTACCGCAGTGCTTACCTCCTGTAATTCTAACGTTGGAATATAAGCGGTAACAAGACCTTCTTTATAAGAATCATCTCCACCGTTACTATCCAATGTTAAAATAAGGTTCATTGTCTGATCCCACTGTTTTAAATCTTCTTTAAACAAAATATCATTTTGGGATTTAAATCCTGCAATTAATGTCATTCCTTTTGCATCTTGTGGATTATGAGAAAAATGTTCAATGATTCCACGAACTGGAGATACTCCCGTTCCACCAGCTACTACAACCACTTCTTTCCCCTTATAGTCTTCTACGTCAAATCCATTTCCATATGGGCCTCTTAGGAAAAGAGTATCTCCAACGTAACGTTCAAATACTTCATTTGTTACTTTACCAACACGGCGAATCGTTAAGTCAATAAATCCTTCTCCGATTCCACTAACAGAAATTGGGGCTTCTCCAAACTTTGGAATGGATACTTCAAAAAACTGCCCTGGTTTTACTTTTTGTTCCCCATTGTATTCCATACGAAATGTGTACTCAATATCTGTATGCTTTATCACTTCTTTGATTTCAGATAAAAATGGAATATATTCGTTTTTATTCATTATCAGAAACCTCCTTCATCCCTTCTTCTAAACGGTTTAAGCAATGAGAAAATGAAATATACTCTGGACAGACATCATCACAACGTCCACATCCAACACACATTTGATACCCATTTCTCTTTTTAAAATCTAATGCTTTATGAAGCACTTTAAAACGCATTCTCTGTCCTTTTTTCTGGCGGTAACTTCCTCCACCTGCAACATCAGTAAAGCCATCTACCATACAAGACGCTTGTACTCTTCTTCTCTCCCCAACTTTTCCATTATCGGTGTAGAAAATATCTTGCATTGTAAAGCAAGTACAAGTTGGACATGAAAAATTACAACGACCACATGCAATGCAACGACTATCGTATTCATCCCACATAGTACTTTTTGCAACCGCTGATGTTAAATCTTCTGGAATATGCACTTTTGTCTTTGTCTCTGTCACATAAGAAACTTCCACTGATTCTTCTTTTATAGCATGAGAAGCAAATACTTCTTTGAAACATTCTTCCTTTACATCTATATAGAATATTCCATCTCGTTCTTCCATTGCCATATCATAATTTTCAGAACGATTGGTTCCCATATCAACACAAAAACAGCTATCAAAAGATTCCTTACATCCCATTAAAACAAAATGAACTTTTTCGCGAATTCGCTTATAATAATAATCTTCAAAAGCATTGTTTAAATACACAGCATCCAAACGCTTTACCGCATGAAGATCACAACTTCTTAAAAATACAATGGCTGATTTTTTTGGTCCATCTGCTTCTTTTACTTCATTTTCTGTGAAATAAAATAATGTCTGTGAAATTGGGAGTAAAATCTCTTTAAAAGAAAATCTTGATTTCTCATGAAATTCAATTTCCTCTACAGTCGCCACTTCTCCATAACGAATTAAATCTGTATCGGAAAATGCTCCTTTTCCTTCATAGCATTTTGGGGCATAGATGATGTATTCCTTGGAAAGTTCAGAAAAACATCTATTAAGTGCTTGCTTATCCATCTGATAACCCATGCGATTCACCTCTTCTTTCTTGTAACACCTTACAACATTATGTTCTCTATTTTATAAGTTAAATTTCTAACAATCATAAGACTAAAAAATGGAACTACGTCTTTTTGCTCCGTGGTTCTTATCCTTTATCTCATTCTGTTAAAAGTATAACAACATTTTATTAAGAATACCGTGATATCACTCACACTTTTTTAAAAATTTTTTTCATATTTTTTGGAAATCCTGTTTAATAACTACATTTAAATAGGAAGAAACTCTTCATTTTTATCATTTCATCCAGTCTGATAAAGAAAAATCAATCTTTATTTTGATAAAGAATTAACTCTATAGGTACAATAACGATAAGAAATACGTTTCACCGACCGCTCCCATTTCCTTCATTCATAACCTTATACGCAATGCTTTTTTCTTGGAGAAGAAACAAAATTTCCTATCCAACAAAAAAACAACGATAAAAACGATGAAAAACACACTTTGTGAACCTCCATCATTTTTACCGTTGTCAAAATCAATCCATTACTGTATCAAAAAATTTTGTCATTATTGGCAAAGCTCTGCAACTACTTGGTTGATAACTTTTCCATCTGCTTTTCCTTTTAATTCTCCCATAACAGCTTTCATAATCTGTCCTTTATTTTTTGTAGCGAGAACGTCTGCAAATTTTTCTGTTAAACAAGCTTTGATTTCTTCTGCTGACATAAGTTTTGGTGCATATTCTTCAATGACACGAAGACGCACTTCATACTCTTCTTTTAAATCCTGACGATCTGCTGGACAAGTTTCTACTTGCTCTTTTGCAGTCTTTAATTCTTTTAAAAGCACTTGATCCACTAATTCTTCTTTAATATCATCACGACATCCTTCATCAATTGCCACTTTTTTTACTGCTGCAATTAAAGAAGAGATCGCTTCTTTTCTTGGTTTATCTTTTGCCTTCATAGCGGCGATCATATCTTTTTGTAATGTTTCAATTGTCATTGTTTTGCCTCCTTAAACATTGCTTTTCTTTCTTGTTATTATAACATATTTTTTCTTTGATTGGCTACTTGATTCCTTTCCTTTTCACATTCCTTTCTAACTGGTTGTCTTATCCTAAATAGAAATCCAAGCATTTCTACTTCATTTATGACTTTCATGCAAATAAATCATAATAAAAAATATATTGCTGAATAACGCCTGCATATCCGTAATATCGTTCAAAAGGAAATCCATCTGGATACTGTTGTTCAAATACTTGCTTAATATGAGTGTCCACAGGAAATCCATCCATCTGATGAAGAGCAAAAAGACAAATACATTCCGCTACTTTCACACCAATTCCCGTTAGCTTTAACAATTCTTGTTTCGCCACTGGAAATTCCATCTCTTTCAATTTCTCTAAATCCACTTCTTTTTCTTTAATACTCTTTGTAGTTTTCACAATATACTTACTGCGATATCCTAAATTACAAGCACGAAGCTCCTCTTCCGTAGCTACAGATAATTGTTCTACTGTTGGAAAATCGTAATAAACTTCTCCTTTAAAGTTTATTTTTTTCTCACCATACTTTTGACAAATCGTTTCGATACATTTTCGAATTCTTTTAATATTATTTTGCTGAGAAATAATAAAAGAAATGATCATTTCCCAAAGATCTTGTTTTAAAATTCGAATTCCAGCTCCAAACTCACTTGCCTTTTTTAAATAAATATCCTCCTCTGGAATCGAAGCCATATACGCACCATAATCGGCAGCAAGATCAAAATATTCTTTCCAAATCGTTTCAAATTCCTCCTTATCACAGGAAAATGTCAGTTGATTAGAACCTTTTTCCTGTGTTACTTCCATATATCTCCCATAGGCAATGACCGAATACGTATTTTCTCCTACTTGGGACATACGAAAACATTGGCCTGAATTACAAATCTGTTCAATATCAAAATTTTCTTTTGTAATGGTAATCATGGTTTCTTTTTTCCTTCCTTATCTTATTATCGTTTCCTTAACACTGGTTCTTATTTTATCATATTTCTCATCTTTTTTCATAACAATTGTGGATATGATAAAAAAAGAGACATTTATCTCTCCTCTTCTTTTATCAAAGAAAAA
>UQVN01000003.1 GCA_900544525.1 uncultured Eubacteriales bacterium
AAAAAAGGGAGGAGAGGTACAATCTGTTGTGAAAGAACAGGGAGAACAACAAAAAAAAGAAAATAACATAGTAGAAGAAATTACTTCCATACAAGAGAGTGTGAAACAAAAAGATGAGCGATGGAATGGGAAAGAAAGAGCAATTGAAGTAAAAGGTGTTGCGTTGCAACAAGGGTTACAAGAAGGGGATAGGATCGATATCCGAATCCGTTATCCAGATGGAGAAGAGTATGTAGTAATAGCACAGAGAGGGTGTTATGACGTAGCAATAGAAGAAAATACAATGACAATGTGGCTTTTAGAAGAAGAGATGTTGCGTTTAGCAAGTAGTATGGTGGATTGTGAGTATATGAACGGAATCCTTTATACCGTAAGGTATCGAAGGGATATAAAGCAAGAGTCTTCCAAAGTCAATTACATTCCAAAAGAAGCAGTCTATGAGTTAATGCAAAACAATCCAAATATTGTAGAGAAAGCACAAATATCTTTATGGAAAAAATATCGTCAAACGCTGGAGGAGAATATGCGATTACAAAATAAGGAAAGTGAAAAATGGAATTTCAATATGCAAGCACAAAACGAGGAACAAAACGAAGAACAGGAAAATGAGGAGGTGGTGTATTTTGACTAAAGTGATTGGATTTTTAGGAGGAAATCATTATGATTTTATTTCTTATGTAGGGCATGTACTGAGTGAGATGAATTTTCAAGTATTGTTAGTGGATTATACCCCTTTGCAAGAATTGATGGCAACAGTGCCAGAATATGTTTTTCAAAAAGTAACAGAATATCGAGATCTTTTTTATGTAGGAGCACCAGAGATTACGGAAATCAAGCAGTACATGGAAGAGGAAACCTATGATTTTATTTTAATAGATTTTGAGTACAGTTCAAAAGGAAAGGAGTTCTTTTTATGCCATAGCATTTGCTTTGTAACGGATATGCAAAGACATCATTTAGAGATTGTGGAAAATCTAAAGATTCCTTCCAATATTGAACGATTTTTAGTGGTAAAAGAGGAAAGTCCAATTCGGAAAATGTCCTTTTATTTAAGGGGAATGATAACGGAAATGAAGTTACAAGAATCCAATTATTTTTCCTGTCCATGGGGAGAAAGAGAACGAAAAAATCAAATGCGATGTCAGTACCAATATGACATTCCATGGGAGAGAACATCATCTTCTATGAAGCAAATTGTATGGAGTCTTGTAAGGAGATGGCTTCAGTATCAAGAAAAAGAGGAGATAGGGATTTTACATCTTCCTACAGAGGGAATGATATGATAGTCATAGGATTTAGCCCTATGGGACCACAGTTTGGAGTTTCTAGTAGCTTGTCTGCACTATGCTCATGGAATTATTTTGAATTTAGAAAGAAAACATTGTTGATTCAGACAGGATTTCATGGGAATTTAGAAGAAACGTTATTAGGTCAAAAAAAATGGAAAAAAGAAGAGTATTGGAAGATGAAAGGGATTGATGAGGCCATTCGAAACGAGATGGCTGGTATGAAACGGGAAGAGGTAATAGAAAGAGCTACCATTACGATGTATTCAGGAGAAAATCGGTTTGAATTATTACCTTCTACTAAGAAGAAAGATCAAAAATTATATGAACAAAATCTTCTAAAATATTTTCCGACTCTGTTGAAGTTTTATAAAGAAATTTTTGAAGTGGTCTATGTGGATCTTGAATGGGGACAGAAACAATTGTTAGAACAGCTCAAACAATATGCAGATGTCGTCCTCTATTTTCTTCCGCAAAATCGTTGGATAATAGAGAGATGGAGCAATGAAAAAGTGATGGAAGAAAAGGAACAAGTCATTTTATGTAAATATGAAAAGAAGTCTTTTTGGAATATTACGAATCTGAAGATCTTATATCCTCAGATTGGAAAGAGGTGTATCGGAGGAATTCCTTTTTCCAATCTTTATATGGACACATGGTCAAGAGGAAAGGGAATGCAGTATTTGGCAACCGAAAGAGATCGAAAAGAAAAGAGCGATTTTTGGAAGCGAGTGGAGATAGTAGGAAAACGGATCGAACGATATGGTAGAAGGGAGGAGTCTAGTGATAGAGCAAAAACAAAGATATGATAGTATTCCATATCTCATTGAGTTAATGAAAGAGCAATTTTACAATATTTTAAGAAGTGATACAAGTCGATGGAAGCTGAGTAAATCAGAAGTTTTAAAGTGGGAGAAAAGTAAGCAGAGTTTAAGGCAGGCAATCAAAAATTGTAGTTATGGAGATGAACAAGCAAGGTGTTTGATTCAAGAGTATATGAAAGAGTTTTTAGAAAATCAGTTAGATAGGAAAGAGGAATTACTTAATCAAATTCTTCCATTTGAAAAACCACTTCGAATGAAGGAGAGAACGAAATTTTTAATCCTCCTTTATTTAACGGAGAAGGAGCATGGGAAAGATGCCCTTTCCTTTTTAATTCAGACTTATCGATGGAACCAACCAAAGTATGATGGAGAAGATGCGATTTATGAAGTAAATGCCCAAGACTTAGATAGAATATTCTATCTAAAATATAGGAAGCTAAATTATGTGGAAAAATTAGAACTTGTGATACAGACCATTTATGAAAGTTCTTTTGGATATGGAATTGCAGATCGGATTTTAACGATGAATTTAGATGGGGTATCTGCTGGGGTATCAAAAGATGTATTAAGCTTATGGATTTTTTATAAAGGAACGATGATTCATTTCTCATGTTTAAAATTTGAAGAGGAGCAAGAACTCATTCGAATCTGTAAAAACATTTATCGGTATGGAAATTATGGTCAATTAAGTCAAACAAGAGGATACATTACAGGAAATCGTAAAGATGGATCCAGAGTTGTTGTTATGAGACCGCCATTTTCCGAGAGCTGGGTGTTTTTTGTACGAAAATTTGATATTGCAAAACAATTGGAGCTTGCAGATATTTTAGTAAGAGATCAAACGAAGTGTTTAAGGACAATCTTAAAGTGGATAGTAAAAGGCTGTCAAGTGACGGGGATTACAGGTGATCAAGGATGTGGTAAGACAACGTTATTAATGGCTCTTATTGGTTTGATTCCTCATAGTTATACGATTCGTACCCAAGAATTAACGTTTGAATTGCAGTTGCGTGAAAGATATCCAGAGAGAAATATTGTATCTCTTAGGGAAACAGAACAGATTCATGGACAAGAAGCTCTTGATATCTTGAAAAAAACAGATGGCGTTGTAACAATTTTAGGCGAGGTAGCGACCAATGAAGTGTCCAGTTGGTTGATTCAAGTTTCTCAAACAGCATCGCTTTTTACTATGTTCACACATCACGCTAAGACGACAAAGGATCTGATCGAAGGACTTCGAAATGCCTTGTTACAAGCAGGTGGGTTTCGAAATGAAGAAATTGCATTGAAGCAAGTGATGACAAGTATTCGATTTGATATCCATATGGCAAAGACAAGAAATGGAGAGCGATTTGTAGAACGAGTGACAGAAATTGTCCCTATAGAAGAAGGTGTGGACACAAGAGATATTATTCTATGGGAGAACGGTAGATATTGTAAGAAACATGCGATTACAAAAGAAACACAAAAACAAATACTAAAATATCTTACGGTACAAGAAAGAAAGCAGTTTTTAATCGATATGGAACAGTTTTTAGAGAAGGAATCCTTATGTTAAACGATATTTTTTACTGGATTGTTGGAGTGATAGCATTTTATTTTAGTATTCAAAATTATAAAAGACAAAAGAAAGAAAAACTAGAATATAAGTTTTTAGAAGAAATTGAGTGGTTCATACAAAGAATTAAGCAATTTTACATGGTGAATCCTATTATGGAAGAGGCCGTTTATGATGGAATGTGTGAGGCAAATGGGAGGATGGCACAAGAGGCACAATGTCTTTATGAAATGTTAGTAGATGGAAGAGATGAAGTTAGAAGAAGCTATATGAAGACACAAAAAAATAGTTTTCTAAAGCTATTTGCTTCTTTACTATCCATTGAAATGCAGTATGGTAGTCAACAAAAAGATGCTGTGTTTTTAGAAGGAATTGGTTTGTTAAGACAAGATTTAATATTAGAGATTTGGAAAAGAAAAGAGATTCGAGTGTTGTTTTCAGGACTTAGTTTTTTGATTTTATTTCCAGCATTTTTCTTAAAGCCTATTGAACTATGGGCAACTTCCAATATTCCTGAGTTAATGACGTCTTATCATGGACTTTATGGAAAATTAGTAGTGCTTTTCTTTTTCGGATTGATGGGGCTTTCTTATTGGGGAGTTTGGCAATTGCGAACTTCTATGGAAGAAAAAGAACAGATAGAAAAAAGAACGAACCATAATCGTCTATTAGAAAAAATAGAACATATAGGGGGGATAGCATGGATTGTAGAAATATGGGAAAAGAGGAATTACATTGGATACCAAAAATATCAAGAGAAGTTGCAAAGAGCAAAAGAGAAAATCACACCAGAGCAGTTTTTTATAAAGAAGATTCTATGGGGCATCATTTGCTTCCTCTTGGTAATCGGTCTTTGCCTTGTATTACAAAATGCCAAGAAAATGCAGGCACTAGAAGGAACTGAGTTATTAGATCGTCAGATCTTATCTTATGTAGGAATTCCTTTTGAACAATGGCAAAAAGGCATGAAAGAAATCGGAAAAGAGTATCGTCAAAAAAAATTGGATGAAGAAATGGTTGTACAAAGGGTTTCTTCTTTTTATCATCGTCAAAATCTAACGTTAGTAAAAATGGCGATAGAACAACTAAAACAGAATCAAGAACAATATCAAAAGACAAGGCTTCCGATTCTATGGTGGATTAGTTCTATTTTCTTCTTGTTTTTTGGATGGAAGTTACCTGATATTTTTTGTATTTATCGGTGCTGGAAATATGAGCAGTATCGAGAATATGAACTGGATTATTATGAGACGATTCTTTTTCCCTTGTCAAAGTCAGAAAGTGTGGATCTCGTGACAGTAATTGAATATATGGAAGAAGGAAGTGATATCTATGAGACTATATGGGGAAAAAGTTTATTATCTGTCTATATTGGAGAACAGCATATGGTAGAACAGTTGAAAGAGCAGGGGAGACATATCCGATTACAGCAAATAGCAAATGACTTAGTGTTCAGCGATCAAGTGGGAATGAAAAAGGCGTTTGAAGACTATTTAATACATAGAAAGAAGCAACAAGAGAGGCGAAGACAAGAAAACGAACTATTAGTAAAAAAAAGAGGAATCGTTGCAAAGTCGATTGCCTTTGTACCACTATTTTTTGAAATTAGTATGTATTTAATTGTTCCAGTTGTTTTAGAGAGTATGATACAGCTTTCTAGTTTTTTGGAGCAAATTAAATAAAGAGGAAAATAAGAAAGGAGGTAAAAAAGAGAGCATTTCGATGAAAATAAAAAGAGATGAGGTGAAAAGGGCATAGAAGAGAACAGGAAATGAGAAAGACTATTAAGGAGGGAAAACGAGAACAGGAAAGAATAGAAAAAATAAAATAAAAGAAAAAATAAAAGAGCTTATTAGAGTAGATGTAAAAATAAAAATTAAAAAACGATGCAATTGCAGGGTTTAAAAGGAATGGAAAGGAAAACTATTCTTTTAAATCCTGCAGTTAATAAATGATAAAGAAAAATAAAGAAAACAAGAAGGGAGGAAAAGCAACATTTTTGAACATAACGTTAGGGGAAAAGATGTTGTAGTAAGAGAGGAATGGAGAACAGTTTAAAAGGGTTATTATTGGCTGGTGGGACAGTTATCACCATCATTGCAACTAATTGGTAATAATTTTTAAAAAGTCCAATCTATTCTTACATCATCACCTGTAACTGTAATTCTATCGATTAAAGTTCTTAAGATAGCTTTCTTAGTATCGAGCTCGCCTGTTTCATAAATATCGATAAATTGCTTAAGATTTTTTCGAACCTCTCTTTTGGTAGGCTTGTTTTGATTTTGTTTATTACGCTCCATAGTATCCAGTATCTTTTGCTTTTCTTCTTCCAGCGCTTTATTTTTGCTTTCCAACATAGCTTTATCCAATTTATCATCGAGATATAGATCAACTAATTTTTGTTGTTTGGATTCGATAGATGTCAGTTTCGCCTCAAAAAACTCTTCTGAAACACTTGATTCTTTTGATAACATTGTTTGTTCTAATAGCTTTGTATTATCAGAAAGAGCCCTGATTTGGTCATAGACAATTTGATCGAGAGTTTCTCCATCAAAGTTGCCGGAATGACATTCTCCTGTAATATATTTTGCGGATTTTTTACTTACAGAATAACACATATAGTACCATCTGTCGTTGTTAACTCGTTTGCGAGACTGTGCGTGCATTCGTGCACCGCAGTCTCCGCACCAGAGCAGACCAGTTAATAAACGGGTAGAACGGAAAGGGTTTTTAGAATGCCCAAGTGCATTTTTTGCATTTAACTGTAGTTGTTTTTGTACGGCATTAAACATTTCTTCTGTTATTAGAGCCTCGTGCTCTCCAAGATACAAATTTCCTTTCCAGGTTATAACTCCATAGTAAAGAGGATTTCTTAAAATTCTTTTAATAGTTGCTAAATGTATTTTACCATCTTTGGTTTTATATTTAGTTAAACTATAGTCAAATTTTTCATCTATATATTTTTTTATCTTATTCATACTTAAGCCCTGCAAACATAAGTTATATGCAGTTCTTACGATAGCAGCTTCATATTCGCTAACCTCATAGTGTTTATCCACATAGTTATACCCAAGTGGTGGATTAGACCAAGCCATCGCTTTGCCAGTTTTTGCACGCTCATTTTTTCCATCTTGATTACGTTCTCGTATCGTTTCTCTTTCTAACTGTGCAAAAACAGATAAAATTCCGATCATAGCACGCCCCATTGGTGTTTGCGTATCAAAACTTTCCGTTGTCGAAACAAAGTTGCAGTTATTTGGAAGAAAAACATCTTCTATCAGAGTTAAAATGTCCTTTTGAGAACGAGATAGTCTATCTAGTTTTCTCACAATTACAACATCTAATTTTTTCTCCTTCACATTTTTTAATAAACGTTGCATCGCCGGCCGTTCCAAAGATGCTCCGCTGAAACCTGGATCTATATATTGATCCACAAGTTCATAGTCATGGAGTTGGCAATATGCTGTTAATTTATCTATTTGGCTACCGATGGAATATCCTTCTTCTGCCTGTTCTCTTGTACTTACTCTAGCATATATTCCTGCTCTTATCATATTTAATTATCATCCTTTCTTATCCTAAAAAAGGGTGCAAAAAATACACCCTACAAAAATGCCAGGATGTATGGTAAAATACTAATGCGACTTAGTGTTTACCGTACACCTTTTAGGTTAGTAGGTAACATTCTTTTAGGCTCTCTGTTGGTAGCAGGGAGTCTTTTTTATTATAAACTTAATCTATTTACAGGAGAAAATCCTGCTGTCTTTTTAAAATTCATATTGTTTTTAAATCTTCCAACAAAATCAGAAGCGTCTATTCTATCAAAATTTGTATTCTCAAATTCTGCTCTTGTAAATCCTACAGACAAGATTGTTTGTTCTTCTTCATGTCCAGTTGATGTATTTAAAATATTATCTGTTGCATGGACAATAACAAGTTGCACTGGCAAAAGGGCAAATATTTCACGTGCAATTCTTATGCTACAACTACAAACATAATCTTGTGTAATATCATAATAGGCAGTTTTAGTTAAGTTTTTCTCAGATATTTTCCCTGTCTTTGTTAAGGATTTAGAAGTTTTAGGAACAACATCCTCAGATTTAACCATAAACTCAATTTCCATTACTTGTGGATTCTCTGTGCCAAATTCAAAACCACTTCCGAAATCGGTTAAATCCTCAAATGGATTTGCTTCCTGAATAGCTTCATAATATCCCTCTATGTCTCCAGATAAGATACGTTTTGCAAAAGAAATACTTTCTTCCCATGTTTCATAATCTTCAAGATCATCTTGTCTAGCTGTGGCAACAGCATCTTTTAGTTTATCATTCCTTTTGTCACCCATGCTTGGAATCCACTTTTCATAAAAACGTGGTTTAAAATTTGCATGCTGTTTTTGAGCTTCTTGTTCTTTTGGACCAGGCATTCCTTTTGGAAATGGTTCTGGTTCATTTGCGATATTGTTCCAATTTATCGGTTCATCACATTCCCTATGCACATTTTGGATCATATCTACATAAGTTTCGTACTGTTCGACAATTAGTTTGTTTTTCTCTAACTCCTCCAGTTTTTGCTTTTGCAGTTCTTTTTTAATCTTAGCTTGTTTGGCATAAGCACTAGAATTATAGCTACGAGAGCGCCTCTTTTTGGAAGAGGAAGAAAAGGAAAAAGGTCCTGCACTTACTCGACTTCGCCCTCGTGTGTTTATAGAGTAACGACAACCTTTTCCTCCAAAAGATAGGCTTGCTCCGCCTGTTCCGACACCTAATCTAATTCCTGGTGCTATTTTAATGCTTTTTCTGAATCGTAATCCCATAATTAAATCCTCCTAAATAGAAAAAATACTTATTGTATAAACAATAATCTCTTGTTCATTATTTTAGTTGTTTTTTTAACATTTTTCAATTTTTTAGGCGAATTTTAAAAGGATTATTTATATTTCTCTAATACTCCAATTACTGGTTCAAAATAGACTATGTAATTGTCAACCTCAATGCAAGTTCCATACTTACCTTTATAATATTCTAACGCTTCCAGTAGGAAATCTTCTGTTACTTCTAAAAAGTCCGCCATTTCATAAAGAGTATGGCAATGTGAATGGTACGCATTTATAATGCCGATTAACCCTATTTGTTTGTTATATGCCCATGCTCTAGCTTTCAGTTCCTGTTTTCGATTTTCTGTAATGCTTTGATCTAAAATATCCCCATAATTTGTATAATAGTGTCCCAGCTCCTCTGCTAGGACACAAGCTTTTTGTTTTAGTGTTGGGATATCTCTCCGTATTGCAATACGATTCCCCTTTATCCTGCCATCGTTGTTTATTAATGGCTTTTCCTTAATAATCAACCCTTTATCTGCCTCAATCATAAGTTCTTCATAAGTCAATCATTATCACTCTCCAATAATTATTCCCATTCGCTATCATCGTCCATAATAGCATCATCATGTATTTTACCTTCTTTGGTTAGTTTGATATCTGTTCTTTCGTGCGCTGCATTTAAAACTGGTGATATGTATGATTGAGATTTTGTTGAAGTATCTTCTTTCTGTTCAACAATATTAATTGCTATTTGCTCTAATACTTCCCATTCAGATTCACCCAAAGCAGACAATACTGATATAAGTCTCTTTTTAAAAGTTGCTTTTTCATTAGAAAGAATATCATTTATAAAATTAGTTATTTGTTCGTCTCGGGAACGTTCTATAAACATTTCTCCTGTTCCATTTCGTAGCCATTCTTCTCGGACGTCAAATTCTCTACATATAAGGGAAACAACCGAATCAGTTGGTTCATTTCTTCCAACCTCATAGTTTGCGATAGCACCTCGTTTTACACCTATTTTATCAGCAAATTCTTGCTGTGTTAAATCAAGTTCTTTTCTAATTTTCTTGATTCTTTCTTTCATTCATTAGTCACCTCTTTTCTTCTCTTGGTATTAATTATACAAGTATATTATATTAACGTCAACACAAAAATGCAACAAAATCACAAAAAGTAACAAAATCACAAAAAGATATTGACATATGCAACAAAAGCACTTATAATTGCAACATAAGCACAAATAAGTGTTTCAAAATAGAATATATCGCCCCCCACTAAGTTATACAGATGAATGGTTTCTATTAAAGAAAAGAGAGTGTAGAAGTCGAGTGTTCTAGAAAAAAAATTGAAGAAAGGAGAGATTTTTATGTCAGATAAAGAAAAGAGAATTCTTGAAGTATTTGGTCAAACAATTCCCAAAATGACCGAGCTAGAAAAAGAAAGATTGTTAGCTTTTGGAGAAGGAATTGCATTCTTTAAAAGTCAACAGGAATCACAGAAAACAGCATAGAAAAGGAGAAATTACATGAATGAATTAAGTAATTATACAAGTAATCAGACACCCATCGAAATTGCGTTGGGTATTGATGATAAAGGAATGACAACAGCTAGAAAGTTATATGAGTTTTTAGGTCTTGCTAAAAGTCAATTTTCAAGATGGGCAAAAACCAATATTCTCGAAAACAATTTTGCAGAAGAAAATATAGATTATTGGGGGTTCGACATTTATGTCGAGGGTAATCAAACTCAAGATTATAAACTTACTTCTCGTTTTGCAAAGAAACTTTCCATGATGCAGAAGAATGAACGAGGAGAACAAGCAAGAGAATATTTCACAATGGTGGAAGAAAGGCAGAAAGAAATTACACTAGGTATGCAACAGTTATCACCAGAACTTCAAATGTTTAGCAAGATGTTTGAGGCAGTTGCTAAGCAGGAACTGGAACAGAAACGACAGGCTGAACATATTAGAGAAGTAGAAGAGCGAGTTGATAGTATTAGAGAGGTAGTTTCTCTTGATACAACTTCTTGGAGGGATGATACAGGAAATATTATCAGAAAAATTGGCTTATCTTTGGGTGGTGGACAGGCTTATAGTCAAGTACGTTCAGAAAGTTATAGTTATTTGGAAAAACGTATGGGCGTGAATTTAAAACAAAGACTCACCAATAAACGAAGAAGAATGGCAGATGAAGGTATTTGTAAGTCAAAGAGAGATCGCCTTTCTTATATTGATATTATTGCAGATGATAAAAAACTAATTGAAGGTTACACGGCTATTGTAAAAGAAATGGCTATTAAGTATAACGTTGCATAATAGAAAGGAGCAAATGGTGCCAAAGGTTATATTAGGACAAAAAGATTTGCAAGAGATGAATGAAAAGTCTTTGATAATTAGAAAAATAAATCTCTACCATAAGTCTATTTTGAATTTAATTGAGAAAAAGGATTTTGATAAAGATAGAGATGCTATGAAAAAATTGGTTTTCCTCTGTGTAAAGGAAAGAAATTTGTATTTTAAGGTTGTTGAAAATAATACATATGAAGCAGCTCAAAATGATACAAATCTATTTTTTACTATATCGAATTTCATGTCACTTCTTACACCAAGAGAGTTTATGGAGGTATTTCCAGTAGAAAAGCGATTTGACGGAGAGAAATATAGTATTAAAGATTATTTTTCGACTATGAAATATATTAGAAAGTTGGAGTTAGATGAACCAATAGGTGATGAAGAAATTGATTTTTTTCTTATGGAATATTCTAACAAAGAGATTTTTGAAATGATGATCCATAGAATGGTAACTTTTAGTGACTTGCGGAGGTTTCAAGGAGAAAAGGGGGTGATAGAAGAATTTTTAGAAAAAGAAGGAGTTGAAACATTTACAAAGTATGATGATGTGATTGTAGGTAATCAGACGGGGAAATGCTTTAAAGTTTCAAAGCCTAGAAAAAGGATTCCACAGCAATTCAAAGTAATTAAATAAGAAAGGAGGCAGATTATGAGAGTAATAAATTGTTTAAAGGATGGAAGAGAATTTACAGCTGAGGAATGGAACGAAGGATTGAGAAAGGGAACTATTGTGGTTCCAGAATATATTAAGCAAATAATGATTAATTTTATGATGGGTGATGTTAAATCAACAGGAGTACAAGTGAATGAGAGCTGATTTTATTTTAAATAAACATGAACAAGAATTTGCGACATCGCAACATCATTTGATTGAGCAGTATTTAAGAATGAAAGGCCTTCCTATAGACGAATGGTATGACATAGTAGTATTTAGATACTTACGCTCTGTATATCGATGGTTCCATGAACCTGAACTTAGAAAATATTCATTTCGGTCTGTGTGTTTCTTAGCGATGCGTTCCGCTATAGGAAATGAGTTAGAGAAACAAAAAAGACAAGTTAAGACAATTAGTTTGGATTCTCCAGTACCAGGAACTGAAAATCTGATATATCACGACATTATTACAAAGAAAAATTTAGAATTGATAGGAGTAGAGCAAATGAATATATCGTATAACGTGAAAGTACCAGAAAGAAAATTCTTTCGTGGTGGTATAAAAAGTGATGAAACTATAGCAATCGAAGGTTTTCTTGTTAGTAAAATGAAAAATATGTGTTTTGAATATGAAACGGTAGATGAGGCAAAGAAAAAGGTAGCGAGTATACAAACATATAGAAGAAAGCATGAACATAAGGAGATTTATGATGCTTTCCGGAATGAAAATAAAATTTATATTGTTAGAAATAGTACAAGGAAGAGTAAAAAATGAAACTAATCGAAATAGTAGAAGGACTCTATATGCTGTTATGGATAGAATTTATCTTGGCGTGTGGATGTATGGTTCTTAGCTGGTTTGTTACGTTCGAAGACTGTTTTTACATCCTATTTACTGGGATAACAGCGATAAACGGAATAGCCACAATAAACCTAGAAAGTAAATTAAAGAAAGAAGAGGAAGAACAATGCAATATGGAAGATTAAAGTTTTCCTATAAGAGTGGTGTTATAAAGACACAAAAAAAGTGCTGCTCCGTCGCCAAACAAAAGCAGCACACAAAAAATAACTTAGGACTTAATAATACCACACAAGACCCAATTGCACAAGAGTTGCTGAATTCAGGCCTCTACTCTGGAGTAGAAGTTTATAAGATAATGCAAAGTGATTTGTACAAATAATTCAAGGGAAGGTGAAAAAATGAGTATTATTAGAGTTTCTGTAGATAGAGAAATAAGTGTACATGAAGTAAGTTTGAATAACAAAATGTTATGTGAATTGATTGGTAACAATTGCGATTGCGTAGAGCAGGTACTGCCAAGACGATTATATTCTGAGCTAAATCATACTAATGATCCTGGTAGCAGTAAAGGCGTAGTGATGCTAGTCGATGAAGAGGGATTATTAAAAGAAAACAAGATGAACGTACTTGCAAGTTACTTGTATGAAGTAGATAAGCATGGTTCTCCTATCATGGGAAATGTGTTATTTGTGGGCATTAAGTATGAAAATATGGGTATTTCTTTTTGTGAACTGGACAAGGACGTAGAAAAGAAATTGTATGAGCAATTAGAGGTGAGAGATATGAAGAAAATTAGAAAACCACAGATTAAGAAAAATGAATGGATTCCAGTAGAAAAAGGACTTCCTGAGGATTCTAAAAACTTTAAAGAATTTTTAGTGTGTTTTGAAAACGGCGATGTATGTACTAGCCTTCGCTTGGGATATACATTTGCTTTGGATAATTGGGAATACGGGAAAATTATTGCTTGGCAAGAGATGCCAAAGCCATTGTATTGGTGGAAGAAAAAACAAAGAAAAAGTAAAAAGTGGATATCCATTAAAGAGAAAAAGGCACCATTAAATAAAAAAGCATTGGTACAGTATGCAAACGGAAGAATCAGTGAAGATATGCGTCGTTTTGATGGATTTGTATTGGAATCTCTATATGGAAAAGTGCTTTACTGGATGCCTCTTCCAGAGCCTTATATTCCAAAAGGAAATTAGATAGAAAGATGAAGAACGGGAAAAGAAACAAAACAGGGAGGAAATAACAATGGATTATAGAAAAATGTGGTATAGATTGCGAGACGAAATGTTAAGAGATGCAAGAGCAGAAGAAGATGTATCTTTGGATAAAAAAGAATACGGATATAAAGGAGATTTCGCTCGAAACACCTTGTTTATGATGATTGATATGGAGTTGAATTCGGAAATCGATGAAGAGAATTTGAGAATCGATGAAAGATTAGGAAAAGGTGATCTTGGATGAGCTGGGAAGATGGATATACATATGATGCCTACGAGGCAGAACAGGAAAGATTACATAGATTGTACAAGAGACAACAATTAGAAGAGGAGAGAGCAGATTGGGAGGAAGAAGATGGAAAGTTCTAAACTATAAATTTGAAAGTGATATGAAAGAATGTTTGACACTTTGGGATATGTGGATAACACAACTGATGGAAGGAGAGTTTACTGTTTCAAAAAATTATGCAAAGGAAGCAAATATTTGGTGTAATGCAAAGTGGGAAGTATATAAATTGGTAATGAAAGAGTTTTATGGAATTGAATGTGTTTTTATTTGGACAAATGAATATTTTGGAGTTTGTGATAAAACAGAACAGAACTGGCTATTTAAGATAGAAAGAGCCACTAAAGTAGACGAATTTAAAAAGATATTCTGATGAAACAGAAAAAACAAAGTAGGAGGAAAGAGAAGATGAATACACTTTATAACTTAACAGCAGAATATATGGAACTTTTAGCTATGGCAGAAGAAGAGGATTTAGATCCAAAGGCTCTTGCTGATACATTCGAGAGCTTACAAGGAGAGTTCGAAGAAAAGGCGGACAATTATGCTGTAGTAATTAAGACATTAAAAGGTCAAGAGCATATGTTAGATGCAGAAATTAAGCGTTTGCAGGGAATAAAACAAGTGCTTAGCAATAATCAAAAGAAACTAAAAGAAAATCTCGAGAATGCCATGAACCTCACTGGAAATCGTAAATTTAAAACACTGTTACATAGCTTTAATATCCAAAAGAATCCGCCATCTTTATATATTGATGACCAGGATGCAGTTCCAGAAGAATTCTTTACATGGAAAAAGGTATTTGATAATGCAGCTATTAAGAACTATTTGAAAGAACATGGAGAGGCTGATTTTGCACATTTAGTCCAGGGCGAAAGTCTTAGAATCCGATAGGGGGTGTGTAGTATGAGCGTATATAAAAAATTATTAGATGTACAGAAAGAGCTTGTTGTAAATAAAGCACGAGAAACAAGTAGATATAAGTATAGAAACGCAGAGGATATTTTAGAGGCTGTAAAGCCTCTTCTATCCAAAAGCAAGTGTTGTATCATTTTGACTGATGATGTGGAAGTAAAGGAAGGGCGTTTTTATGTAAAAGCGACAGCGAATTTTGTGGATGCAGAAACAGGAGAAAAAGTATCCGTATCTTCTTATGCTAGAGAGGACGCAGAAAGTAAGTTGATGCAAACAGCACAGTTGACAGGAAGTTCAATTAGCTATGCCAGGAAATATGCATTGGGAGGTCTTCTGTGCATCGACGATGGTAATGATGCGGATAAGCAAGCAGAACAGGCGGAAAAGGAAGAGAAAAAGCAGGCTCTTAATCTTATCCACACGGAACTAGAGAGAACAGGAGTTAAAGAAGAAACTATTTTTATTACATATAAGCTAAATAGTTTGGAAGATGCAGACAATGCGACTTTATGGAGTATTTATCGTCGCTTGCAGAAAACAAATCCAGTTGGAGGTGAAGGCTGTTGAGTAAGTCAATCATGGTAGATGATATGAGATATTGTATCATTTGTGGACAACCTGCGGAAGAACATCATGTTTTCTTCGGAACGAGTAATAGAAAAATCTCAGATAAGTATGGTCTTGTAGTGCCACTTTGTTCAGAACACCACAGAAATGGAGCAGATTCTCCGCATAAGAATAAGACAGTCCGATTGGTTTTAGAGTGCTGGGCACAAACGGTTTATGAATCTCAAATTGGTACAAGAGATGATTTTCGAGGGGATTTTGGAAAGAGTCGTTTATAACTGAGGTGAGAAAAGTGTCAGATAGCAAGAAATATTATTATCTAAAACTAAAAGAAGACTTCTTTGAATCGGATGAAATGATCTTACTGGAAAGTCTGCCAGATGGATATTTATATAGCAATATTTTGATGAAATTGTATGTAAGAAGTCTAAGGAACGAAGGGAAGTTAATGGTAAATGATAAGATACCATACAATGCCCAAATGATTGCAACAGTTACAAGGCATCAAGTCGGAACAGTCGAAAAAGCATTGTCAATATTCCAGGAATTAAAACTCATAGAGGTCCTAGATAATGGCGCAATTTACATGAGTGATATTCAAAATTTCATTGGGAAAAGCAGCACAGAAGCGGATAGAAAAAGAGAGTATCGCAGTAGAATTGAAGCTGAAAAAACAGCACTTTTAGGACAAATGTCTGAACAAGAAACAGGACAAATGTCCGAGCAAACGTCAGGACAAAACGAAGGACAAATGACTGGACAAATGTCCGACAATTCTCCACCAGAGAATAGAGATAAGAGATTAGAGAATAGATCTAATAATATAGTCGAGAAGGAATCTCGACAGAACACAATAAAAGAGATCGTAGAATATTTAAATCTAAAAACCAATAAGAGTTTTAAATCAGGCACTAAGGCAACACAGCGTCATATAAGTGCTCGTTTGGAAGAGGGGTATTCTCTGGAAGACTTTAAGAATGTAATTGATAAAAAAGTAAGAGAATGGCAGGGAACTGAAATGGACCAGTACTTACGACCAGAAACATTGTTCGGAACGAAGTTCGAGGGTTATTTAAACCAGTCAGACAAGCCAGTTACATCAAGGCAGAAATACAAATCTACTAATAAGTTCCATAACTTCGAACAGCGCACTTATGACTATGAGGCATTGGAACAACGTTTTATTAACAAGATAAACAATATAAAGGAGAAGTAAGATGACTAGAGAAGAAAAGATAGATCAAATTGTACATAAATGCAGGAGAACAAGCGATTGTATAGAATGTAAGTTGTATGGATATTATGCAAAATGTCCGGTGCAACTATATCTTAAAAATGGTACACCAATGACAGATGGGAGTGTTTATCTGGCATATAAAACTCTTTTCGAAAACGAAGAAACGAGAAAAGAGTTTACAAAAGCAGATTTACAAGATGGAATGGTAGTGCAACTTAGAAACAAACTTTGTTTTTTGGTCGTTAAAAGAAACAATCAAATGAGAATGGTTGCAGAAGGTGGCTATTACAAAGGACAAGATTTAACTGATAACTTAAAAGCTGCATTGTTTTCAGAAACAACACGACAAGATTTAGATGTTATGAAAATTTTTGAAGCAGCACCTCTTGAAGAGGTGGCAAATATATCACAACTCATAAAAAATAAAGGAAAACTTCTTTGGGAACGTCGGGAGGAAATGACGATCGAAGAGGTGGAAAAGGAATTAGGTTACAAAATTAAAATTGTGGCATCACCTACTGAAAAGTAGTTAGTTATATATCACACAACTATTAATTTATTAAAAGCCATGATAGCCTCTGGCAGTTCACCAGGGACAGAAAGGAAGGAGAACAACATGCAACATCAAGATTTAGAAAAATTTGCTCAAGGAGCATTAAGTCAACAAATTAATAGAGCACTTGCCCAGGTGGCCAGTAACATTCAAGATCCGAACACAGATCCTAAGAAAACAAGAAAAATCGTGGCAACGATTACATTTAAACCGAATGATGAAAGGGATCTTGTGTTAACCAATATTGAAACAAAGGCAACGTTAGCACCAACACTTTCTGTATCCACCGCCATGAATATGGGGATTAACCTGGAAACGGGTGAGGTGGAATGTGTTGAAGTTGGAAAGCAGATTCCGGGGCAGATGTCTATCGGAGATTTTGGAAAAAAATCAGATGAGCCGAAAGCATTCGATCAAGAAACAGGAGAAATCTTTGAACGGCAAGAAAACGCTGGAAAAGTAGTTAATTTGAGAAATAAACAAGCATAAGGAGGAAAAAGATATGTTACAAAAAGCAATTAGTTATTTAGTAGGTTTAGGAGAAGAAGCAGCAAAACCGGAAGTGTTAGAAATCGCAGGTAAAACATATTGTACAAAGGATTTAATACGCTATGGAAAAGAAGAGAAAGCAGAGCCTTTGACAGCATCTAGTCTCACATCATTGATTGATTACATAAAAGGTAGAAAAGAAGAATTAAGAAGTTCTATGATTCTTCACGTGGTGAGTCCTACGAAAGTAAGATTACTTTCAGGGCTTCTAGAAGAAAGAGATAGAGAAACATTGTTTGAAGTAACAACAAATCCAAACGGTTTTGAATTTGATAGATATTACAGTCAAGAAGATTTTGTTATCAATATGCAGACTGCCTTCGTACAAAGTGAAGAAACAGAATTGATCTTAAAAGTTGCTGGTAACGTGGAAAACAAAGCGACTGCCAATTATGGGGATGACGGATGTACGCAGAAAACGACTATTAAGCGTGGCATTGCCAGTAGAGAGGATGTGTTAGTTCCTAATCCGGTAGTTCTTGCACCATACAGAACTTTCTTGGAAGTGGAACAGCCAGAAAGCAAGTTTGTGTTTCGGATTAAAGAAGGAAGCGGTGGAGAACCAAACTTTAAACTGGTGTCTGCGGATGGTGGATTGTGGAAGTATGCGGCTATAAAAGGGATTAAAGAATACTTGCATAATGCGCTTCAAGATGAAAAATTAGATATTACGATTATTGGGTAGTTTTTACGGGAGGGAGTTTTCCCTCCCAAGTGAATGAAAAGGAATGGTGCAATATGAGAAGAGGAAAGAAAACGACAATTGCACGTGATAGAGAATATCACAGTATGGAAAAGGCAGGATTTAAGGCGGAAGAGCCTAAGATGGTCCAGTACGCGAGAGAATACGCAAAGAAAGTGGAGGAAAAGCAAGGTGAACAAAAGACAGGCAAAGAAAAAAAGATTAGGCTACAAAATGGGAAAATGTAGCTTACGAAGAAGAATAAAGAATATAAAGCTATTAGAAAAACCGACTACTATATTTGATGGTTTAGGCATCTCTGATGCGTTCTGTCCTTATTGTGGATGTGAAACAGTTGAAATGACAGATAATTTAGTAGGATATCCAGAACTCTGGCAAATTGGATATTGTGCAAGATGTGGTAGAAAAGTTATCGAAGCAGATAATAGTCCATATATACATATACTTAGAGAAATGTTAGAAGAAAATTAATATTTAGGTGAGAGGTGTAAGAAATAAAATGTTAGAATTAATGGACGATAGAGGTTGTGGTGAGTGTGAAAAATGTGATAATGGTTTTGATTGTAAGCAGCATACTAAAAAAGTGAAAATTACATTTAAAAAAGCAGTTAAATGGGATAACTGGGGGAAGATGGTTACAGCATTTAGAAAAGGAGAAGTTGTAGAAGGCAGAGCTGTTATTGATGGAAATAAAGTGTACTGTGCATCTGCTAAATCAGAACTATGGGATGTGGAAGATTTTGTATGGACAGAATGTATTGAGAACATAGAAATTATTGATTAAAACTGCAATTAGTGGTATGTGCATAAATTGCATATACCACTAGAAAGGGGAAGGCGCATGAACAAAACATTTTATAATGCCAGTGGTTGTAAAGATACAACGGCGGGGAAGGCGATTGAGAAAGTTACAAAGGAAGAGAAGTTGATGTCTCAAAAAGCAAAAGATACAGTAAGTCTTTGCAAACATTTTATAGAATTAAAAGGATTTGAGTTGATTGGTACTATAAAAATACGAGACAGGAAAACAGGAAGAGAATATAGATAGCAGGAGGAATAGACATTGAAGAGTTATACTAAAATACCAAAGGACAGTTGGCGAATTGTGGAAACGGTGGTAATGCGCTATCCAGAGCAAAAGAAGGAGTATGAAGAAATGAAAGCACAGCTTCTGGAAGCGACTCCTTATAATGATGGACAACCTCGTTCTAATTTTCCTAGTAATCGAGTAGAGAATGCGATTGTTCAGTTGAGTAGTAATCGAATGTTGCGGATTGATAAGGAAAATAAGATTGTGGAAGCTGCGCTTGCAAGGCTTGATGAGGAACAGCAGAAAGTGATTAGAATAAGGTACTGGAATGAAACTGGAAAAGTTATTCCATATCTGAAAATTCGAAATGTGGCCATGAGTGAAGTAAGCATGAAACGAGCAGTTGGGAGATTTATGTTTTACATAGCAAGGAAACTCGGAGAAATTGATTAGAAAAAAATTGATACGATTTTGCATGTCAAGTGTGCTATAATGGGTACAGTGATAGATATGAGATATCAAAATCACATTTTTCTCCCAGATATATTTTTTTGAAAGACATCCAAAGGGGTGTCTTTTTTTGTAGTAAAATATAAGCTATAATAAAATAAAAATGTATTTGGAGGAAACTAAATGAGTAATTTTAAAGAAACAATGCAACAGATTGTACAACCAGCAATAGGACCAGTAATGGATATGGTGTCAGGCATAGCATTAGATGGTTTAGCTGGAACTTTAGTACCGGGGGCTGGTAATTTGATTTTAGCATATAAACAACAAAGAACAGAGAAAAATCTTGAAATTTTTATTTCAAAAATCGTAGAAAGACAAGACGAGTTTAATGAGAAACTAAATAAGTTGGATTTAGATAAGTTAGACTTGATAACCAAACATTATTTTGGTGTGGTAACAGATTATGTGCTTGATGTAAAACAAAAGGAGAAGATAAAATATATTGTAGATGGATATATTCATTTAGCAGATTTTGAAGAGCTAAAAGAAGATGTAGTTTTGATGTATTATGACACATTAGAAGAACTCAATATAATTGATATAGCTGTATTGAAGAGCCATACATATGAATATATTCATAATGAAGAAAATAATAAAATTTTGGATTCATTACTTCCTGGTCAACGACGTATGATATCAGAAAAATTGTATAGGATGGGTCTATTTGATAGTGAGAATTCTCAAAAAATGGATGATAATTTGAAGAATATTGTACAGTATTTGCAAGACATGGAAAAAGGAAAGAAGAATCCAAAATTGAATGTAAAGAAAGTCTGGGGAAGTGATAGTTATAAACTTACTTCTTATGGAAGAAGTTTTTTGGAATTCTTTTTAGAAGAATATAGAGAATAAATGTGAAAGAAAGAGCCATGTACTTACGTGGTTCTTTTTTTGGATCCTTAGCTCAGTAGGTTAGAGCATCCGGCTCATAACCGGACGGTCTTGGGTTCGAGTCCCAAAGGATCCATTCTGTCTTGTTTTTAATGGATTTTCGCAAGACAGACGAATCCTCCTTGTTTAATTATAGATAGTTTCCCTCTTAGCTCAGTGGTAGAGCAGACGTGCATTGCGTTGTGTCGATGGTTCGATCCCATCAGAGGGAATTTACAAAACAAACACAACACGAATGAGAGGTGATAGGGCTTGGCTAGGGCACCAAATGAGAAAGCCTTAGAGGCTGAGCGATTATATAAACAAGGCTTGAAACTGATTGATATATCGGGAAAACTTGGAGTTCCAGAAGGGACCATCCGGAGTTGGAAAAATCGATACAAATGGGATAATGATTCAAACGCAACGTTGCAGAAAAAGAAATGCAACGTTGCAAAAGGTAAAGGCGGTCAGCCCGGTAATAAAAATGCTTTAGGAAATAATGGTGGAGCACCAGAAGGTAATAAGAATGCTCTAGGTAACAAAGGTGGTTCTGCTCCAGAACAAAATAGGAATGCTGAAAAGTATGGTTTTTTTTCTAGGTATTTGCCAGAAGAAACCTTTTCTATTATCCAGGCAATTGATGAGAAAAATCCGTTGGATATTCTCTGGGAAAATATACAGCTTGCGTATGCAGCGATTATTCGTGCGCAACAGATTATGTATGTCAAAGATGTAGAGGATAAGACAATAGAGAAAATCGGAGAAAAGTTTGGAGAAAGTTCCGAGGAAACTAGATGGGAAGTACAACAGGCATGGGATAAACAAGCTAATTTCTTAAAGGCTCAGGCAAGAGCTCAGGCAGAACTCAGGTCCTTGATAAAGCAATATGATGAACTGCTACATAAGAACTGGGAGCTTGCCACAGAGGAACAGAAAGCACGAGTTGAAGTGCTAAAAGGAAAATTAACCAAGAATGATGATAAACCTATTAGAATTGAGTTTGTAAAGGCGAGTGATAAACATGGATGATATAAAGCAAATAGAATTCGCAATAAATGATCATTTTATGGACTTCATCGAAAATTGGGATTATAAGATGTATTTCCTAGTTGGTGGTTATGGTAGTTCTAAGAGTTACCATGTCGCTGTTAAGCTAATCAAAAAGCTATTGGTGGAAAAACGTAAGGCTCTTGTTGTAAGAGAGGTATATGACACAATTAGAGACTCCTGTTATGATCTTCTCATGGAAGTAGCCGAGGCGATGGGTGTATCAGATTATTTAGAATTTACATCAAGTCCTATGCGTGTACGTTTTGCAAATGGTAGTGTTATCATCTTCAAAGGAATGGATAAACCTGCGAAATTGAAATCCTTAAATGGTGTGTCTATTGTTTGGATAGAAGAATGTTCAGAGGTAAAATATGCAGGTTTTAAGGAGATTTTAGGACGTTTAAGACATCCAACTCTAAGCAATCATATTATTCTTTCTACTAATCCTGTAAGCAAAAGCAACTGGTGCTACAAGTATTTCTTTCAAGATGTTAGAGAGAAATTTTTCCGCCTTGATGACGAGGAGCTTTATCAGAAACGTATCATTATAAAGGACAATGTTTATTATCATCACAGCACAGTGGATGATAATTTTTTTGTGCCTATTTCTTATGTGGAACAGTTAGATGAGCTACAACAGCATGATCCAGACTTGTATAGAGTTGCTCGTAAAGGACGTTTTGGAGTAAATGGTAAACTTGTATTTCCACAGTTCGAGGTCGTGTCTTATGATAAAGGAATGGAACTTATACGTAAGATACGAAATCCGTTAAAAAGAGCAGGCATGGACTTTGGTTTTGTGGAATCCTACAATGCTTTGTTACGTTTAATCGTAGATAGAGAAGAGAAAATTCTGTATATCTATTGGGAATATTATTCTCGAAACAAAGATGATACAGAAATTGAAGAGGATATTAAAGAGTTTAAACAGACGCAGGAAACTATAAAGGCGGACTGTGCAGAGCCTAAGACAATCCGATATTTCCAAAAACAAGGCTTTCATATGCGAGCTTGCCGTAAGTTCCAAGGCTCTCGTGCAGCATACACCAAAAAAGTAAAGCGTTTTAAGAAAATTGTGTGTTTAGACAATTGTGTAAACACAATAGACGAGCTCAAAGACCTTACATTCCAAGTAGATAAAGACGGTAATACGATAGAAGATGAGTTCAATCGAGATCCGCATACACTTAGTGCTATTTGGTATGCATTAGATGATTATGAGGTACAGGATCTAAAAGGCTCTGGAATTATAAGGAGAATATAATGTGTAGGCATGAGATGATAAAAGTAAATGATATAAAAGTTTGTAAGAAATGTGGGCTTACTGTTTTAAAAGACGGTAGGCTCTTTTTTGATAAACAATTTGTAAGGCAAATGCAAAGAAAGAAGGTGAAGAAAAATGCGTGATATATCTTGTGATTATCCGGACTATTCTGCCGAACTAGCAAAGTTAAAGGAGACAGGAAGCATAACAGACCAAGGTCCCGATTTATCGTTACTTAATCGTATTATTAGTAGGCATATTCGCAATGCGGATCATATGCGTCAGCTTTATGGTAGGTACAAAATAGAGGAGAATAATGTTCCGATCTTCCAACGTATTCCTCGTTTTAAAGATGAAGGTAATAATGATGAGATAAATAATCAAATTAATAACGATTTCTTTAGCGAGATTGTGGATGTGAAAGTGGGATATTTCGCTGGAAAGCCTGCCAATTATACATATGGTACAGATTATCAGTCTGCTGAAGAAACAGGCGGAGAAACAGCCGTAGAAGAGGCACAGAAATGTCTTTCAGACTTTGTTAAACGTAATAATATGTTTAATATCGACATGGAAACAACAAAGTTTGCGAGTATTTGCGGATATGCTGGACGATTATTCTATATAGATGGGAATGGAGATATAAGAGTTATGGTTGTTCCTCCATATGAAACGATTATCTTATATTCTACAGAGATGATGGAGCCGGAATTTGCTATTAGATATTATAAGTATTTAGACTTGAATGATTCTATATCCTATAAAGTAGAATTCTATGACTCTAAAAATATCTATTACTATGAAGGACAGCTTAATGCTTTTCGTTTTACTAGAAGAGAATTACACCTATTTGACTATTGTCCTCTCCAAGGAGTTCCGAATAATTTGGAGCTTATGGGAGATGCAGAAAAGGTCCTCTCTATTATAGATGACTATGATGGGGCTTATTCTGACAACAGTAATGATATTGAGAGTTTTGCAAATGCCTATATGGTGTTTAATAACTGTCGTTTATCCGAAGATAGTGGGGATTTTACAAGAAGTGGTGTTATTGAAGTTGAGCCGGATGATCCAAACCAAGCCTACAATGTAACTTACTTAACAAAGAACATCGATGGATCTTTTGTACAAAACCATCTTGACAGGGCAGAGGACAATATCTACCGTTTTTCTAAGACTCCTAACCTAAACGATCCAGAGTTTAATGCTGCATCTGGAATTGCCCTAAAAATTAAAATGACAGGACTAGAGACAAAAGCTGGAGCATTCGAGGCGAAACAACTTGGAGCTGCTACTTATATGTTTAAGTTAATTGCTAGTGCAGTTAGTAAGCGTAAAGTTCCCTTCGATCCTTTACAGTGTTCTGTTCAGTACAATCGAAACTTCCCGACAGATTTTGTGGGAGATGCACAGGCAGTACAAGCATTAATAGCCGCAGGACTTCCTAAGCAAATAGCTTTCAAAGCGCTTTCTTTTGTTAATGATATCGATTATGTAATGCGCTTAATCGAAGAGGAACAAGATGGAATTCCGGCCTTAGAAGATGAGGAAGACATCGAGGAGACCGGAACAGGGGAAGAGATGGACGTTCAAGAGCAAGAAGGTGAGATAAATGAATGATCTAACAGACTTGGAGAAATTGCTTATCCAAGTACGCAGAATAGAAGAACACCGAGAAAAAGGCTATGAAAAGAAAATCCGAACAGTATATCAAAGGCTACTAAAAGATTTACGTTACTTTTTGTCGGACGTTTATTCACAGTATGCCGAAGAGGATAAGTTAAATATTGCTATATTACAACAACATGGAGAGTATGCACGTTTCTTAGAAGAGGCGGAGCAACGTGTGAGCAGTATTAGTACAGAGACCAAGAGGCTGATGAAGAGTACAGTAGAACAAGCATATGAGACAATCTATAACGGCATGATTAGCTGTGTACAAAAAGCGACAGAAGGTATTACAGAGCTTACAGGCTTAGCGAACTGTACTCCAGAGGTTTTAAAACGAGCCATGGAAAATCCAATTTCAGGACTCACTTTAAATGATACATTGGAAAAGAAGCGTAAAGAAATCATCTATGACATAAAAAAAGAGCTGAACATTGGATTAATGAATGGAGATAGATTTAGTACAATGGCCAAACGTATGAAAACTACCTTAGATGGTGATTACAAGAAGTCTATTCGAATCGTTAGAACAGAAACACATAGAGTCAGAGAAGCTGGAAATCATGATGCTGCCGAAGAAGTTAATAAAGTTATGGAAGATAGCAAGATTGAGATGGTAAAAACTTGGAGAACCATGAAAGACGAGCGAGTGCGACCAGCAAAAGCTAAAGGGAAGAATAAGAAGTACAACCATAAGAAAATGGAAGGGGTAACTATTCCAGTAGATGAGTTTTTTATTCTTCCAAGTGGTGCAAAGACAAAAGCACCAGGACAAAGTGGAGTTGCTGGAGAGGATATAAATTGTCGCTGTTATCTTTCATATGGTATTAGAGAAAAAGGAGGAAAAGATGAAAGTTAATGTATTAGGTAGTGAATATACAGTAGAGTTTAAGAAACTGGATGAAGATTCTTTATTAAAAACAAGAGATGGGTATTGTGATCATTCGGTTAGAAAGATTGTTGTGTGTGAGTTTGAGAGAGAAGAAGATTCCATTGAAGATTTGGAGAAATATAAGAATGATGTTCTTCGTCATGAATTAGTACATGCTTTTTTAACAGAAAGTGGATTACAAACACAGAGTTGGGCGGATAATGAAGAAATGGTTGATTGGATCGCTCTACAGTTCCCGAAGATGATGAAAGCATTCCAAGAGAGTGAATGTTTATAGGAGGTACTTATAGTATCTCTTTTTTCTTGCCCGAAATGGCGTAAAACTAAGTAACTGGTTGGATTTTGTGGGGTTATTTAGTGCAACTCTTGGAATGTGGGGCAGTAAATAGCAACTCGAAAGGAGAACAAGAATGAATTTAAAGAAATTAAAAGACTTACTCGCAAAAGGGTTAATTACCCAAGAAGAGTACGATGAAATGGCAAAGCATATTGATGATAGCGGAAGTAACGAACCTCCTGAACCAGGAAGCGATCCAGAAGATAAGGACAAAAATAAAAAGAGAAAAATTCCAGACGATGAGGATGAGTTCAAAGAATGGATGGATAAGATGATCCAGTCTGCTGTAGACAGAGCAACAAATAAGCTCGGAAACGAGAATAAGACATTAAGAGACAAGCTAAAAGAGGAACGTAAGAAAAACCTTACTGCTGAAGAATTAAAAGCTGCGGAAATGAAAGAGAAAGAGGAAGAACTCCAAGAACGTGAGAGGACTATAAAAGAGAATGAAAACCGTATGTATGCGATGAAAGCTCTTAGAAAAATAGGACTCGATGATGGTGGAGAAGATGCTCTTTCTTTAGTTGACTTTGTTATGGGAGAAGATGAGGTGGCAATTGATAGCCGAGTGAAATCTTTAAAAACAGCAATTGACAAACGTGTAAAAGCTGAAGTTGATAAAGTCTTTGGAGAAAATGGAAGAAATCCAAGTAAAGGCAATGCAGGTGCTGGTGGAGATAACCCTTGGAGCAAGGCGACATTTAATCTTACAAAGCAAATGGAAATTGAACTTAAAAACCCAGAACTAGCTAAATCTTTAAAAGCTAGTGCAATTTAAAAGGAGATGAACATACATGGCAATTACAACAATTGCAGATTTACAGGTAGTACCTAGTAAGTTTGCAGATTACATTTTAGAAAGAACAACAGAGAAATCAAGATTAGTACGGAGTGGAATTGTAACATCTGATCCACAAGTTTCTCAGATTATCACAGGAACTCCTAAAGGTGGAAATATTATTACACTTCCATTTTATAAACCACTGACCGGAGAGGATGAAGTGTTTGGAGAAGAAGAGATTGAGGTTGACAACATTGCAACTGACAATGAAGTAGCAACTTTGCTTATCCGTCAAAAAGCATGGGGAGATACCGATCTTTCAAGAGTGTTTGGTGGAACAGACCCACTTTCTGCAATTGCAGAATTAGCTTCTGACTGGTGGAATACAAGAGAACAGGCAGTTATGTTATCTGTTCTTAAAGGAATCACAGCTACAAATGGAGCATTAAAAAGCCACATCCTTGATGTTAGTGCTGCGAGTGGAACAGATTGTATTATTGATGTAGATAATACATTAGATGCAAAACAGTTGATGGGCGATGCTTATGATAAATTGGGTATGGTATTTATGCACAGTGCTACTTATACACAGTTACAAAAGCAACAGAATATCGAAACAGAATATGATGCTACTTTACAGATTAAGATTGATTATTATCTTGGATATGAGGTAGTAGTGGATGATGGTATGCCTTATGATAGCAGCACTAAGACATATACCACTTACTTTTTAGGAAAAGGCGCGTTTGCTCGTGATGATGGGATGCCACAACATTTAGTTGGTCTTGAAACAGATAGAAATAAACGTAAAGCAGAAAATATTTTAATTAATAGAAGAGCTTTAATTATACATCCTCGAGGATGTTCTTGGAAAGCGGATGCAGCCCTAAAAGATAATAAAAAATATGCTTCTAATGAAGATTTAGAAAAAGCAGCTAACTGGAGCTTAAAGAAACATCATAAGAATGTACCTATTGTAGCATTGAAACATAAGATCGAAGCGAATACTTCTGCTCCAGGAGTAGGAGGCTGATTGAATGACATTGGAAGAATTGCAACAGTTAGAGTTACCGATTAAAGCAAATTCTAAGACATTGCTTTACATAAATAGTGCATTGGAATGGATAGAAGAGCATACAACAATAGAATTTGATAAAGATAGTATCGAATCTGTGCAAGCTCTTCCAGCGAGTGCAAAGCTTTTTCTTGTGAAATGTACGGAGATTCTATCTAAGAACGAGGATGTAACAAGTGAGAGCATTGCAGGAATGTCCAAGTCTTATAGTGGAAAAAGTACAGAAACTCTTATGCTTAACAATGCAAAGCAATTACTTAGGAAATACCTAAAACCGAATGTAAAATACCACCCTTGCAAAAAGCGCTGGAGGTGAGCATGTGGGAGTTAAAGTAACAATTAAGACAGATAAGCTAAAGAGTATGCAAAAGGCAACAGAAAAGCTAAAAGGAAAGACTGTGGAAGTTGGCATTTTTGGTGGAGAAGAGGCTTGGCTTGCAGGCATTCATGAATATGGCTGTAATATCAAGGTGACACCTAAAATGCGTGCTTATTTGCATACACAAGGTTTACACTTAAAAGAATCTACTCAATACATAAAAATCCCTGAAAGAGCTTTTATTCGAAATGGATATGATCAAAATATTGATGAAGTCGAGAAAATGATTGATCAAATAATAGGTCTTGTTTTAGAAGATAAGATGGATTCCGATGATTTTTTAAAAACGATTGGACTGTTATTATCTAGTAAGATTAAAGATTATGCTGTAGAACTAAAAATTCCTCCAAATCACGAATTTACGATAGAAAGGAAAGGTAGTTCTAATCCGCTGGTTGACACTGGAGACATGATTGGAGCAATTACCTATCGAGTGACATGATGTTTGATTTTACAGACCTTATCGAGAAATACAGTGTTCCTTATACGCTAATTATTCCAGGAGAGAATGGTGGGTTCGTAGATGGTTATTACCAAGAAGCAACTGCTACTAGAAGAGAGATGGAAGGTGCTATTGTGCCATATAAGGAAAGCCGCATTTACCAAAGCGGAGGTTCTCTAACAAATGAAGATAGAGAGCTTTATTCCAGCGAAAAGCTGGAATTTGAAAAGAACCTTTATGTAGAGCACAGTGGAAAGACATATAAAGTCGATACAGAGGCAGATTATGGCGATTATGCAGATGTCTATGTATATGGGCTAAAAAGAGTGAGTGTACATGATAGATCAAAAGCAAGTGAATAAGCTAATAATAAATGGATTAAAAGGATATTGTGGTTGTGAGGTAGTGTTTGCGAATACAAATGCTACAATGCCACCATATCCTTTTATTTCGTGTACAATTACCACGCCTTCTGCCGGAAATCCTGGAACCTATTGCGTAGATGGAGACATGCACTACAAAGAGGTGGAGCAGATTTGGAGCATAACAGCGCAAAGTGATAACGATTTAGAAGCATTAGAGATTATCTATAAAGCAAGGGATTATTTAGAAAATATAGGGATTTTAGAACTATCGGAGAGTGGGATTATTCCTAGTTCTCTAACAGGAATAACGAATCGAGATAGTATTTTAACATATGGGTACGAGTACCGAAAAGGATTCGATACCACCTTTAACTTATTGAATAAATTGGAGAAGCCAATAACAGAAATAATAGAGAAATTTGAAATACAGGAGGTAACGCATGACAAAGAATTATGACGTTGAGGTGAATATTACACAACAGACCGTGGTTACGGATAACAGCGGATTCGGAACGCCTCTAATTTTTGCCGGAAAAGAATCTAAAGCTGTACCTTATAAAGAATGTACCAAGTTAGAAGACGTTAAAACAGCAGGGTTCACCGAAGAAACCAAGGTTTATAAAGCGGCTAAACTTTTATTTATGCAAGATGATGCGCCGAATAAAATCGCGGTGTGTGCTAGTACAGAGACAGCGGTTACAGCATTAAGCACTCTTATGAATCAAGCATGGAGACAGTTGATAGTTGTATCTCTTTCAGCAGAAGGAGAAAGCACTTTAAAAGAGATTGCAGATTATATCGAAACAACAGATAGAATGCTTTTTACAACTGTAGCAAGTACAGGAGAATTATCTGGACTAACAGGGTTAGACAGAACTTATGCTTTTGTATATAGTGGTACAACAGAATTTCCAGAAGCAGCACTTGTTGGAGCAACAGCTGGATTAAATGCTGGATCATTTACTTATAAAAACATGGTTTTACAAGGTGTTGAACCAGAAGAAATGGAATCAACACAATTAGAATTGATTCATAAGGCGCATGGAAACGCAATTTTAAAAAAAGCTGGAGATGTAGTTCCATCGGAAGGGAAATCTGTAAGCGGACAGTATACAGATATTATAGATTCTAAGGATTACATTATTAGCAGAATTCAATACAAAGAACAAAAGTTGTTTAATGACAATCCTAAAATTCCATATTCAAACGCAGGTATTGCTATGATGGAAAATGAAGTGATAAATGTTCTATTAGAAGCTGGTGGAATGGGAATTATATCCAGTGATGATGACGGAAATTATACATATTCAACAAATTTCCCACAGCGTTCAGAGGTTTCTGAGCAGGATAGGACGGACAGGGTATACAAAGACGGAAGATTTAGTTTCGAAATTCTTGGTGCTGTACATAATGTAACGGTAAATGGAGTTTTAACAGTATAGGAGGGTAAGAAATGAATGTAACTAGATATAATGCTAAAGACTGCGTTATTACTGTAAATGGGACATATATTACAGGACTTGGAGAAAGTATGGTCGAAGGAGAAAAAGACGAGGATTTCTTCGAGGATTCCACAGGTGCTCAAGGAGATATTGTGGTAAATGAGATAAATGATACGAAAGGTACCATCACATTAACAGTACAGCAAACTTGTCCACAACGAAAAATGTTAATGCAATTAGCAACTTCGAACAAAGAGTTTCCGTTTTGGGCAGTTAACAAGTCATTAGGAACAAGAATGGGTGGTAGTAAATGTCGTATCATTTCTATGCCAGCATTTAAGCAAGGAAAGAGTGCCGAAGATTTAGAAATTAAAATTAGAGCTTTTGATTATACAGTACAGTAAAAAGGAGATTTAAAGATGAAATTTTATTCAGTAAGAAAAACAATCAATGGTAAAGATTATGTAGCACAATTTAATGGGATTTCCACAGCTTTACGCTGCACAGATGAAACATATATTGATGGTACAAGTACAACTTCTACAGAGAAGTTGGCAAAATTCGTCTTTGAGAATGTAATTGTTGAGCCTGTAGGACTTACAGCAGATGATTTCGATACAGTAGATGAATTTAAGGATGTATTAAAGTTCGGGCAAGAGGTCATGAACGGAAAATTTCGAAACCAAGCTGACGAAAAGCCAGATACGGCAAAGAGCGGAAAGTAATTATTCTTTGTGGCGCTTAGTATTTGATGGTGGAATGGATTACAATACGGTATTTAATCAAATGACTCCTCTTGAAATTTCTGTGGCTAATTCGGCACTGGATATCTATATTGAAAAAATCAACTCCAAAAATAAAGGATGAGCAGGCAAGGGAACTTGTCTGCTTTTTAGATCGAAAGGGGGCAGATGATTGGCTGGAAATGCAATAAGAGAAGAATTAGTGCAAATACAATTTGATGTTGAAAACAATCCATTTTCAGATATCATGTCAGATATTAATCGGTTTGAAAATACGATAAGTGCAGTAATATCAAGCGGAGAGAGTGAGTTTAGAGATTTATCAAATGCCGTAAATAGTGTACAGTCAGAATTCTCAGATTTAACTAGTGAAACAAGAGAAGTAAGAGAGGCAATCGGTGATATACAAGCTGAGAATCTTACAGATGTATCGAGAGAAGTAAGAGATTTAGCAGAAAATTTGTCTGATACTGCTAGTGAAGTTAATGGTGTTTCTGAATCGGTAGAGTCGATACGACCTAATGGATTTAGAGGTTTAGTCCAGAACGCTATGGCATTGGGTAAATCTAAAATAAGTGGATTTAAAGATAATATAAAGGAACTTGCAAAAACAAAAGTTGAACAACTTACAAATAAGTTAAAAGAAACTATAGGTTCATCGAAGAATTTGACCTCCGTAATGCTTAAACTTGGAGCTATAGGTTTTAAAAAGACGCTAAGTGGTGTTGGAAAGATAACAAAAGAAACCGCTAAATTATCTTTAAGTGTTGGAAAAGTGATGACAAAAGGACTTGTTGTTGCAAGTACAGGGGTAGCTGTCACGGCCGCAGGAATGTTTGGAACTGTAGCAAAAGAGGCGACAGACTTTAAGCAGTCTTTAAACTCTGTGCTTGCTCAAACAGGATACAACAAGGCTGATTACGGACAAGAATTTTCTTCTATCATTTCTAACATTTACAGAGATAATAAAGGAGAAGATTACTCAGATATAGCTAACAGTTTAGCGACTGTGGCTAACATGACAGGTGAAACTGGAAAAGGACTTGAAAATATAACGAGTAACGCTCTTTTGATGAGAGATACATTTGAGTTTGAAGTTACTGAAAGTACCAGAACGGCACAAATGATGATGAAGCAGTTCGGAATAAGTGCGGATGAGGCATATAGTCTTATGGCACAAGGTGCACAATACGGTCTTAACCAAAATGACAACTTACTTGATTCTATGAACGAATATGCTGTGCATTTTAAGCAACTCGGATTCGATGCAACCGAGATGATGAATATGTTCGCTAATGGTGCGGCAGAGGGTGTATTTGACGTCGATAAGTTAGGTGATGCTGTAAAAGAGTTTGGCATCCGGGCAAAAGACGAATCCAATACTACTTTAGAAGCCTATAAGATGTTAGGATTAGATGCTAAACAGCTTACAAAAGATTTCGCTAAAGGTGGCGAGAGTGGAAAAAAAGCCTTCCAAGAAGTGACATCTGCACTTGCGAAAATGGATGATCCAGTTAAACAAAATTTAGCTGGGGTCAATCTCTTCGGTACAATGTGGGAAGATGTTGGAGCGAAAGGAATTCTTGCAATGTCCAAGATGACAGGACAAATACAAGGTGGAACTGATGCTCTGAAACAACTGAATGAGATTAAGTATGATGATCTTGGAAGTGCCATGCAAGGTATAGGTCGAACTATAAAAAATGGTATGCTTTTACCTATTGGCAACCAGTTATTACCTCTCTTGAACACAGGGGCTAACAAATTACAAAAATTTGCAGATGAGATCGCTGGCATATTTGATGATGGTTTCCAATCAGGAGATGAATTAAAAATAGCAGAGATTATCTCTCAAATGCTCGATGAAGCAACAAAGACAATTTCTACTGGACTTCCTAAAATTATAGATTTTGTTGTTCCGATTCTCGGGAATTTAGCAACTTCTATCGCTAGTATGCTACCTAGTGTGTTGCCAGTCATCGTCAATGGCGCGATACAACTTATCTATTCGTTGATAGATACTGTATTGGCAAATACGGATAGTTTGGCAAGTGTGGGTGTGCAAATAATTAACTCATTGATGGAATACTGGACCACAGCTATACCTAAAGTAATTATGGGTGGCATACAGCTTGTAATTGCTTTGGCACAGGGGATTGCGAATGAAATTCCGAGACTCACACAACAAGCAGTTATGGCTATTGCAACACTTGTACAAGGCTTACTTAGTCAGGCACCGCAACTTATTTCTACAGCTTTATTATTGTTACAAAATCTTGTACAAGGATTGTTAGGTGTGATACCACAATTAATTCCGGTTGGTATACAGATTATACTATCTTTAATAAATGGTATTACACAGGCAATTCCACAGATAATCAATACAATAGTTGGACTAATACCACAGATAGTTGTAACGCTTATACAAAGTTTGCCACAGATTATCCAAGGTGGTATAGAAATCATTATTGCTCTTGCCGGTGGAATTTTAAAAGGGATCGTACATCTAATCGCAGTTATTCCTCAAGTTGTAGTAGCAATCATAAAAGGATTAATGAGTACGGATTGGATACAGGTTGGAAAAGACTTAATCAAAGGTGTCGGAAAAGGTCTCTTAAATGGAGCTAAAAATCTTATTTTTGGCGGAAAAGAAGCTGGAAAAGATGCCACAGACGGCGTAGTATCCGGAATCACAGAAAGCACAACACAAGTACAGAGTTCTGGACAAACACTTGCAAATAGTTTTACATCCGGAATTGATTCTAGTAGTTATCTAGCGCAAAGTTCCGGACAAAATTTAGCGAATGCTACCACATTAGGTTTACAAACAAGTACAGCTAATTCAACACAACTAGGTACACAGATGGTAAACAATTTTGCAACAGGTGTACAAAGTAGTTCGGCGAATGCAGTTGGAGCTGTAAATACTTTATCAAATCAATTGCAAACAGCTGGAAATACAGAAGTAAATCTTAAAGTCAATGCAGATACTAAAAGTATTAATAATGTTACAAACAGTCTAAAAGGTTTAGTTAAAGTGGCAAATAGTGCAGGCAAACAATTTTCAACTATACTTGCACAAAACTTCAGTTTAGCATCTAAGTCCGCAAAAACTAGCACGACTCAATTAACATCATCATTTACAATCGGTATGACCAAAATTTTGTTTTTAACTAAAACAACAGCATCTGGAATTAAAAATAGTTTCTCTAGTTTGAATTTATATAGCTCTGGTGTAAATATTATGGACGGTTTACTAAACGGTATCAATGCCAAACGCGGTGTGATAATGTCCACAGCACAAAGTATAGCTAGAGAGATTTCTACAACGATTAATACTGAATTAGATATTCATAGCCCATCTAGAAAAATGGTATGGAGCGGTAACATGGTTGGAGCCGGAATGGTTAAAGGGATTCAACAATCTACTCCAGATGTTTATAAATCTGCTAACGACATGGTAAATGCGACCGTGGAAGGAGCTGAACCAGTAGCAAATAATTATTCCACAACTACACGAACTCAAAACAGCAATACAACCTATTACCAGCCTAATTACACGATACAAGTGCAAGGTAGTCCGGATAAGGCATCGCTTTACAAAATTAAGAGAATTGTAAAAGAGACATTACAGGAATCTTATGAAAGCATAGGACGTAAAAAAAATCCAGTTACAGCACTTTAGGAGGTACATATGGCATTATTAAACAATAAATATATCTGGGTGGAAACTGAGAGCGTGGATAGAAGTATTGAAACAAGCGATCATCCAGTAGAAAAAGGAGTACAGCTTACGGATAATGTCAAGCGTTCTCCCATTACACTATCTTTAAAAGGTGCGATTGTTGGTGAAAATGCAAAAAAGACACTAGATTATCTAGTGTCTTGCATGAACAAAGGTAGACCTGTGAAATATAGTGGAGTAAATAAGTTTACTCGCACAATGATTATCGAGAGCATTAATACCGATAATACTTATAAAATTATGGGTGGATATTCTGTTGATATAAAAATCCGAGAAATACGGATAGCACAAAATAATTACAAGAAAAAAACAAAATCTAAAACGAATAGCAAAACAAAAAACGGCACAAAGCAAGTAAAACAAAATACAAAAGGTGCAGTTTATCATATTGTAAAAAAAGGAGAGAATGCATCCACGATCGCAAAGAAATATAAATCGCTTGGATGCACACTCTCTTTTATTATAAAAAACAATAATAATACAAAAGTTTTAGGTAAAAAAGGAGACTGGAAAACACTTAAAACAGGCGCAAAAATTCTAGTTGGATACAGAAAGTGAGAAGTATGAGAGACAGAATAGAAATTGAAAAAGATCAAATTCCATATACGTTCGATATTCTATTAGCTGATGAAGAGTTTGAGATTGGTATTTTTTATAATCAACGAGCGGATTTATTTTCTGTAGAATTGATAAAAAATGAAGAAACGCTTTGTTATGAACCTATTATATATGGAGTTCCTTTGTTTCAAGATATTTTTCAAGAGGATTTTCCGGCATTACAGATAGTTCCTTTAGATGAAGCTGGAATAGAGAATGAAGTTACCTACAATAATTTTAATGAAACTGTATTTTTAACAATAGAAAACGGGGATGATTAGATATGGCGAAAAAAAAACGGTATTCTACATATAAAGAAGCTCCAAAGTTAAAGAAAAAACGATATTCTCATGTTGTTAAAACAGCAAAAAACACAAAATTAAAGTTAGAGCAAAAATTTGACGGATTATTTGGGCATGTTGCAACAATAAAAACCGGAGATGTAACAATAAAAAACTCGGAGTTGGATTTTACATTTACAGTACCATTTGATGATGATCCAGAGGCAAACGAGGCAGAGATAGAAATTTATAACTTATCACAAGCTACAATTGCAAAAATTAAAAAGGGCAATAAGATAACGATTACAGCAGGATATGAAGGCGACACTGGAATTATCTTTAGTGGCTATATATCTAGTCGTAAAACAAAGAGAGAAGGCGTTGACAAAATAACCACTATTTGTGCACTAGATAGTGAGGACAGAAAAGAACACAAGATAAAGAAAATTTCTTTCAAGAAAGGAACAAAGGCGAGTTATATCTTAAAAACACTTATTAATAAAGTCGGTATGCCTGTTGCTGTTTTCAGCATAAAAAAAGATAAGATTTACAAAGACGCTGTCACAGTTGAAGGTAATTTGATGGAAAATATAAAGAATTACGCGATTGTATGCGGTGTATCGGTTTATATCAATAAAGGTAAGTTATATTGTCGTTCTTTAAAAGAAGGGGATAATACGAAGTTTACATTGTCAGAATCTACAGGTCTAATTGATATTGAAGATTACGAAGAAGAATTGAGTTTTGACAGTGTCAAACAAACAGTCAAAGGTTATAAGATCACTCTGCTTATGCAGCATCGAATTACAACAGCCGGAATTGTTAGTGTAAAATCCCAAAATGTAAGTGGAAAATTTAGAGTTCGAAGCGGTCAACATACTTATGATACAAACGATATGTTGACTGAAATAACTGTATATTAGGAGGTTTTTATGAGCCAATTAGGAGTTATTGAACAAATTATACAGAGTGAAATTTTAAACATTCGAACTGCTTTCGTGGCCAAAGTTATAAGAGTGGATGAAAGAACAGCAGATGTACAGCCATTACAGATGTTCAGGCAGACAGATGGAACTTACGAAAGAAACCCTATTTTATTAGGTGTTCCGATTTTACAACATGTCTGTAAATTTAAAGAAGAAATGGTTACAGATAGTCAAGGAGGGATGCATAAGCAATTCAAAGTTATTCCTGTGGAAGTTGGAGATGTTGTGTTTGGTGTTTGTACAGATAGAGACTTAGGATACACAACAGAGGGAAAATTTGATAAGCCTACAAGACACCATTCCATCTCAGATGCTGTTATTGTGGGTCTATTTTAGAGGACAAACAAATGAAAGATTTAATGATTAAAAATGGCGATTTAGTGCTAAGTAATGGCGATATTGGTATGGTATCAGATAAAGCTCTTCTAGCACAGAAGGTTGAACTCTTACTCTCTACAATGCAAGGGGAGTGGTTCCTCAACGAAGAAGAGGGTATAAATAGAGAGTTGCTCTTTGTAAAAGAAAATAGATTGGATGAAGATATGCTTCAAGATGCAGTATATCAGGTTCTTATGCAAGTGGATGATACCTTTGAAATGGATGAGTTTAATGCTAGTTATGTAGACAGAAATTTAACTATTAATTTTAAAGCACATAACGAAAATGAGTATATCCAGATTAACTACGAGGGAGGATGATAAGATGCTTGATGAAAATGGATACCATCGACCTACCTATGAAGAACTTTTAGAAAAATATAGTGAAAGAGCTAGATTGCTCTTCGGAGAGGATATCGATTTAACAGAGACGTCTACATTTGGGAAACTAGTACGGGAATGGGCTTATAATGATGCAGATGTTTACGAGGATATAGAAAATGTATATTATTCTGCGTTTCCACACAGCGCAAGAGGGCAGAGTTTGGATAGGCTTCTTCCTTTTGCTGGTATATACCGCAATCCGGCTACTTATGTAAGAAGAAAGATACGAATTACTGGAGAAGTTGGATATGAAATCGAAGCAGGAACGGTTGTAATAAGTGGAGACTTAAATTTCGATATCGAAGAGGAGTGCGTAATCGGAAATGAAGGTACAGTAGAGGTTATTTGTGTATGTGAAGAGAGTGGAATTATAGGTAATACTGTCACAATCGACTCTGTACAAGAACAGGTCCCAGAAATAGAAACGGTAGAAGATTTAGGAGTTGTAGAGATTGGAAAAGAAGTGGAAACGGATCCAGTAGTGCGTATCCGATTCGATGATTCTATCTCTGGAGGAGGTTCTGGAAACTACGATGCAATAAGGGCAAGTATTATGCGCGTGGAACACGTAACTGGGGCTTATGTAATTGCGAACGAAACAGATATAAAGGTAGATGACTTACCACCACGAAGTTTTAAATGTTATGTACTTGCTCCAGAAAGTCAGGACCAGTTGATTGCAGAAGCAATTTTTGACAAAAAACCTGTAGGAATTCCATGTGTTGGAGATGTAGAAGTTACAGTGCTCGATGAAGGAGGATTGGAACATATCGTTAGATTTTCTCGATCAAGCGAAGTACGAATTTATGCTCAGATACATATTGTTACAAATGCTTATTTTGAAACGGATGGAATTGAACAGATAAAACAAAATTTAAGCGAATATATGTATGCACTTTCCAATGGTGATACAGTTGTCTTGTCCAAAATGTATAAATACATCGATAGCGTTGCTGGTGTAGTAGATACAGTTTCTCTTAAATTATCGAAAGATGGTCTACTATTTAATGCGACAAATATTAGCATACAGCCTTATGAAATTGCTAGATTAGCATTGGAAGATATTGAGGTGATTATTGATGGAACATGAAATTAGATATCTTCCTGACGCGTATCGTAAAGATAGTAATGGAGTATTGTATAAGCTCTTGCAATTAAGAAAAATGGCAAGAGATGATATTGAAAAAGATATAAGAGATGTTGAAGAAAGTAGGGATTTAAACAAAGCATACGGAAAAACACTTGATGAATATGGAAAGATGATAAAACAAAAGAGAGGACTTTTAAACGATACACAATATCGATATATGCTTTTTGCTAAAATCGGACAAAATATTGTGAAGAGTGATTATAAGTCTCTAATGAGAGTTATTATCCAGATGTTTAATGCAAAACAGGGAGACATATCCATGGATGATCTTGTAATGACTGAAACAGAACAGCCGTGTGTTTTGAGGTTATCTAAATTCCCAGTACAAGTCCTGATTGATGCCGGATTTTCCAGTAGACAAGCAGTTCAGATGATAGAAATGCTACTACCTATTTGTGTAACCCTGTCCGCTGACAATTTCGAAGGAACTTTTGAATTTGCGGATTCCTCGGATGAGTATGACGAAATAGCAGGTTTTGCTAATATAGAGCAGACGATAGGCGGTTATTTTGGATTGTTATTAGGAGAGGACGACAAAATCCCAGTTTTACCAATAGGATAAGGAGGTGTAAGATGGAATTTAATAACAAGCCACCAGAATGGCAAAATGAAGGAATTGAGCCATCTACAGAACTAAAGAAACAAGGGTTTATTGCTGGGTATAAACCACCAGCAAGTTATTTTAACTGGTTTTGGAACAAAACTGGAGTATGCATAAAGGAATTGCAAGATAAGCTTAAAGGGATAACAAAAGCAGATGTAGGGCTTGATAAAGTGGAGAATAAAACTGTTATTGAAATTATTAGCGAAATCCCAGAAGCTACACAGGAAGAAGCAGGGCTTATGTCTACACAGGACAAAGCTAAGTTAGATAATATAGGTGATTTTAATATTATCCAAAAGTCCTTAACCATTCCAAACACAGGCTGGATTACGGAGGTAAATGGACCATATACCCAGAAGTTGGTCTTAGTAGTAGAAGGTATTACAGTTAACACTATCGTAAACGTTGCAATTGCACTAGCATCGGAAGAAATAGCACAAGATTGCGGCTTGTCCTCTACAAACGAAAGTGGAGAAGGGACAATAACCTTTTATGCGGAATCTGTGCCAAGTGCTGCAATACAAGCGACTTACTATGTCTTAGAAGGAGGTGGAGAGATTGGCTAAAGGTAACGTTAGCTATAAAAATGGACAAAACTTAGAGCCTATTGCACAAGCGATTACCTCCATGGGGCAGAGTGCCAATAAGAAGGACAAACCCGATGTGCTTGCTAATAAAATAAAGGCTATTAGTACCGATGCCACAGGCGTAGAATCAGAAATGTTGGCTGGAAAGACCTTTTATGCAGGTGGAAATAAGAAGACAGGCTCTATGGCTAATAGAGGAGCGTGGACAGGAAGAATAGGAGTCAATGGGAAAGTTACAATTCCGGAGGGATATCATAACGGACAAGGTTATGTAGATCAATCCATTACTGTAAAAGGTTCTATTACGCCAGCTATTAGTGTAACAGGGAATAATCCAATGTATGTAAGAATCCCACAGGGTGCATATTTTACAAATGCTAGTAGTGGGTATCCAGAGACAAGCATAACTCTTGCGCAGTTACGAGGAGCTGGAATGGCACTACAATCTGAACTTACAGCTATGACTACAGATAGAGATAACTGGAAGAATGTTGCGAATAGTAAATTAAGTTGTCAAGTGGTAAGTGGTCAATTAAATTCTGCATTGACGCACAGTCTTGGTAAAACTCCTGCATATGCATTTGCTCTTATACCAAATCCAGGAAGTTCAATGGGATATAGTTATATGAAAAACTTTTTTGTTAGTCTTGGAACAAAAGCCGAATATTATGGAGGGAATACAAGTTATAAAGTAAATGCTTACATTACAGTAACCGATAATACTGTTGAAGTAACAGCTACAAATCTTAGTGGTGATACAACAGTCTATTTATTTGGATAGAAAGGAAAACAAAATGAAACAATTATATTTTTTCGACACAGATGGCAATATTTATTTTTCTACTCCATACGTGGAAGGTTATAACACTATGGGAATAGAAGTACCCGAAGGGAAAAGACTTATTAGTATCGACATTACACAAGATCCGCCAGTACCAATCTTAGAAGATTTACCAGTAGATGAAACTCAAGAAAGATTGACTGCACTCGAAATGGCAGTTGCGGATATGTTAGGAGGAATGTAAAATGCCAGAATGGAAATTAACAATCTTTACAAATGCATATAAGACCAGATTAAAGAATGGAGAAGAATTAGAAGAAATCGATACAAGCTATCCAAAATTAACAGAGGATGAGCTTGCAGAGATACATAAAAATTTAGAAGAATAGGAGGAAAACCGCATGAATACTGGAAAAATTCGGGGGGGGTAGAAAATACCCTCCTTAATTTTATGCAGAAAGTTGGTGCTTTTAGATGGCTATAGGAAGAGTAGAATATCGAAAAAGTACCAACTTAGAACCTATTGCAAGTGCCATAAATGGAATGGGACAGCAAGCTAGTAAAAAGGATAAACCTATTATTTTAGGGCAAAAAATAAGTGCTATAAGTACAGATGCAACAGCCACACCAGCACAGGTATTAATTGGGCAAACTTTTTACTCTGCGGGCAAAAAGCAACAGGGAATCATACCAATTGCAGGGGGAACAGAAACTCCTGTTAGCGTATCGAAACAAAACAACTATGATTTATCTGTGTTCCCACCAGCAAAATACTTTAAAGGAACTACAGAAAGTGGAATCTTATTACCGATTGGAACTCTAAGAGGACAAGGGTATGCATTGCAGACAGAAGTAGATACTTGGATAAATAACTATAACACTAAAGTAACAGAATTGACAAATATGACTAACGACAGAAACAACTGGATGAATGTTGCCAATAGTAAACTAAGTCATAAAGTGGTTACCGTAACTGTAAATAGATCTTCAGCAGGAGTAGCTTCAGGCTCTGTGACACATGGTTTAAATACAGTTCCTAAATATGTATTCGCAGTTTTACAGGGAAGTACCGGAATGAATGATAGTGTAATAAATGGAATTTGCTTTCCGTTAGGATATAGTTGTATTCGTGACCCTTATAGCACGTTTGGTATTACTGTATCAGCATCATCTACGTCAGTTACTATAAGTTCAACATCTGATGCATTTGCTATAGTTGGTACTTTTTTAGTTTATATTTTTGGATAAGAAGGAGATATATGAATACAGAAATTTTAGTAGCAGGATTTTCTTTAGTTGGAACTCTTATGGGGAGTTTGGCAGGGATAATGACCGCAAACAAACTTACGAATTACAGAATAGAACAGCTAGAAGAAAAGGTCAAAAAACATAATAATTTAGTTGAACGAATGATCGTAGTGGAACAGTCAGTAAAGTCTGCACACCATCGATTGGACGAACTGATTACAGAAAGAGAGGATTAATATGGAAACATTAATGAACTATGTAAAACCAGAGTTACTTATTGTTGCAGCAGTGTTGTACTTTTTAGGCATATGGTTAAAACAGGCGGCCTTTGTTAAAGACAAATTAATCCCACTTACACTTGGGATTGTGGGAATCTTTATCTGCGGTATTTGGGTATGTGCTACATCGCAGTTTTCTACACCGCAAGATTTTGCTATGGCGGTGTTTGCAAGCCTTACACAAGGGATTTTAGTAGCAGGAGTAAGTACATATGTAAACCAGCTAATTAAACAAAGCAATAAAACAGAATAAAATAAGATCTAGAGGCTCTTTTCTATATAGGGAAGAGCCTCATATTTTTTATGGAAAGGAAGGATGTATTATGGATAAAAAACTAAAGATTTGCGTAACCGTAGGGCATAGTATTCTTAAAAGTGGCGCTTGTACCAGTGCAGATGGCCGTAAATATGGCGGAGTATTAGAGTATAAGTATTGTAAAGATTTCGCAAGATTGTATTTAGTTCCACAGTTAAAAAAAGCTGGGCATGATGTAACTCTTATTATCTGTCCAGAAAAGAAATTCGAAACCAAATACGAGGAACGTGGATATAAGGTTCCGAGAGTAAATAAGGGTAACTATGATTTAGTAATGGAATTACACCTTAATGCAGCAACTCCAAGTGCAACAGGAACAGAGGTTTACTATTATTCACAAAAGGGGAAAGAATACGCAGAGGCTATTTGTAAGAAGTTAGGAGAAGTCTATAAAAATAGAGGAGCGAAGAAAGACAAGAAGCTCTATATTTTAAATAGTAGCAAGGCAACAGCGGTGTTATTGGAATTATTTTTTTGTACAAACAGAGAGGATTACCTCAAAGGACATGGAAAGAAAAATGCTACGAATTTAGCAAAATTAATTACAAAGGCACTTTAAGATTTTTTTATGTACCAGTCGTTTTTTATAAAAGGTAATGTAAATGGTGTAAATATGGCGTTTCTTTATAAATTAAAAAAATATAGGAAACGGCTGGTAAAAAATAAAGAAAAGGTTGAATTTTGAAGAAAAGAGAGATATAATGAAAAATAAAAATGACCTAAATACGATGGTTTAATGAGAACAGAAGCTGTATTGAAATGAACTTGATACCGCCAAGGAAATGGCAATGCTTGAACGTTTAATGAGAACAGAAGCTGTATTGAAATGTACTAGAAAATTCAATGATTTTCTTACCGTATGGAGTTTAATGAGAACAGAAGCTGTATTGAAATGACGGATGTTTTAAATTAATTAGTAAAAGATCTCTGTTTAATGAGAACAGAAGCTGTATTGAAATTTATGTAACCCAGTAAATTCAGTATCAAAAAATAAAGTTTAATAAAAACAAAAGTTGTATCTGAATGTCTCAAATAAAAAATAGCCCCTAGTCATAGGAGCTATTTTTTTATCTACACAATTCATCTAAAGTCACACCAAGAGCATCTGCCAGTTTGATCATCGTGGATACACGACCATCATCTCTTTTTTCTAAATCCTGGATTGTTCTGCGGGGAACTCCAGAGAGCTCCTCGAGTTGTGGAACAGATAAACCTTTATCCATCCTAATTTTTTTTAGTTTCAATTAGAATCCCCCTTTCAAAAAGAAGATTAAAAAGATAATAATGCCAATTATCATTAAAATTTCTAGCAATATTTTTAAAAGTATTTTTATTAACTCTTTCATATTGATTTTTGAATAGGACTGTGATATTTTTTATATGAGGGAGTTATTTCGCTCCCTCGTGG
>UQVN01000004.1 GCA_900544525.1 uncultured Eubacteriales bacterium
AAATTACTTTTTTCTATAAAAAATGGATAAATTTTACAATTTTAATTTCCGTATTCGATACTAATTTCATTAAACTTATCTAGCAAATCATCAATTTTAATCTGTTCCTTTTCCTCTCCTTTTTTATCAAGCACAGCTTCTCCTTGATGCATCATTAGAATCCGATTTCCATATTGTAAAGCATAGCGTAGATTATGCGTTACCATAATCGTTGTCAACTGTTTTTCTTTCACGATTTTATCCGTTAATTCCATAATAATTTCTGCTGTTTTTGGATCGAGAGCTGCTGTATGTTCATCTAAAATTAAAAATTCAATAGGAGTCATTGTAGACATCAAAAGAGCCATGGCCTGCCTTTGCCCTCCTGATAATACTCCAACTTTCACATCCAACTTATCTTCTAGCCCAAGCCCTAATGTCTTTAAACTTTCTCGGTAATCATCGATTCGATGTTTTTTTGTCCCTAACCGTAAATTAAAAGGCTTTCCTTTATTATCAGCCAAAGACATATTTTCTAAAATAGTCATATGTGGACAAGTACCAAGAGCAGGATTTTGATAAACACGACCAATTTTTTTATATCTTTTAAATTCTGGCATCTTTGTAATATCCACATTCCCCATCCGAATTTCCCCACCATCAATAGGAATGCTTCCACAGATCATATTTAACATTGTCGTCTTTCCAGATCCATTGCTTCCAATTACGGATACAAAGTCTCTCTCTTTCATTGTTAAATTAAAATCTTTAAATAAACGAGTTTCATTTACAGTCCCTTTATTATAATATTTATCAATATGATTCAATTCTAACATAGAGTCACCTTTTTTCCTTTCCTCTTCCAGCAAGTAAAATTACTAAAAATAAAATCGCTGTAATTAATTTTAAATAAGAAGAACGCATTCCAAGGGCGATAGCAACGGAAACACAGGCTTTATAAAGAATTGTACCTAAAATAACTGCTGTTGTAGCTTTCACATGGCGAAATCTCTTTAATACTTTTGTACCAATAATGACACTTGCAAGCCCGATGACAATGGAGCCTGTTCCTGTTGTAATATCAAAAAATCCTTGTTTTTGACAATACACACTACCTGCTAATGCTACAAATCCATTGGCTAATGCCAATCCAATAATTTTTACCATACCCTTATCTTTTGCAAGAGATGTTACAATTGTTTCATTATCACCAACCGCTCTTAATAAATATCCAGAACGAGTTTTTAAATACGCATCCAACAAGATTTTCACGAAAATAACGATGAAAAATGAAATCAAAGCAATCAGAAATGGTGCTATTTTTGATTCTTGAAATCTCATCAAAAATGAATTTTCAAAAATCGTCTCTTCTCCAAAGATGGAAAGGTTTGCTTTATCCTGTGCTATGGCTAAATTAATGGAATATAATCCTGTCATCATAATGATACCAGATAACAAATCACGTACCTTCAATTTCACATGAATAAGACCTGTAACGGTTCCTGCCAGTGCTCCTGCTAAAAATGCAATTGGCAGTGTAATAATTGCTGGCACTCCTTTTAAAATAAGAACCGCTGTTACAACAGAACCAAGTGGAAATGTGCTATCCACCGATAGATCTGGAAAATCCAATATCGAATATGTGATATAGACACCAAGGGCTAATATTCCATAAATAAATCCCTCTTCTAAAACACCAAGTATAATATCCATAAAACAAACCTCAACTTCCCTTTTTATTTCTCAATCTGATCAAATGTCTCTGCTGCTTGATCCGCTAAATCTTTTGGAATTGTAATTCCCAAATTTTTTGCAACTTCTGTATTTTGATAAAAGGAAGCTTCTGTTATCACTTCATACTCCATATCACTGGCCTTTGCTTCTCCTTTTAATACTTTTCCTGCCATCTTCCCTGTCTCTTTTCCAAGAGCGACAAAGTCAAGTCCCATAGCTGCCAAACAGCCTTTTTTTACCTGTTCAATTTCACTTCCAAACACTGGAATCCCTTTTTTATTTGCCTTATCTAAAATAACAGAAAGAGAACTAACAACCGTATTATCTGTTAAATTGCTAATACAATCAACTTTTCCAACTAAATTGTCTGCCGCAAGTGGAATATCTGCTGTTGTTGAAATTCCACTTTCTACAATTTCAAATCCATATTCAGGCGCTAACTTTTTATATTCTTCAATGCTTGATATCGAATTCACTTCGCTTGTACTGTACATAATTCCGATTTTCTTCGCCTCTGGCAACATTTGACGAATCATTTGTAATTGCTGTTCCACAGGAAGTTTATCACTTGTTCCTGTCACTTCTCCTACTGGTTTTTTATCCTCAGTTGCTAATTTTGCCATCACAGGATCCGTTACTGCTGTATAAATCACTGGAATGTCCGTATTCTTTGTTAAACTATAAGCACTTTGTGCCATCGGTGTTGCAATCGCACAAATAAGATCGGTCTTTTTTGATTGAAAATTATTAATAATCTGTGTACCAGTCGCTCCATCTGCATTGGCATTTTCATAATAGATAGTTAAGTTCTCGCCTTCCTTAATTCCTTCCTCTGCAAGTCCTTCTAAAAATCCTTCACGACAATTATCAAGAGACCCATGAACTGCGAATTGTGCAATTCCCACGGTATAGAATTTCTCACCTTGTGATGCACTCATTGTTTCCTTGGCTCCACTTGTGCCACCACACCCTACAAGCATGGCTGTTGTCATTATTGTTACAAGTAATGTTGCGATTGATTTTCTCATAATTTTTTCCTCCATAGATCAAAATAATAGTTTCTGTTTCGTTTTGTTAGAGGAAGGAAGTGAACGATAGGAAATAAAATTTCCTATAGCATAAAAAAAGTCCCAGACATAGTTTCCTATGCCTGAGACGAATCTACATTCCGCGGTACCACTCAGATTGACTTTAAAAGTCCACTTCATTCATATACTAACATATATGCCACTTAGATAACGGTCGTGGTTTCCGTCGTTCCCTACTCTTGTTCAAGAACGCCCTCAAAAGTCCATTCAACAATTCACGCCATATTATGCTCTCACCTATGCACAACTCTCTGTAATATTGTAAAATAGTCTACTACTCTTTCTCAACGGTTTTTCTCTGTATGAGAAATATGTTTTCCAAATTTCCCATATTTCTTGTTGTCATTTATCATACTCAGTTTTCCTATATTTGTCAACTACTTTTTTCTAACTTTTTTATTTTTTTGCAATAGACAAGTAACAAAATTTCATTTTTCAGTTATTTTTCAAAACAACCAAACCATAATAAGTGAAATTTCCTATGGCATAAAAAAAGAGAGACTATGCTAGCCTCTCTTTTTTTGCTTTTCTTATTTTTTCTCCAAGTCTACAGAAGAATTTGAATTTAATTTCTCAACTTGAGCGATGGCTTGTTTTTGCATTGGAATTCTACAGTTTTTATTGTTACCAAATTCTACAATTACTGTGTCATCCATAACATCTAAAATAATACCATAGAAACCACTTGTTGTAATAACGCTGTCTCCTGGCGCCATAGATGCCCATAATGTTTCCATCTGTTTTTGTTGTTTTTTCTGTGGACGAATAGACATAAAGTAAATCAATCCACCAAACAGAATGATATAAGCTACAATCATTACAATACCTTGCATTGCTTATTCTCCTTTTCTTTTTTTATCATGTATCAAAAAGCCCTCTAATTTAGACTTTTTATACTCCTTATATCTGCCTTGTTCAATTGCTTCTCGAATCTCTTCCATCATTGTGTTATAGAAGTAAAGATTGTGAAGTACACAAAGTCTCATTCCAAGCATTTCCTTTGCTTTTAATAAATGTCTGATATACGCCCTGCTATAAGTTTTACAAGCTGGACACTGACATCCCTCTTCGATTGGGCGTGGATCTAGTTCATGTTTTTTATTAAATAAATTGATTTTTCCTTGATTTGTATAAACATGTCCATGACGGCCATTTCTTGTTGGATATACGCAATCAAAGAAATCAACACCGCGATCAACGGCTTCTAAAATATTGGCTGGTGTTCCAACACCCATTAAGTAAGTTGGCTTCTCTTCTGGAAGATGTGGAACCACTTCATCAAGAATTCGATACATTTCATCATGGCTTTCTCCAACAGCAAGACCACCAATGGCATACCCGTCTAAGTCCATTTTTGCAATTGTTTTCGCATGTTCAATACGAATATCTTCATAAGTTCCACCTTGATTGATGGCAAATAACATTTGATCTTTATTGACCGTATCTTCTAAAGAATTTAAACGTGCCATTTCTGTTTTACAACGTTCTAACCATCTCGTTGTACGATCTACAGACTTTTGCACATATTCCTTTGTAGAAGGATAAGGAATACATTCATCAAATGCCATTGCAATCGTAGATCCTAAATTGGACTGTATCTGCATACTTTCCTCTGGACCCATAAAAATTTTACGTCCATCAATATGTGACTGGAAGGAGACTCCTTCTTCTTTAATCTTTCTAAGACCAGATAAAGAAAAAACTTGGAATCCGCCAGAGTCTGTTAAAATTGGCTTGTCCCATGCCATAAACTTATGGAGGCCACCAAATTCTTTAATTAACTTATCTCCTGTTCGAACATGAAGATGATACGTATTTGAAAGTTCTACTTGTGTCTTAATCTGTCTTAAATCATCTGTGCTCACCGCACCTTTGATGGCTGCAACAGTTCCTACATTCATAAAAACAGGCGTCTCAATGACACCATGAACGGTTGTCAAACGACCTCTTTTCGCCTTTCCATCTTTTTTGATTAATTCGTACATTTTTTTCACCATTTCTTAAATTTTCTCTAACTTAATTATTGTATCAAAAATTTCTCATAGTGACAAGGGGTCAGCGAATTCTATCGTAAAAATCTTTGATACGGTCGAGTCTTGCACTCATGTTTAAAAGAAGTTGATCGAGCAATGTACAAGCAGTCATCGCCTCCACCACAACAACGGCTCTTGGAACAATTAACGGATCGTGTCTTCCTTTAATCACCATAGTCACTTCTTCTCCTCTATCATTTACCGTCCTTTGTTCCTTTGCAATCGACGGAGTTGGCTTAAATCCTGCTCGAATTATAATATCACTTCCATCACTCATTCCACCTAAAATTCCGCCTGCGTGATTGGTTGCTTTTCCAATGGTACCATCTTCCTTTTGAATAAAAGCATCATTATTTTGAGAGCCAAAAGAGCGGGTAGCTAAAAATCCATCCCCAATTTCAAATCCTTTCACTGCTCCAATAGAAACAATCCCTTTTGCAAGGCTAGCACTTAGCTTATCAAAAACTGGTTCGCCAACACCTGCTGGCATTCCATGAACAACACATTCGACAACTCCTCCTAAAGAATCCATCTCACTCATACAATGTTCCACATATTTTTCCGCTTTTTCAAAGGCTTCTCTATCTGGCATATAAAGTGGATTGTTATCCCTCTCCTCTTTATCAAACGTCTCGATTTCAACTGTCCCAATGGATTTTGTATAAGCAAAAACCGTAATGTTAAGCTGTTCTAGTATTTTTAATGCTACCGCACCACTGGCAACACGAGCAATCGTTTCTCGTCCTGAAGAACGTCCTCCGCCTCGGTAATCACGAAATCCATATTTACTATCATAAGTATAGTCTGCATGTCCTGGACGATATTTATCCATAATATTGCTATAATCTTTGGAACGCTGATCCTGATTGAACACAATAAGAGAAATGGAAGTTCCCGTTGTCTTTCCTTCAAACACGCCAGATAAAATCTCTACTCGATCCGATTCGTTTCTCTTAGTTGTATATCTTGATTGCCCTGGTTTCCTACGATCTAAATATTTTTGAATATCTTCTTCACAAAGTTCTAATCCTGCTGGACAGCCATCAATAACGACTCCCACGCCCTTTCCATGAGTTTCTCCCCATGTCGTAATCCGAAATAATGTTCCAAACGTTGATCCTGCCATTTTTTCTTACACTCTCCTTATCTTTTTCTAAAACCTATCGCTGTTACTAGACAGTATATCGTAGCTTTTCCTTCGTCGCAAGCACCTTTTTCCTGTCTTTTCCCTTAAGAAGTTATTTTTCAAATTTCTATATCTATGGTATAATGAAACAAATGTTTGAAAGGAGAAATATTATGTCAGAAGAAATGAAAGAAACAATGAAGGAAACCGTAGAATCCATGGCAGACTATGAACAAGAATTAAACGCCTCTTTCCGTAGAATTTCGGAAGGAGATCTTGTAACAGGAACCGTAATCAACGTAAAGGAATCAGAAGTTATCGTTGACTTAAAATATTATGCTGCTGGTGTTATTAAAGCGTCAGAGCTTAGCAATGATCCAAACTTTTCTGCTCTCGCTTCCATTCATGAAGGAGATGAAATAACAGCTACCGTCCTTCGTCTTGATGATGGAGAAGGCAATCTCCTTCTTTCTATGAAAGAGGCAACCGATATCCTTGCATGGAAAAAACTTGCTACTTATCAAGAAGAAGGAACGGTTCTTCATGTTAAAGTAGGCGGTATTGTAAACGCTGGTGTCATCACTTATGTAGAAGGTATCCGTGGATTTATCCCAGCTTCTCAAATCGGGCTTACTTACGTAGAAGATTTAAATCCTCTTCTTGGAACAGAACTGGATGTCAAAGTTATCACAGTAGATGAAACAAAAGAACGCCTTGTTCTTTCTGGAAAAGAAGTGGCAAAAGATAAAGCAGAAGAGGAATTACAACATAAAATCTCTCGTATCGTACCAGGGACAATTGTAGAAGGAACCGTAGAGACATTAATGCCTTATGGTGCATTTGTAAGCATAGGAAATGGGTTAACAGGTCTTGTACATATTTCTCAAATTTGTCAAAAACGCATTAAAAAGCCTTCTGAAGTATTAAAAGAAGGACAAACAGTTAAGGTTAAAATTTTAGATACAGACAACGGAAAAATCAGTTTAAGTATGAAAGCATTAGAAGATGAAATGGTAGATGATCAAGTAGAAGAAGTATTTGAGCTTCCAGAGTCAGAAGCAACTACAACAAGTCTCGCTTCTCTTTTAAAAGGAATTAAACTGTAAAAATAATTTCTAAAACATAAGAAAGAAAGCCTCTTTATGAAAATTCTCCATAAAAAGGCTTTCTTTCTTAGTCTTCACTTTTCTTTATGCTATTATCTTCATGGTACATACTAGCAATTTCATCTTTTAATTGCAACAAACAATCTAAAAGCATCGGATTAAATTGCCCACATTCCCCATTTAAAATCATCTGAATTGCCGTATCCTCTCCATATGCCTCTTTATACACTCGCTTACTTACGAGGGCGTCATATACATCAGCAATGGATACAATCTGTCCCCAAATGGAAATTTCATTTCCTTTTAATCCATCTGGATATCCTTTACCGTCCCATCGTTCATGATGATGACGACAAATATCATAGGCATATTTATAAATTTCACTGTTTCGAATCTCTGGGATACTATCAAGCAATTCGCAACCACGAATGGTATGTGTTTTCATAATTTCAAATTCTTCTTTTGTTAACTTTCCAGGTTTATTTAAAATTTGATCCGGAATTGCAATTTTTCCAACATCATGCATAACAGCTGCATCTTGTATCAATAAGATCTCTTCTTCTGAAATACTATATTCCGCATAGTCGTGGTTAATTTTCTTTAGGAAAATACCAGTTAATTTTCGAATTCTTTGAACATGTTCTCCCGATTCACAATCGCGAAATTCAATAGCAGTGGATAACGTGTCAATAATAGAGCTATTGAGCTTTTGGATCTTTTTTGCCTGTTCCTTTAAGGCTTCTTCTTGAATTTCCACAACGTGATTGAGATACTCTCTCTTTTTATAAAGCTCAATGATATTATCAATTCTTCGTCCAATCATCTCTGGCATAAATGGCTTACCGATAACATCGACAACCCCCATTTCATACCCCCGTTTTAAAGCCTCCATAGAATCTTCTGCTGTGATTAAAAACACTGGTATTTTCTCTAACATCCCCCTTGTTTTCATCTCATCTAACAGTAGGAATCCATTCATAACTGGCATCCAAAGATCTAATAAAACAGCCCCAATCTCATTTCCATACTCGGTTAGTAAATATAATGCTTGCTCCCCATCTTCTGCTTCTAACGTGTTATATTTGCTCTTGAATACTTCAACTAAAATAGCCCGATTTAATTCTATATCGTCTACTACTAAAATCGTCTGTCTTTCCTTCATTCGCTCATCCTCTCCTGTCACTTGGACTATCTATCCCACTTAAAGCTCCTTCTTTCTATACTTTAAGGATACAATTTTCGATTCAAAAAGTCAACGTACTAAGTCCGGAATTCGACAGATATTTTTTCTTTTTTATAATCTTCTTCTACGATATGCAACAACACCTCCGATTGCTAATACAATCACTGGAACACCATAAATAGAAGCCGTTGACAACACTTTTTGTGTAAATTCTGTATAAACACCATATTCTGTTGTAATGGATTTTGCTCGAACGGAAATTTTGTCTTCCTGTTGATTTAAGTAATTCGTTCCATTCAAGAAGAAGTTCAAATTGGCATCACCGCTATATTCATTGATCTGGCTATCCCATTGATTCAAACAATAAGTAACGATTATCTGTGGCTCTTCTTCTTTTTCTACTACTGCAGATAAAACAAATGGTCCGTCTTCATCTTCTTTTGCTTTCTTTGTAATGTCAGACTCTAAATCTTTCTTTAAATAGGATTTTTCGGTAGAAGAAAGCAAAGCAGTTACTGTATAATCACTGTCTTCTGTTTCTTCTTGAATTTTTAATCCTCCGGCCATTGGCAACATAACAAATAAGTTATCGTTTTGTAGCGGTGTTGTAATCGTATGATATCCGTATTCAGGCACTAAAAAGACTGGCTGCCCTTGCATATAATAACTTGTATCTTGTTCAATGACAACTCCACTATCTACTGTGATTCCATAAGCTTCTAAAAACTGATTTAAATTTGGAAGTTCATCAGCCAATGGATCTAACAACACATAAAGACGACCACCTTTTTTCATATAAGACTTCAATTGTTTGATTGCATCTTTTGTAAAGTCTTTTTGTGGACCGTTAATAAGAAGCATAGATGCATCTTCTGGAACTTTTCCAGCGGTTAGTAAATTCAACTCTTCCACTTGATAATTATCATTTTCAAGTTTTGTTGTCACATCACTGCCAAGACTTATCTCTCCATGACCGACAAGCTCATAAATGATAGGAGTCTCATCACTTGTGACATAATTAATGGCCTCTGTTACTTTTTGTTCAATATTTAAAGACTCAGGATATTGAGAGCCAGAATAATAATCATAAGCATAACTTACAAAATCATTGCTGCTTACATATCTTCCTTTCTCTCCGCTTGTAACAATGACGCTACCTTCTGTAGCCGTTTCTCCATCGGACAAGTACTTCTTTCCAAAGTTTGGATATTGTTCTAAATCTTTATATTTTAAAGAAACATTTTTGGAAGTCTTTGCATATTGCTGTAAAATCTTTTTATAAATTAAATTGGCATCACTTTTTGCACTGAGCATATAAATCGTAACTTCTTTATCCAATCCTTGTAAGATTTTCTTTGTCTGTTTTGAAATCGTATACATCTGATTGCTTGTCACATCATAACTAAAATCCGCTTTTGTAACAACCACATTGGCAACAAGACAAATGGCAATAAAAATTCCTGCTAAAGACATGGAAACAGCACCTTGTCTTCCCGTTTCTCTTTTAAATACAATAATTGTTAAAAATAAGAAAACAAAAATAAAAGAAACATAGTAAATAATGGAAGATAAGTTTAAAATACCACCTGCAAAATCATCAAATCGAGCCAGCACAGAAAACCATGCGATAATCTGAGCAACACCATCTTCATATAATTCTGCTTTCCATGCATAAATTCCAAAAATACAAACAACACCAATAGCAAAAACACATAGAGAAAGCCATGTTTTCTTTGATTTTATGTAAAAACAAATCGCTACAATGGCAACAACTAATAGTAAAAATACAATCGTATATCTTGGTCTTGATGGAATATTTTGTACCGCATTTTCTGCTAAAAACATAAAAAGGACTGCCCCAAAACTTAGGGCTGCTGCAATCATCGGATTATCGGTAATGGATGATAAGAAAATACCGACTGCAATTAGCGCAGATCCCATTAAAAAATATCCTAAAAATCCAGTGGCTAATGCTCCATAATTCATCGTTCCAAATAGTCCTGAAATCACTGGGAAAATAGCTGCAATCACAAGCGCAATGGCAAATAACGTTTCTGCTGCTAAATATTTTCCAATAATCACAAAGGATACTTTGACAGGAGAAGTTAAGAGCAACTGATCTGTCTTTTGTTTCCTCTCTTCTGCCACTAATTTCATAGTTAAAATCGGAACAACAACAATTAATAAAATGACAATTGACATTAAAACATAATTGCTATAGTCCATTAATGCATAGGTCAAACAATAATGAGAATAATAAATACCACCTGCTGCTACAAAAAATGCAATAAAGACATAGGCAAGCATTGAATGTAAATAAGAAAAAAGTTCTTTTTTATAAAGATTCCACATCTGACTTTTCCTCCTGTTTTCCTGTTTCTCCTTGTTCTACTTTCTCTTCTTTTACTACAGTCTCCTCTTCTCCTGTTACCTTTAAGAAGACTTCTTCTAAGGACAGGTTATCATATGCTAATTGGTATACAGGAAGTTGTTCTTTTGCCATATAAAAGAATAACTTTTTACGAACTTCTTCTTTTTCTTCTTGCTCCCCTACTTTTCCAATCACATCGATTAGACCATCTTCTGAAAGTTTTGCTTCAAAAGATAGGAAGAAAGGACAACGTTTTAGCACATCATTCACTTGCTCTATTTCTCCATCAATAAGCATATGAATCTGATTTTTCCCAGAAAACGCATTGGAAAGTCCTTCTGGTGTATCCTGTGCCACTACCGTTCCTTTATCCATAATAATAATATGATCACAAATAGCGCTGACTTCCGATAAAATATGGGAACTTAAAATAACAGTATGCTCTTTTCCCAGTTCTTTAATAAACTGCCGTATTTCTATCATTTGATTCGGATCAAGACCGACTGTTGGTTCATCTAAAATTAAAACGGGAGGATTTCCAAGTAATGCACTTGCAAAACCAACTCTTTGACGGTATCCTTTTGACAGATTTTTAATAAGCCTTGTTTTCTTCTCCTGTATAAACAACGCTTCTGTCACTCGGTCAATTTCTTTTTTTTGCTCTTTTACTGGAATTTTCTTTAAAGAAGCTACAAATTTTAAATATTCCTGTACAGTCATATCCAAATAAAGTGGAGGTATTTCTGGCAAATATCCAATTTGACGTTTTGCCTTTTCTGGATTTTTTTGAATATCAATCCCTTGGATTCGAACACTTCCAGAATCAGGAGTCAAATATCCTGTGATTACATTCATTGTCGTTGATTTTCCAGCCCCATTTGGCCCTAGCAAACCGACAATCTGCCCTTCCTCCACGCGAAAGCTCACATTTTGTACCGCTTTATGAGCTCCATAACTTTTTACTAATTGATCGACTTCAATCATGTATTCTCTCTCCTTTTTTCTTTTCTTCTATCCGCTTTTCTCCTCAAAAAGCGAAAGAGACAATCCTCTCTACTATATGAAAAAAATGCGTCCAAATTGTGAAAAAACTGTGTTATTCACACACTTTTCACAGACATTTCACATTTTCGTAAATTTTACGCGATTTTTGATTGACTATGTAGAAAAAAAGTGTATAATAATTTTGTTAGTTTAGAACGACTAAACTTTTAGTTTATTTTTACTAAAAAAGGAGGACTAGGATGGAAATAGGAAACAAGTTAAAAGAGCTTCGTATTGGAAAAGGATTAACCCAAGAAGAATTGGCTGATCGGTGTGAGCTATCAAAAGGGTTTATTTCGCAGGTAGAGCGAGATTTAACTTCCCCATCCATCTCAACTCTTATCGACATTTTACAGTGTTTAGGAACGGATCTAAAAGACTTCTTTCAAGAAGAAGAAGATCAACAAGTTGTGTTTAAGAAGGAAGACTTCTTTGAAAAAACAGATTCCGAACTACACAATACCATTGAATGGATTATTCCAAACGCACAAAAAAATAATATGGAACCAATTTTACTTACATTAGAGCCAGATGGCTCCACTTACATTGACGCCCCCCATGAAGGGGAAGAATTTGGCTATGTATTAAAAGGAACTGTTCATATTCATTTAGGTTCTAAAGTCTTTAAAGCGTCAAAAGGGGAAACCTTTTATTATACCGCGAACAAACAGCACTATCTGACTTGTTCTGGAAAAACTGGGGCAAAAATCCTCTGGGTGAGCACCCCGCCGAATTTTTAAAACTTGGAGGTTAACAAATGGAAAACAACAAATTAATTGATTTCGTTAACATTAGCAAATCTTATCAAGACAATTTAGTTCTTGATGAACTCAATCTGTATATTAGGGAAAATGAATTTTTAACACTGCTTGGACCAAGTGGTTGCGGAAAAACTACCACCCTTCGTATTTTAGGTGGTTTTGAATCTCCCGATCAAGGTCGTGTCATTTTTGATGGAAAGGATATTACAAACCTTCCCCCAAATCATCGCCAATTGAATACTGTTTTCCAGAAATATGCTTTATTTTCTCACATGACAATTGCAGAAAATATTGCGTTTGGTTTAAAAATTAAGAAAAAAAGTAAAGCTTATATTCAAGACAAGATTAACTATGCATTAAAACTTGTAAACTTAGATGGTTTTGGCAATCGCTATCCAAACTCTTTAAGTGGTGGACAGCAACAGCGTATCGCCATCGCGCGCGCCATTGTGAATGAACCAAAAGTTCTTCTCCTTGATGAACCACTTGGAGCTCTTGACTTAAAACTTCGTCAAGATATGCAATACGAACTGGTTCGTTTAAAAAATGAACTGGGCATCACATTTGTCTATGTAACTCACGATCAAGAAGAGGCACTTACTATGTCTGATACGATCGTTGTTATGAACCAAGGTTATATTCAACAGATCGGAAGCCCTGAAAAAATCTATAATGAACCTGAAAATGCCTTTGTTGCAGACTTTATCGGAGATAGTAATATTATTCCTGGTACTATGATCGAAGACCGCATGGTAGAGATTTTAGGCGCTCGTTTTGAATGTGTTGATGAAGGCTTTGGAAGAAACAAACCTGTGGATGTTGTCATTCGTCCAGAAGATGTGGATCTTGTAAAACCAGAAGAAGGTACAATTACAGGAACCGTCACTTCTTTAATTTTTAAGGGCGTTCATTATGAAATGGATGTTATGGCAAATGGCTATGAATGGCTTGTTCATAGTACAGACTTAGTTCCTGTTGGAACAAAAGTCGGTATCAAAGTCGTCCCATTTGATATTCAAATTATGAATAAACCAGAATCGGAAGATGAGGAGGCTGTGACAATCGATGAATAAGAAAAAATGGCTTGCGGCTCCTTATTCTATCTGGTCATTAGCTTTTATTCTGATTCCATTAGGAATTATTGTCTATTATGGCTTTACCGATAAAGACGGAGCATTTACTCTTTATAATATTATGCAAATCACAAGACCTGAAAATGCGAAAGCATTAGGTCTTGCCCTTTTGCTCTCTTTGATTGCAACCCTTATTTGCTTAATTCTTGCCTATCCTTTGGCAATGATTTTATCTAGTATGAATGTCAATCAAACGAGCTTTATCGTTCTTATTTTTATTCTTCCAATGTGGATGAACTTTTTATTAAGAACACTTGCATGGCAGACCCTTCTTGAAAAAACGGGTGTTATTAACAGTATTTTAAATGCCCTTCATCTGCCATCTCTAAATATTATTAATACCCCTTATGCCATTGTATTAGGTATGGTATATAATTTTTTACCTTTTATGGTATTGCCAATTTACAACGTATTATTAAAACTTGATAAAGACATTATCAACGCTTCTAGAGATTTAGGTGCTAACGAAATACAAACATTTACAAAAGTTATTTTTCCACTCAGCATGCCTGGAGTTATCAGTGGAATTATGATGGTTTTCATCCCATCTCTTACCACATTCGTTATTTCTACTATGCTTGGTGGAAGTAAAATTCTTCTCATCGGTAATGTTATCGAACAAGAATTTACCCAAGGAAGCAACTGGCACGTTGGTTCCGGTCTTTCTCTTGTTTTAATGGTATTTATTTTATTGAGTATGATTGTAATGTTTAAATATGATAAAGACGGAGAAGGAGGAGCTTTACTATGAGAAAATTTATCAAACGATTTTATCTTCTTCTCATTTTCATTTTGCTCTATGCGCCGATTGTCACTTTAGTAGTGCTATCCTTTAACAATTCAAAAACCCGTTCCAAATGGGGCGGTTTTACAACAAAGTGGTATCATTCTTTGTTTCAAAATGACCAAATTTTAAATGCCCTTTCTAACACACTGTTAATCGCCGTATTATCGGCACTCATCGCAACGATTATTGGAACGGTGGCAGCAATCGGTATTCATAATATGAAGAGCAAAGGACGTTCCTTTATGATGGGAATTAATAATATCCCTATGATGAACTCTGAAATCGTAACTGGTATTTCCTTAATGCTTTTATTTATCGCTGTTGGAAATATTTATGGGAATATGACAGGAAAAGGTTGTGTTAGCTTATTCGGATTTACCACGATTTTGCTGGCACATATTACGTTCAATATTCCATATGTCGTACTAAGTGTTATGCCAAAACTTCGCCAGGTGAATCCAAATACGTATGAAGCTGCCTTAGACCTTGGAGCCTCTCCTATCTATGCCTACTTTAAAGTTATTATTCCTGATATTTTACCTGGGATTTTATCTGGATTTTTATTATCCTTTACCCTTTCTTTAGATGATTTTGTTATCACTCATTTTACAAAAGGTGCTGGTGTTGATACTCTATCCACTAAAATCTATACCGAAGTAAAAAAAGGAATCAAACCTGAGATGTACGCCCTATCCACTTTAATGTTTGGGGCAGTATTACTTCTTTTATTGTTTGTAAACTATGCACCAAAGAAAAAAGAAAGTGCCGATGGGCTTCATTTTTCTTCCAAAGCTGGTGTTGCAAAAAAGGTAGTTGCTGTTGCACTCGTAGCTGTTATTTGCATCGGTGGATTTTATGCTTATTCTGGAAGTTCCGCTGCTCACTCCGAACAAGTTATTGTCTATAACTGGGGAGAATACATGGATCCAGAAGTTATTGAACAGTTCACAAAAGAGACTGGAATTGAAGTTATTTACGATGAATTTGAAACCAATGAAACTATGTATCCAAAAGTGGAAGCTGGTGCTGTGGCTTACGATCTCGTCTGCCCATCCGACTATATGATTAAGCGTATGCTTGACAACGACTTACTAGCAAAAATTAATTTTGATAACGTTCCAAACATAAAAAATATAGGAAAAACATATTTAGAGCAGTCACAAGAATTTGATCCAACAAACGAATATTCTGTCCCTTATACATGGGGAACAGTCGGTATCTTGTATAATAAGAAAAAAGTAAAGGAGCCTGTTGATAGCTGGTCTATTCTTTGGGATTCCAAATATAAAGATCAAATTCTTATGCAAGATAGTGTTCGAGATGCCTTTGCTGTTGCTTTAAAATCTCTTGGATATTCTTTAAATTCTACAGATGAAAAAGAACTAGAAGAGGCAAAAGATCTTTTAATCGAACAAAAACCATTGGTACAAGCCTATGTTATCGATCAAGTCCGTGATAAAATGATCGGCAATGAAGCGGCTATTGGCGTTATCTATTCTGGTGAAGCGATTTATACCCAAAGAGAAAACCCAGATCTTGAATATGTCATTCCAAAAGAAGGTTCTAACATTTGGTTTGACTCTTGGGTAATTCCAAAAAATGCTCCAAATAAAGAAAACGCTGAGAAATTCTTAAATTTCTTATGTCGCCCTGACATTGCTTTAAAGAACTTTGAATATATTACGTATTCTACTCCAAATGAGGCAGCAAGAAAATTAATTGAAGATGACGATATTCGCAATAGTAAAATTGCATTCCCTGACATCTCTAGCTTAAAAAATTGTGAAACTTTCCAATTCTTAGGCGATGATGCAGATGCACTCTATAATCAACTTTGGAGAGAAGTAAAATCAAAATAACTTTTTTATAAGCCCTTTTTATTTGTATCTATTTTTATACAGGTAAAAGGGCTTATTTTTTTCTCATCCTTTTGCAATTTATGGTACAATAAGAATATACTTTAACAAAGGAGAGAATCATAATGTACAGTTTTAAAAATGATTATAGTGAAAACGCCCATCCTTCTATTTTAAATCAATTAGTTGCAATGGGGCTAGAACAGAATAACGGATATGGTATTGACATACACTGTGAGAATGCAAAATCTTTCATCCAACGAGATCTTCAATGTGAAGAAGCAGAAATTCACTTTCTTCCTGGTGGAACCATTACAAACCTAACAGCCATCTCTCATGTATTAAGACCATATGAGACGATAATTTCTTCCACAACTGGGCATATTAATATTCATGAATGTGGTGCTATCGAAGCCACTGGACATAAAGTTTTAACTCCGCCTTATGACGATGGAAAACTCACTCCAGAACTGATCGCTCCAATTCTTGAAGCCCATGAAGATGAGTTTTTTGTTCATCCTGCTATGGTTTATATTTCAAATCCAACAGAAGTTGGAACTATCTATACGAAACAGGAATTAGCAACTCTTTCTTCCTACTGTAAAGCCAACAACCTAATTCTATTTGTGGATGGTGCTAGACTTCCAATGGCACTTGCTGTCCCAGAATGCGGTTTAGAAATGAAAGATTTTCAAGATCTAGCAGATATTTTATTTATCGGCGGAACAAAAGTCGGTGCTCTATTTGGGGAAGCCCTTGTCATCTTTAAAAAAGACTTACAAGAACGGTTTCGCTTTAGCATGAAACACCGCGGTGCCATGTTAGCAAAAGGTTGGCTATTGGGTGTTCAATTTGAACAACTTTTTACGGATGGACTTTATTATGAACTTGGAAAGCATGCAGTAAAAATGGCATTGCTTTTAAAAGATGCTATGTCAGAAGCTGGTATCTCATTTCTAACGGATTCCAAAACGAATCAGCAGTTTCCAATTCTCCCAAACAAATTAAAAGCACTCATCGAAGAAAAGTATTGTATTTCTGATTGGTCAAAACCAGATGAAAATCATACTTGTGTTCGTTTTTGCACCTCTTGGGCAACAAAAGAAGAAGATGTGCAAACCTTTATTAAAGATTTTAAAACCATGTATTCTTCTCTTCGTTAAGATACATAGAAAGGAGTCTTATGCCACCATTGATTCAACATTTTGATGAAGCAATTCTTTTATGGATCCAAGATGTGATTCGTAACCCAGTTCTTACACCAATTATGCAATTTTTTACCGCTTTATTGGATCGTGGACTGTTAGCATTCCTTATCTGCATTGGACTTTTACTATTTCGTCGTACGAGAAAGCTAGGGCTTACTTGTTCCCTCTCTCTTATTATTTGCTCTGTTCTTGTACACTTAATATTAAAGCCAACGTTTGCTCGTCCAAGACCTTATCATGTATTAAACACCTTAATTACATTAGCACCAAGACCAGGGGATTTTTCCTTCCCTTCAGGACATACCAACACGATCTTTGCTGTGACTAGCGTTTTATTTTTTGCTTGCCCTAGAAAAATTGGAATTCCTGCCCTTATTGTTTCCACCCTTGTTGGACTATCAAGGCTTTATCTTGGAATCCATTTTCCAACGGATGTCCTTGCAGGAGCATTTCTTGGGCTTATTGTTGGGTATTTTTGCTGTAAAGCCACCCACCTTCTTTCTCCCCATAAAAAAAGAAAAGACATAGAAAACTAACATTGTCAAATTTCTTTTTCCTATGCTATAATAACCGATAGTTCATAAATTATTTAGCGAAAAAAGAAACAAATAACAAGTGGAAAGGAACAAAAAATGAACGAAATTTACGAAGCAATTGAAGAAAAAATTAAAGCATCTGGCTATCCATGTTCAGTCAATGGTGCTTCTATTTATAACGATATCTGTGATGAAATCGATGGAAAAGAAAACGGAACTTATCTTCTTTTATCCAAACAAGAAAATGATGATGTATTCGAATATCAAGTAACCATTATGGATGATAATTTTAACTTATCCATTTTAACAATTAAACATGGAGAAGAAACTTATCAAATCGATTTTGATGCAGAATAAATGATGGAAAGCAAAAAGGCTCAAAGAAAGAATATTACTTCTCTCTTTGAGCCTTTTCTATTAACAGTTAGGCCAACACTTCATACTTTCATCACCTAATCTTTTCTTATATGAAATGTTTTTATTGTGTTATTTATTTAATTGAATTTTATCGCATAAACTCCTCTTGTTCTATTAGGAAGCTATAGTATAATAGAAATATCTAAAAAATAAACATAAAATGTTTCCATTGAAAATCAGATTTCGAATAGGAGGTTACAAATGAAAAAAGCAATTTTTCTTGATGTAGACGGCACATTAGTGGATTACGAAAACAATCTTCCAAAAACAGCTGTAAAGGCAATTCAAATAGCAAGAAAAAATGGTCATCTTGTCTATATCAGTACAGGGCGGAGTAAAGCGGAAGTTTATAAAGAGTTATGGGAAATTGGACTCGATGGTATGATTGGTGGAAATGGAAGTTATGTAGAACATCATGGACAAGTCGTATTTCATCAACTGATCTCAAAAGAACAATGTAAAACCATTGTTGATTGGCTTCATGAACGAAATTTAGAATTTTATTTAGAAAGCAATAATGGTCTCTTTGCTAGTGAACATTTTGAAGAAAAAGCACCACCCGTTCTTTTGGAATATTCCAAAAGAAAAGCAAAAGAAATAAAGGGTGATAATATCGTTCGTTCTCTCTTTCCAACTATGGTTTTTCATGGTGAATTATATCGAGATGACTTAAATAAAATCAGCTTTATTTTATCTAGCTACCAAGATTATTTAGATGCAAAAGAAATGTTTCCTAATATGCAAGTTGGTACATGGGGTGGCAAAGATGCTACGGCTCTATTTGGAGATTTTGGAATAAAAGAAATTGATAAAGGAAAAGCAATTGAAGTATTACTACAGTTTATCCATGTCGATCAAAAGGATACGATTGCATTTGGAGATGCCAATATTGATATTCCAATGCTCTCTTATTGTGGTTATGGTGTGGCAATGGGTAATGGCTCATCAGAAATAAAGGCAATGGCTGACTATGTAACGAGTGATGTAACAGAAAATGGATTGTGGAATGCATTTCAACATCTAGGACTGCTATAAAAAATAGGCTGTCACAAAAAACTCATTTTGTGACAGCCTATTTCTATCTCTTATTTATCTGGAAAATAGTAAGTAAGTACCTCTTTTTTATTTGGCTTTCCAATTAAGGAACCAATCACCATACAAATCAGTGACACACTAATTCCTATTACAATTTGATGTAATCCCATCACCTTGATTCCTAATAACATAGTAACACAATACGTTACTGTTCCTCCAATAATCGAAGCAATCGCTCCTGTTTTATTTGCCTTTTTCCAAAACATTCCAAGCACAAATATAAAGACAAAAGCGCTTTCTAGTCCACCAAAGGCAAACATATTGATCTTCCAAATAACATCTGGTGGACGAATGGAAATAACAAAAATAATGATCCCAATTACAAGAGTACAGATCTGACTATAGCTAGCTGCCCTTCTCTCCGTCACTTCTTTCTCTCTTTTTTGCATTTCTCTCATATAAATATCTTTTACAATGGAAGACGCTGCTGTTAAAAGTAAAGAAGATACGGTTGAAATAGACGCTGCTATTGGTCCAATAATCGTAACACCTGCTAATACAGCATTTAAAGAAGTCGCAATGGTAATTGGCATAATATTATCCACACTATTTCCGTAATCAGCCAGTGTTCCAGTTAAAATTCCACGAGATAAAACACCAATAAAATTCATGCCAATATTCATAGCACCAATGACAATTGTTCCAATAATAATGGCTTTATGCAATGACTTGGTATCTTTATAACTCATACAACGCACAACCGATTGTGGTAAACCAACAGTAAAAACTCCCACTAATAACCACTGGGAAATATAAAGAGTATATGGCATCTTCCCACCTGCAAGAGGAGTCAACATCTCTGGTTGATTTTTAGCGATATTGTCCATAATCGCTTCATATCCTCCACCAGCTTTTAATACGCCAAATAATAAAACAACCATACCAATAAGCATAGCAATAGCACAAAGAGTATCGGTAATAGCGACTCCTCGAAAACCACCTACGGTTGTATAAATAACGATGACAAGACCAAATAACACAAGTCCTGTTATATAAGAATATCCAGTAACAGCTTCAAAAATCTTTGCTCCGCCTACAAACTGAGCCACCATAGTAGCTCCAAAAAACAGAATAATAATCACCGCAGAAAGATTCGCAAGAACATCGGATTCGTAGCGATGTCTTAACACATCAATGACTGTTACTGCATTTAATTTTCTTGAAACAATGGCTATTTTTTTCCCAAGGATTCCAAGCACTAAAAATAAAGCAGTTACTTGAACAACAGACATATAAATCCATCCAAATCCTACATCCCAAGCCTGCCCAGGCCCTCCAACAAAGGAACTGACGGAACTATAGGTTGCAACAGTCGTCATAGCCAATACAAAACCACCTAAACTTCTGGAACCAAGAAAATATTCACTAATAAATCCTCCAGAACTTTTCTTGCCCTCTCGTCTCGTAAACACGCTGATGAAAAGCATAGCAATTAGAAAAAGAAATCCTGGAAGCAACACAGATAAATTATGCATGAGTTTCTTCCTCCTCTTCTTCTAAGTCAAAGTTTTTAAAAACTTTTTTCACAAGTATCCATACTGCAACGACGGAAAAGATCCATGTTCCAATACACCCCGTAATAGCCCATAAAGGTGTATGAAAAATAGTAATGTTCAGTCTACTCACACCAATTCCAGAGATTGTCCAAAATAGAACAACTAGTAGTAGTACCAACAGAGTCGCTTTTGCCTCTTTGTTAATCTGTTGAAATTTTTCTCTTGTCGTCATAAAAATTTCTCCTTATTCTATTTGTTTTTCAGTGTTTGTCACAATCCATTTACCGACAATCCTAGGTCCCTCCGAAACCAAAATGCTCTAGACAGCCTAGCACCACTCATTCGTAGTTTACGCCATTCAAAAATGAATGTCAATGTCTCCAATGTAATTTTGTTAAAAATTAAACAATTTTTCACCCCTATAACAATGAGAAAAACGTTTCACCAGCCCTTCTCGTTGGCGGACAACCGCCCTATGTGAGCATAAATACTCGCCCATAGCTCGTTATCTTGCAAAAAAAGAAAGTTACCAAGAAACTTCAAATCTTCCTAGTAACTTTCTTTCATCGTTTTTATTCTAATTCTACACTTTCTTCTGAAGCAACACGACAGTTTAAAATCATTCCAATTAAAATCAACCCAATTCCAATAAATTGAATCCCTGTTGGAATACTATCATGTAAAAATAAAATTCCTCCAATCAATGTAAAAATCACCTCTCCTGCAATGGTTCCTTCCACCATAGAAAGTTGCTTTGGATGATTTCGTACCATATTGGTTGCTTGAAAAAATAACAATGTAGCAATTACTGCTGAGAACAATGCTACTAACAACGATTGTACACTCTGAGTAGCGGAAGGTCCTCCATGTGCAACCCCTCCAAAAATAGAGAGCAAAATCCAAAATGGAATACTACAGATCGTCATTCCAAGCACGCGCTGTGGCGTATCCAAACGATCTTCACAAACAGACATCATCTTACGATTGCCAAGTGGATATGTAATAGCTGCAATGGCAATTAAAATGACACAATTGATCACATTTTTTTGTTGGGAACCATTGATAAAATTCTCCCATTGCATGAAAAATACACCAACTAAAATGATTAAAATCGTAAGCAAGCTCTTCATCGGTATTTTCTTTCCCCAAAGAGGGTTTAAAAAGACCCCTGCAACAATGGTAAGCTGCCATAAAGAAGCAACAAGCCAAGATTCTCCAAATTCGGATGCCCAAGTAAGCGGAGCATAAAACAGGCCAAATCCAACCGTACTCCAAATAATCCATGGAAGAGGTTTCTTTTTGATCTCTTCAAACACTGGCTTTACATTCCCTTTTACTGCTACAATGGCAAAAAGCATTGGTAAAGAAAAGAAATATCGAAGCGATGCGCTCCAAACCCAATACCCACCTGTTAAATTCATACTTCGATTGAGAATAAATGTAAAAGCAAAAAAGGCGGATGACAAGATACCATAAAATAACGCTTTCTTCAAAATAAAACCTCCTAAATAGTCACATATTAACTATATTAATCCTTTTAGATTAAATAATCAAGTTCAATTTAGAAAAAGGAAACGATTTAAGCTAAAACACAATATAACATCATTTCTATAGAAAATGCCTCTTTACTCTCCAATTCTTCTTCCAATCGCTCTAAATTATAAGAAGAATGTTCTAATTGTCTCGCATATTGCCACGCAATTTTCCATGTTTCTTCTTCTCTTAACCATCTTCCTTCTTTTAATTCCTTTTGCTCGATCAACTCTCTTATAATCAAAAAAGAAAAGACTGCTAATTTCACTTTCGTGTATAACATTCCATCGTATATTCCTCCAACAAAATAAACGGATAGGAAATATAAGAAAAGATTTTGATAAAAAACTTCTTTTTTAGTCATATATTCTTTCGTCTCTTTTAACCTTATTTTCTCCTTTCCTATTTCATCCCTATTTTCTTCCAGAGCTTCTTCTACTCGTCTTACTAATTTTAAAAACTCCTCTTCCATAGGCTCCATCGCATCAAATAATTTTAAATAATTGCTAACATAAATATTTTTTAGTTCTGTTTCCCCTTGAAATTTTTTCAATTTCTTTTCTAATTTACCATTTTCATTCTCTTTTTTATAGCGATTACAAACACTTTGTATCCTTTCTTCTACTTCTTCCCAATTATCTTTCCTTTCTTTTTTCTGATATTTTTGAAAATCATGAGCAAGTGCCATAGCTTCTGCCACTTTTATCGCTATTGGTTTCGTCGGCTCTTGTATGATTTCCACTAACCACTTTCTCATTTTATAATAAAGCTGGACTAGTTCCTCTTCCACTTCTCCTTTATAGTTTGACTCCACATCTTTTTCTATTGTTAACCATGCTATTGGACGTTCCCTTGTTAAAATAAGCTTTGCAGCTTCTGGACAGGAAAGAGAAAGAGACCATTCTTTTTGTTCTCCATAAATTTCCAAATGTCTTGGATATTCTCTACATGTCTTACAAAGAAATTCTGCTCCTTTCGCTTGCTGTAAACCACAAAGTCCTTCCTTTGTAAGAAAATTACAGGCACCTTCCTGAAATTTTAATATACGATTTCTTTTGTTGATATTCTTTCTTATTTGTTTTCCAAACATTCCTCTCTCTTCTTGATACTTTTTCCATGTTTTTGCATCGATTTGAATTTCCCACCCTTTACAACAAGTGTCTGGGCATTCTTTTCCACTGCATTGAAATTCTTTTAAATAATCTGCATAAATCACTTTCATCTTTTGTTTTCCCTTTCTTATATGGCTCGTTATCTTTTCCTAGATGAAAAAAACGTTTTAAAACTTTTTATTGTTTTAAAAGTTTTAAAACGCTTTTCTCTCTTTTCCCTTACATAATACGGTCTTTACCGCTCAAATTTCTTTTTTCTTCTTTGGTACTTCTATCATATGAACATCCAATTGATTATATGGGAAAGAAATTCCTTCTTCATCAAATGCCTCTTTAATATTCTCTAACAAAGACCATTTGGTTGCCCAAAAACAATCCATTGGTGCCCATGCACGCACTCCAATACTAACCGTACTGGCTTCAAAATCATTGACAAAAATCGTAACTCCCTCTTCCTTTAAAATATTTTCTTCTGCGTCAATGACTCTTGCCAATACTTCTTTTACCCTTTTTACACTTTCTTGATAAGAGATTCCAATAAATAGATCGATTCTTCTTTTTTCTTCTCTTGTCACATTGGTCAAACTACTATTGGATAATGTACCATTAGGAATTACAACGGTTTTATTGTCAACCGTATATAGTTTTGTATAAAAAATATCGATTGCTACAACCGTTCCTTCGTTTTTCTTATTATCTTCAATAATATAATCACCAACTTGAAATGGTTTTAATAATAAGATTAATACACCACCAGCGATATTCGAAAGACTTCCTTGAACGGCCAAACCGATAGCAATACTAGCAGAGCTTAAAATAGCAATAACGGAACTCATTTCCACTCCAATAATGCTAATGACCCATAAGAATAACACCATTTTTAATCCAATATCAACAAAGGAAACTAAAAAAGAGGAAACACTTGCATCCATATTATGCCGTTCAAATGATTGCTTCAGCCATCTTTTTATTGATTTTACCACTCGAAATCCAACGACTAAAATGAAAATACAGAGTGCAATTGCACCAGCCTTATACACAAACCAATCCAGAAATTCTTGCAAATAATTCAATGTCTTTTCTATTGTCTTCTCTTTCAACTTCTTTCTCCTTTTGTACTTCTTTCTTTTTCTTTGCCATTATATCAATATCTTTTCCTTCTTGCAACCTACAAAAACAGAGAGAAAGATTCCTTTTTCTTCCTCTCTGTTTTTTATAAGAAACTTATGAAACGCATTTCTCATCGTTTCTAGTAAAGTAGAACGTCAAGCAATAGCTATTATTTTTCTTTTCCTTTCTCCTTCTTTCCTGCCTGACTATCTGTTCCCCCCATATATTTAAAAATACTCATTCCAAGTGGAGGCACGGTTACTTTCATAGAATGTTTTCTCTCATCACATTCCTCTTTTTTGGAATGTCTCATTCTCTTGTTTTGATACTCTCCACTTCCACCAAATTCAATGGCATCACTTGTAAAGATTTCTTTGTACTTACCGTCATAAGGAACACCGATTTTATAATGTTCATGTGCTACTGGAGTGAAATTACAAATCACTAACAACATCTCGCCCTTTCTCCTTGTCTTTCTCATAAACACAAGAATACTTTCATTAGCAGAAACACAGTTAATCCACTCAAATCCTTTCTCACTGGTATCATAGGCATAAAGAGCTGGCTCTTCTTTGTATAAATGATTTAATGCCTTATAATAATGTTGCAACTTCGCATTGGATTCTTGTTTTAAAACATCCCAATCAAGGCTCACTTTTTCATCAAACTCTTTATATTGAGCAATATCTTGTCCCATAAAAAGAAGTTTCTTTCCAGGATGTGTCATCATATAGCCATATGCCACACGAAGATTTGCAAATTTTTGTTCCATATCTCCTGGCATTTTATGAATCATGGAACATTTTCCATGAACAACTTCATCATGGGATAACACTAATATGTAATTTTCACTATAAGCATAGACCATACTAAATGTCAACTCACCATGTTTTCCTTTTCGAAAGAGCGGATCTGTTTTCATATAATCTAAGAAATCATTCATCCAGCCCATATTCCACTTATAGTCAAACCCAATACCTTCTGGCTCTTCTACCTTTCTTGTCAAATATGGCCAAGCAGTGGATTCTTCTGCAATCATAAGGGTACCATCATTTCTCTTATCCACAATACTATTTAAATGTCTTAAGAACGCAACTGCCTCTAAATTACCATTCCCACCATATTCATTGGCAATCCATTCTCCATCTTTTCTTCCATAGTCCAAATAAAGCATGGATGCTACGGCATCCATACGAATTCCATCTACGTGATATTCATTGAGCCAGTAAAGAGCATTTGCAATTAAAAAGTTACTAACTTCTGGCCTTCCATAATTAAAAATATAAGTGCCCCAATCTGGATGCTCTCCCTTTCTTGGATCTTCATGCTCATAAACGGCCATACCATCGAATCTTCCTAAACCAAAGGCATCTTTTGGAAAATGTGCTGGTACCCAGTCTAAAATAACCCCAATCCCTTGTTCATGCATATAGTTCATAAAATACATAAAATCTTTTGGTGTTCCATAGCGAGCGGTTGGGGCAAAATATCCCGTCACTTGATAGCCCCAAGAAGGATCATATGGATGCTCCATAATTGGCATTAACTCAATATGGGTATACTCCATTTCTTTTACATAAGACGCTAACATCGGAGCAATTTCACGGTAACTATAAAACTCTTTTTCTCCATTTTCAGGCTTTTTCCATGCTCCTAAATGTACTTCATAAATGGACATTGGAAGTTTTTTCGTATCCGCTTTTTTTCGTTGTTTTAGCCACTTTTTATCACTCCATTCAAATCCTTCCAAATCCGTAACAATAGAGGCTGTCTCTGGACGAAGCTGTGCATAGTTAGCATAAGGATCTGCTTTTAAAAAGACATCCCCATTTTGGGCTCGTATTTCAAACTTATAAAGGGCGCCTTCTTTCACATCTGGCACAAACAATTCAAAGATTCCGCTATTTTCTAATCTTCTCATCGGATGTCTTCTTCCATCCCATAGATTAAAATCTCCAACGACGCTAACACGACCTGCATTTGGAGCCCAAACAGCAAATAAAACTCCTTCTACGCCATCAATTACTCTTTTATGGGCTCCTAATAATCGATAAATTTCATAATGATATCCTTTTTGATATTTCTCAATATCTTCTTGTGTAATAACAGGCGCAAATGCATAAGCATCCCGATATTGATAACTTGTCCCATCTTCAAAATACGCTTCTAAGCAATAAGACTTTCCTTTCTCCCATGGCACAGTATAAAATCCATATTGATCGACAGGTTCCATAATAGATTCCAAATCTCCTTCTGCACAAATACATTTCATTGCACAAGTATTTGGAAAATAAGCATTAATATAAAACTCACCTTCTTCTTCTTGCGGTCCTAAAATATGATGCGGATTGTTATGAAGAGCGTTTTCAATTGCATAAATTTCTTCGAAATTCCATGTACGATATCCCATTTGAGCCATTGGCATTTCCTCCTTATCCTTCTAAGATTTCAGTCATTTTTATTGTAACATTTTTCTTTTTTCTTTGCAATACACTGTATTTTCTATGCAATATGCACATATTTTTTTTATATTCTATTATGAAAAAAGATAGCACACTAGAAAAGTTCCATGCTATCTTTTTCATATTTTTATAGTATTTGCTCTAACGGATTACTACTATTGAAGTAAATGAATAAACAATCCACTTCGAAGTTTTGGCTCAAACCATGTTGACTTTGGAGGCATCAATCGCCCTGCATCTGCCACTTGAAATAATTCTTCCATGGAAGTTGGATGCATAGAAAATGCAACCGCGTCTCCTTCGTCTACCAATCGCTCTAATTCCTTAAGCCCACGGATCCCTCCTACAAATTTGATTCGTTCATCCGTTTTTGGATCGTGGATACCAAGAATTGGATTTAATAATCGCTCCTGTAAAATAGACACATCTAGTTTTTCTACGACATCTTCAGAACTCACACTATCTTTTAATGTCAGTTGATACCATTGCCCCTTTAAATACATTCCGAATTGTCCCTTCTTTTCTGGACGGAAGGTGTCTTTTACTTGTTGTACTGTAAACTCTCGTTGCACTTTTTCTAAAAATTCTAACTCTGTATTGCTATTGAGATCCGAAATAACACGATTATAATCTAAAATTTTCAATTGATTGGCTGGAAAAATAACAGATAAGAAATAAGAATATTCCTCGTCTTTTTTTCCTCCATTTTCCTCTCTTCGTTTTTGACTAACTTTCACTGCGGATGCTGCACGATGATGTCCATCTGCAATATAAAGAGCAGGAATTTCTTTAAAATGTTCTGTCAAAAACTGAATTTCTTCTTCTTTCTCTATTAAAAATACCCGATGTCTCACTTGATCTTCTGCAACAAAATCATATAATGGTTCTTGTTTCTTCCATTGAGTCATTTTTTGTTCTAATACGGAATCTTCTTTACACGCTAAGAAAATAGGGCCTGTCTGAGCATTGCAAGCATCCACATGACAAATTCGATCCCTTTCTTTTTCAAATCGCGTATTTTCATGTTTCTTTATTACATTGTTTTCATAATCTTCTACAGAAGCACATGCTACAATTCCTGTCTGTGTTCTGCCTGCCATCGTAAGCTCATATAGATAATAACATTTCTTTTGTTCTTTAACAAAAACACCACTTTTTATCCATTCTTGTAACATAATCCCTGCTTTTTCATACACTTGTTTTGAATACATATCAACAGACTCTTCAAATTGAGTCTCTGGGCGATCGATGTTCAAAAAAGAGTAAGGATGGTTTCTTACTGCCTCTCTTGCCTCCTCTTTGTTATACACATCATAAGGAAGTGCTGCCACCTCCTTTGCTTTTTCCTTCGTTGGTCGAACACAATAAAACGGTCTAATTTCTGCCATAATTTTCTCCTATTTCTCTTTATTTGTAATATCAATTGCCACTTCTACATGGATCATTCTTCCATCTCTCTTAATCAATCGATCTTTTACTAAAAACTTTCGATTAATTTTTTTATTGAAATGTTCCCATTTAATACATCCGCCTCTTTCCTCTAACTGACATTTTTTGCAAAAGTCACAAGGCTCTGGTAATCCTTGGAGCACTTCATAGCACTTTCTTCCTTTATAATCTTCATTGCTAAGTCCAAATAGTTCTCGTCCAATTCGATTGATATAATATAATTCATGGGTAACAGGATTGCTCATATATACAATATCATCTTCCTCTTCCCACTTGATTAAATCTTTCTCTCTTATAATAGAAGTTTTCTTCTCATGGGTTTCCATCATCCTATCATAAAGAGCATAATTATTCTTTCCATGTAGTTTGGAATAACGCAATGCATGCTCTGCACAAGAGCGAAGTCGTTCTGTTGTTTTCCCATGCTTTGGATAAAGAGCAACACCAATACTTGTTGTCACATGAAGCTCTCCATTTTTTGTCTCTACTCGCAATTGTTGTCTCACAGTTTCAATCATCTGATTTAATAACTGGCGTACTTGTTCCGTATTGTCCATCTCCAAAAATACAACAAACTCATCTCCACTATAACGGGTAATACAAGCTTCTTTCGTTGTCACTTCCTTTAATATATTGGCTATTCGCTTTAAGATCCTATCTCCTAACCGATGGCCATAAGTATCATTTAATAACTTAAAATCATCAATATCTAGCAACAAAAAAGCAGCTTGTCTTCCATTATCGACTTTCATATATTGATCCAATACACGGACACCTGCTCTCCAGTTTAAAGTATCTGTCAATTCATCATGAGAAGCTTGATACGTTACCACTGCTTCTCTCTCTTTTCTTTGATTGCGATCTCTTCCACAACCAATGACTCCTTTTAGATGACCTCTTTCATCCCCAAATAAAATGACTGCACAGTAAAACCATGTATAATTATTCGTACTTCCTTTCAATTTTAACTGGCACTCCATACTACATTTTCTCTCTCCTCGATTCCATGCTCTTTGGAGTTCGGAAGGAGCAAAGGTAGCCCGAAATTTTTCAGCATCTTTTTCACGACAATGTGCGCAGGCTTTCTCAAATGCCTCTCCATAGTTACTTGGTATGCAGCCAAATTCTTGTTTCCATGTATCATTTACAGGATAAAATGTATTATGAACAAAGTCCGCTTCGAATACAAAAGTATGTAATGTACAAAGTGCTATTTTATATTCCTGATTGGATATGAAATTATGTTCTTGGTTGTCATTGTTGTGTTCCAACTGGAGATAATCCTTTCTATTCATACTTTATTTCACTCCTATATCAATCGTATTATTTCTATATGGATTCCTTAGTAACTTTCTTGTATTATGGTTTCTCTTTTCATTATACTCTTTCTTTTCTTTCATGTCACCTATCATTTTCTGAAAAAATACCTCTTTTAGAGAAATTATTACTCTCATTTTTATACCATTGAAATAATACGAAAGACTAGAGAAGAAGATTGAAAGGAAGTAGTGCTTTTTTATAGTATAGGAAACAAATCTTCCTAATATTATAAAAAAGACGTCAAATTCCCGCAAAAGGGTTGACGTCTTTTTCTTCTATTCCTGACCTTTTTTTCCAATATACCCTAATGCTTTTAATGTCTCTGCACAGAGTATCGCTCCACCAGCTGCTCCCCTTACTGTATTATGAGATAATCCAATAAATTTATAATCATAAACACTATCTTCTCTTAGACGACCAACGGAAATACCCATTCCTTTTTCATAGTTAACATCTTCTAATACTTGAGGGCGATTGTCTTCTTCTAAATACTGAATAAATTGCTTTGGTGCACTTGGAAGTTCTAATTCCTGTGGAATACCATGAAATTGTTGAAGTTTCTCAATTAACTGCTCTTTTGTTGGCTTCTTTCTAAATTTCACAAATACAGCAGCTGTATGTCCATTTAACACAGGAACACGAACACATTGACAGGTTATCTTTGGCTCACTGGCTTTCTCAATGACACCATCTTTTATCTCTCCCCAAATTCTTAATGGTTCTTGCTCTGACTTTTCTTCTTCTCCACCAATATAAGGAATCACATTACCAACCATTTCTGGCCAATCTTTAAATGTTTTTCCTGCTCCTGAAATCGCTTGATAAGTCGTAGCTACCACTTCATATGGCTCAAATTCTTTCCAAGCAGTCAATACTGGTGCATAACTTTGAATAGAACAGTTTGGTTTTACTGCCACAAATCCTTTTTTCGTTCCAAGACGCTCTTTTTGATATTCAATTACTTTAAAATGCTCTGGATTGATTTCTGGAATTACCATTGGAACATCTTTTGTCCAACGATGGGCACTATTGTTGGATACAACTGGTGTTTCTGTCTTTGCATACGCCTCTTCAATGGCTTTAATCTCTTCTTTGCTCATATCCACCGCACTAAATACAAAGTCCACTTCACTAGCCACTTTTTCCACTTCATTTACGTTCATAACAACTAAGCTTTTCACACGCTCAGGCATTGGTGTATCCATTTTCCAACGTTCTCCAACTGCCTCTTCATAAGTCTTTCCAGCAGAACGAGCACTAGCTGCAATTACAACTACTTCAAACCAAGGATGATTTTCTAATAAAGCGATAAATCGCTGTCCGACCATTCCTGTTCCGCCTAAAATACCGACTCTTAATTTTGGTTCCATATTCTACTCTCTCCTTCTAACCATTCATTCTTCTTTGAAAATCCATTTGTGCAATTTATAACTTTTACACTGCAAATTTTTTATTTGCTTTGTATCTTACCTATAATTAATAGGGAAGTCAAGCATTTTCTCATTTGATCACTCTTACTTTTACAACACCTGTAATCTGTTTTAACTTATCAATTAATTCTTTTGAAGGAGGAGTATCGGTATCAAGCATTGTATATGCCCACTCTTTTTTTGATTTATTTGTCATATCAGCAATATTGACTTCTTCTTCTGCAAAAAGTGCTGTCACTTGACTTAACATTTTTGGAATATTCTGGTGAAGAATTGTCACACGAAACGCAGATTGGCAAATGCCCATATCACAATCTGGATAATTAACAGAATTTTTAATATTACCGTTTTCTAAATAGTCCATTAATTCTTGTACCGCCATTTTCGCACAGTTATCTTCTGCTTCTTCTGTAGAAGCACCTAAATGTGGAAAAGTTATAACCCCTTCAACTCCTGCAATCCCTGTTGTTGGAAAATCTGTCACATAGCGGTGTACCTTTTTTTCATTCAGAGCCTTTTTCATGGCCTCTTCTTCTACTAAGGCATCTCTTGAAAAGTTGAGAATACAAACGCCATCTTTCATTTGCGCCAATGCCTTTTCGTCTATCATCTCTCTTGTAGAATCCAACAATGGCACATGCATTGTAATAAAGTCACATTGTTCATAAATCTCTTCAATTCTTGTACTATGATGAATTCTCTTTGATAAACACCAAGCTGCATCAACAGAAACATAAGGGTCGTATCCGAACACTTCCATTCCCATGCGATCGCACATATTGGCCACTAAAATTCCAATGGCACCAAGACCAATGACACCTATTTTCTTTCCAAGAATTTCATGGCCTGCAAACCGTTTTTTCTCTTTTTCTACATCTTTGGCAAGGGTTTCTTTTTCTTTATTTTCCTGCACCCAATTGTATCCAGAAATTAAATCTCTTGATGACATTAAAAGTCCTGCCATAACAAGTTCTTTTACCGCATTGGCATTTGCTCCTGGAGTGTTAAATACAACGATTCCCTCTTTGGCACACTCCTCTAATGGAATATTGTTAACACCTGCTCCTGCTCTTGCAATTGCGGATAAACTTTTTGGAAGTTCTTTCTCATGTAAAGAAGCACTTCTTACAAGTAAAGCATTGGCTTCTTCAAATTGTTCTGTCTGCTCATATTGTTCTGTAAATAATGCCATTCCTACTTCTGAAATGGGATTCATACATTTTATTTGATACATTTTTTGTCCCCCTACATTACTTTATGTTCTTCTGTTCAAATTCTTTCATAAATTCTACTAACTTTTGAACACCTTCCATTGGCATAGCATTATAAATGCTGGCTCTCATTCCACCAACTGTTCGATGTCCTTTTAAATTAACAAATCCTCGTTCCGTTGCCTCTTTAATAAATTTAGCATCTAATGCATCATCTCCTGTTACAAATGGAACATTCATAAGAGAGCGATATTCTTTTTGTACCGTTCCTTTAAATAACTTGCTCTCATCTAAGTAATCATAGAGTATGCTGGCCTTTTTCTCATTTCTCTCTTTCATAGCCTCTAAGCCACCTTGATCTTTGATCCACTGGAATACTTTTCCGCAAATGTAAATTCCATAAGCAGGTGGTGTATTATAAAGAGAATTGGCATCTGCATGAGTTTTATAACGAAGCATTGTTGGTGTTCCTTCTAATGCATCTTCTGTAATTAAATCTTTTCTTATAATAACACCTACAACTCCTGCTGGCCCAACATTTTTTTGTGCCCCAAAGTAAATTAATCCATATTTTGTAACATCTACTGGTTCTGATAAAATAGAAGAGGACATATCCGCTACTAAAATCTTTCCTTTTGTATTTGGAATTTCTTTATAAACCGTACCATAGATTGTATTATTATGGCAAATATGTACATAATCAGCATCTTCTGAAATTGGTAAATCTGAACAATCAGGAATATAGGTAAATGTTTTATCTTCTGACGATGCAATGGCATTTGCCTTTCCATAAATTTGTGCTTCTTTATACGCTTTTTTTGCCCATTGACCTGTGATGATGTAATCAGCCACTCGGTTCTTCATAAGGTTCATTGGCACCATTGCAAATTGCTGATGAGCACCGCCTTGTAAGAATAAAACCTTATAATCTTCCGGAATCTTTAGCAAGTCTCTTAAAGTGCTTTCTGCATGTTCCATAATTTCTTCAAATGCTTTCGAACGGTGACTCATCTCCATAACAGACATTCCCGTTCCTTTATAGTCTAGCATTTCTTCTGCTGCCGAACGCAACACTTCCTCTGGTAATACTGCTGGTCCCGCTGAAAAATTATAAACTCTTCCCACTTCCGTGTTCCTCCTTTTTCTTTGATTCTATTATTACTCTTCTAACTTATTAGTTTGTTAAAGTGTAATTGCGTACAATTGTACTCCAACAAACGACATTCGTCAACCTCTTTTTCTGTATTCAAAGCTTTTATTTCTATTTTTGTAGAAAGTTTCTGATTTTTATCTCATTTAAATTTTATTGTTGTGCATTTTGTTTTGTTCGATTCCAAAATTCAACGGACTGTTATTTTCCATGGAAACGATGAAAATATGCTTTAAGAGTTTCTTATATTGGCGTAAACAAAAGATCATGCGTCCTCATAAACTTTCTTTGCAAACAATACCAAAGTCGTTTTGAAACTACTACATGATCTCTTTTTTCCCTTTATTTTTTTACTAAATCTTCCTCTGAAAAGGTATCTTGAATCGAAGCTCCAGGCGCACACATTGGCCAAACTTTATCATCAGAATCCAAAATACAATCAATGACAACTGGCATTTTGGATGCCATGGCCTCTTGAAAGGCTTTCTCAAACTCTTCTATCGTCGTAACACGCATAGCCGTTGCCCCTAGTCCTTCAGATACTTTTACAAAATCCACTTTGTCGTTTAATGTGGTGTAAGAATATCTTTGTTCATAAAATAAACTCTGCCATTGGCGTACCATTCCTAACACATGGTTATTAAATACAACTTCAATAACAGGGATTTCATAACGGGATAACGTGGCAAGTTCATTTAAATTCATGCGGAAACACCCATCCCCTGCAATATTAACAACAAGACTATCTGGTTTTCCCACCTTTGCTCCCATAGCAGCTCCTAATCCATATCCCATCGTTCCAAGACCTCCAGAGCTTAAAAAGGTTCTTGGTTTTCTATAATGGAAATATTGAGCGGCCCACATTTGATGTTGTCCTACATCTGTTGTAATAATGGCATTTCCTTTTGTCATTTCCTCAATTTTCTCAACAATAGCAGGACCACAAAGTTTTGACTGTTTATAGGTCACTGGATATTTTTCCTTTAAACTCTTAATATAGGCCATCCATTCTGAATGCTTCATAGGCTCGATACGCCCATTTAACTCTTGTAACACGCATTTAATATCCCCGATCACACTGGCATCGCATACTTTGTTTTTATTTACTTCCGCAGGATCCACATCCACTTGTAATATTTTTGCGTTTTCAGCAAATCGCTTTGGGTTGGCACAGACACGATCGCTAAATCTAGCCCCAAGCACAATTAAAAGATCACAGTCTGTCACACCTAAATTAGAAGCCTTTGTTCCATGCATTCCGATCATCCCTGTATAATAATCGGAACAGCCATCAAAAGCTCCTTTTCCCATTAACGTATCACAAACTGGTACATCCACTTTTTGGACAAATTCTGCCAACTCTTCGCTGGCTCCCGAACAAATCGCTCCCCCGCCTACCATAATATACGGTTTTTTTGCCTCTTTTAACATTGTAATGGCTTTTTGTAAATCCATTTCTCGAATATGCTTTGTAATCGGCATCACTGGCTCAATTTCTTTTGGCTCATACTCGAATTTTGCTGCTGTTACATCTTTTGTTATATCCACTAATACAGGCCCTGGACGCCCACTTTTTGCGATAGAAAATGCCTTCCTTATCGTATCTGCTAAATCATGGATATCTTTTACAATATAACTATGTTTCACAATCGGCATAACAACCCCTGCAATATCCACTTCTTGAAAACTATCTTTTCCAAGAATCGAAACCGCCACATTAGCAGTAATTGCCACAATTGGAATCGAATCCATATAGGCAGTTGCAATTCCTGTTACAAGGTTTGTCGCTCCTGGTCCAGAAGTTGCCATACAGACACCTACTTTTCCAGTGGCTCTTGCATAGCCATCTGCAGCATGAGCCGCTCCTTGCTCATGAGAAGTCAAAATATGCTTAATATCCTTTTGCTTATAAAGGGCATCATATACATTTAAAATAGAGCCACCTGGATATCCAAATACGGTATCCACCCCTTGCTCTTTTAAACACTCAATTATGATTTCTGAACCTGTTAACTGTCTCATGTTTTCTCCTCCTTTTCTATATATGGATATAGCTTAGAAAAACGACAGACTTTTTTCTATCGTTTCCCTAAGCTCTTATTTACACTATCTTTATTTTTCTTATGTCATTACTTAGAAGGAACTTCAAGAATCGCTCCTCGGTTACCAGATGTTACCATAGCCGCATATCTAGCTAAATATCCTGTTGTTACCTTTGGTTCTCTTGGCTTCCAGTTCGCTTTTCTTCTTTCTAATTCTTCTTCAGATACTTTCATATTCAAACAATTATTTGGAATATCGATGGAGATAATATCCCCTTCTTCCACAAGGGCAATCGGACCACCCACAGCAGCTTCTGGAGATACGTGACCAATAACCGCTCCTCTTGATGCTCCTGAAAAACGACCATCGGTAATTAATGCAACCGAAGAACCAAGTCCCATTCCCATAATAGCAGAAGTTGGGTTTAACATCTCTCTCATTCCTGGACCACCTTTTGGTCCTTCATAGCGAATAATAATGACGTCACCAGGATGGATCTTACCGCCTTTAATGGCCACAATTGCATCATCTTCGCAATCAAAGACTCTTGCAGGGCCTTCATGGACAAGCATTTCATCTGCCACCGCAGAACGTTTTACAATTCCTGTATCTGGGGCTAAATTTCCCTTTAATACCGCAATTCCACCTGTTTGACTATATGGATTATCAATTGGACGAATCACATCGGTATCTTTATTGATACAGCCTTCGATATTTTCACCAATTGTCTTTCCCGTTACCGTCAATGCATCGGTATGTAATAATTGTTTTTTATTCAGCTCATTCATAACAGCATAGACACCACCAGCCTCATTGAGTTCTTCAATGTAAGTACGGCCAGCTGGAGCTAAATGGCAAAGATTTGGTGTTTTTGCACTGATTTCATTTGCAATTTCCATGTCCAATGTAACTCCTGCCTCATGAGCAATGGCAGGAAGATGAAGCATAGAATTTGTAGAACATCCAAGTGCCATATCCACTGTCATAGCGTTTAAAAATGCTTTTTCTGTCATAATATCTCTTGGGCAAATATTATTTCTCACTAATTCCATTACTTGCATTCCCGCTAGTTTTGCAAGACGGATTCTTTCAGAATAAACGGCTGGAATCGTTCCATTTCCTTTTAATCCCATTCCGAGCGCCTCAGTTAAACAGTTCATACTATTGGCTGTATACATTCCAGAACAAGAACCACATGTTGGACAAGTCTTCTCTTCCATTTCTTTGAGTTCTTCTGCACTCATCTTCCCTGCAGTATAAGAACCTACCGCCTCAAACATGCTGGATAAACTTGTCTTACAACCATTTACCTTTCCTGCAAGCATTGGTCCACCGCTTACAAAGATTGTTGGAATATTGACACGAGCGGCTGCCATTAAAAGCCCTGGAACATTTTTATCACAGTTTGGCACCATAACAAGTCCATCAAACTGATGGGCAATTGCCATCGCTTCTGTAGAATCACAAATTAAATCTCTCGTAACTAAAGAATATTTCATGCCAATATGTCCCATAGCGATTCCATCACAAACAGCAATCGCTGGAAATACAACAGGAGTCCCTCCTGCCATTGCAACACCTAATTTTACAGCATCTACAATTTTATCAAGGTTCATATGCCCTGGAACAATCTCATTATAAGAACTTACAATCCCAATCATCGGGCGTTTCATTTCCTCATCTGTATGGCCTAATGCACGGAATAAAGAACGTCCTGGTGCTTGTTGATCTCCTTTTCTTGCGTTATCACTTATCATAATCTTTCCTTCTTTCTTCTCTATATTCTTTCTAAAATCCGATCTCCCATCTCTCTTGTTCCAACCAATACCGTTCCTTCTGAAAAAATATCGCTTGTACGGTATCCTTCTTCTAACACTTTTTGAACTGCCATCTCAATGGCATTTGCTTCTTCATCTAAGTCAAAAGAATAGCGAAGCATCATAGCCGCGGATAAAATCGTCGCAATCGGATTCGCAATATTCTTTCCTGCAATATCTGGTGCAGATCCATGGCTTGGTTCATATAATCCAAAGCGATCGCCTCTTAAACTAGCAGAGGATAACATACCAATGGAACCAGTCACCATGCTTGCTTCATCGGATAAAATATCTCCAAACATATTTTCTGTCAAAATCACATCAAATTGAGCAGGATCTTTTACTAACTGCATGGCACAATTGTCCACAAGCATATGCTCTAATGTGACATCTTCATAGTCTTTTGCCACTTCTAAAACAACTTCTCTCCAAAGCCTTGAAGAATCTAATACATTCGCTTTATCCACACTTGTCACTTTTTTTCTTCTCTTTTTTGCAATTTCAAATGCCCGAATGGCAATTCTTCGAATTTCTTCTTCATTATAAGTAAGAGTATCGGTCGCTGTCTTAAGTCCATTTACGTCCTCAGTCTTTCTCTCTCCAAAATAAAGACCGCCTGTTAATTCTCTCATAATTACCATATCAAAGCCTTTTTTTGAAATCTCTTCTTTTAATGGACACGCACTAGCCAATTCTTTATAGAGATAGGCAGGACGCATATTAGCAAAAAGACCTAATTCCTTACGTATTTTTAATAAACCTGCTTCTGGTCTCAACTCTGGAGGCAGTTGATACCATGGAGAGGTTGTCGTATCCCCACCAATGGATCCCATTAAAACAGCTTGACTTTTCTTAGCAACTTCTAACGCTTCATCAGAAAGAGGAACACCGTAGGCATCAATGGAAGCTCCCCCTAGAAGAATCGGTTCATAAAGAAATTGATGTCCAAATTTTTCTCCAACCTTATCCAATACCTTCATCGCCTCATCTACAATTTCTGGTCCAATTCCATCACCTTTAATGACTGCAATATTACAATTCATATTGTGTTCCTCCTTTTGACTTTTCTTTGTTTTTTTCTGTTATTTTATCACACTTTTTGATATAATAGAAGATAGTTATTTTATATAACTGATATAACTATTAGTTATCTCTATAACGATGAGAAACACGCTATGCCAGTTTCTCACGCTCGTGAGCAGTCGTCATATAAGAGCATAAATGTTCTTGTATGACTCGTTGCCTTGGCGTAATTAGAAATTAATTTACTTTTCTTCTTATTGTTTATCGTATCATATCCATTTTATTTTTTCATTATATAATTTTTTAT
>UQVN01000005.1 GCA_900544525.1 uncultured Eubacteriales bacterium
GGAGTCCATGGAATACATGATATAGTATTAAAATAAATAATTAATTACTATATATAGTTTTCGGATAATAATCAAGATAATAATAAATATGATATAGAGGAGGCCATAACGTGCAGTGTAGTGAAATAAAAGTCATAAAAAAAGATGGAACAAGAGAGGATTTTAATGTTCAAAAAGTAATAATTGCTGTCAATAAATCTGCAGAAAGAGCGATGATTAAATTCTCTCAAGCAGAGCTTAATTTTATTTGCCAATTTGTAGAAGAAAAAGCAGAAGCATTAAATATTGCAGGAATTCCAATTGCCCAAATGCATAACTTAGTGGAAGGAGCTCTTGAAAGAGTGAATCCACTCGTTGCAAAAAGCTATCGTGATTACCGCAATTATAAACAAGATTTTGTACAGATGCTCGATGAAGTGTACAAAAAGAGTCAATCTATTATGTACATTGGAGATAAGGAAAATAGTAATACGGATAGCGCACTCGTTTCTACAAAAAGAAGTCTTATTTTCAATGAATTGAACAAATCTTTATATCAGAAATTTTTTATGACCGTAGAGGAACTACAAGCATGTAGAGAAGGATATATTTATATCCATGATATGTCCGCAAGAAGAGATACGATGAACTGTTGTCTCTTTGATGTAAAGAATGTTTTAACTGGCGGATTTGAAATGGGAAATCTCTGGTACAATGAGCCAAAGACATTGGACGTTGCGTTTGATGTAATTGGTGATATTGTGTTAAGCGCAGCAAGTCAACAGTATGGCGGGTTTACCGTACCAAGTGTAGAAGATATTTTAGCGCCTTATGCAGAGAAATCTTATGCTATGTATGTAGAAAAATATGAAGGATTAGGTCTTTCTAAAGAAAAAGCAGAAGAAATCGCACTTGCTGATGTAAAACGTGATATGGAGCAAGGGTTCCAAGGTTGGGAATATAAATTCAACTCTGTATCTTCAAGCCGTGGAGATTATCCATTTATCACAATGACAGCAGGAACAGGTACAAGTCGTTTTGCAAAAATGGCTACGATCACAATGTTAGACGTGAGAAGAAAAGGACAAGGAAAATCTGGTCATAAAAAACCAGTATTATTCCCAAAACTTGTATTCTTATATGATGAAAATTTACACGGAGAAGGAAAAGAATTAGAAGATGTATTTGAAGCAGGAATTCGTTGTTCTGCTAAGACAATGTATCCTGATTGGCTTTCTCTTACTGGAGAAGGTTATGTACCAAGTATGTACAAGCAATACGGTAAAATTATTTCTCCAATGGGTTGTCGTGCGTTCTTATCTCCTTGGTATAAAGAAGGTGGTATGACACCAAAAGATGAAAAAGATGAACCTGTTTTTGTTGGTCGTTTTAATATCGGTGTTGTAAGCCTCCACCTTCCAATGATTTTAGCGAAGGCAAGACATGAAAGTCGCGACTTCTTTGAAGTATTAGATTATTACTTAGAATTAATTCGTAAGATTCATATTCGTACTTATGCATATCTTGGAGAGTTAAGAGCTTCTACAAACCCACTTGCTTATTGTGAAGGTGGTTTTTATGGTGGTAACTTAGGTCTTCATGATAAAATTAAACCATTATTAAAGACAGCTACTGCATCTTTTGGTATTACAGCATTTAATGAACTTCAGGAATTATACAATGGAAAATCTCTTGTAGAAGATGGTGAGTTTGCGTTAGAAACTCTTCGTTATATTAATGAAAAAGTGGAACAGTTTAAACAAGAAGATGGAAATCTCTATGCGATTTATGCGACACCAGCAGAGAATTTATGTGGACTTCAAGTAAAACAGTTCCGCAAAAAGTATGGAATTATTGAAAATGTATCGGATAGAGAATATGTGAGCAATGGATTCCACTGCCATGTAACAGAAGATATTACTCCAATTGAAAAACAAAACTTAGAACATCGTTTCTGGGAACTTTCTAATGGTGGAAAGATTCAATATGTAAAATATCCAATCGATTACAATATGACAGCGATTAAGACATTAGTTCGCCGTGCCATGGCAATGGGATTTTATGAAGGTGTGAACTTATCTCTTTCTTATTGCGATGATTGTGGACATGAAGAACTTAATATGGACGTGTGCCCAGTTTGTGGAAGCAGTAACTTGACAAAAATTGACCGTATGAACGGATACTTAAGCTATTCTCGCGTCAAAGGAGATACTCGTTTAAATGATGCCAAGATGGCAGAAATTGCAGAAAGAAAATCAATGTAGAATTAAACTTATAAAAAATAGAGAATAAATATATAAGGAGCTTTTCATCATGCGTTATCATAATATTACTAAGGACGATATGTTAAATGGGGATGGACTTCGAGTTGTCCTGTGGGTGGCTGGTTGTAGCCATGGTTGTAAAGAATGTCATAACCAGATCACTTGGGATATCAATGGAGGAATTCCATTTGATGAGTCTGCAAAAAAAGAATTGGAAGAAGAACTTTCAAAGTCTTATGTAACAGGAATTACCTTTAGTGGAGGCGATCCTCTTCATATACAAAATCGTGAGACGATTGGACAGTTAATTCAATCGATTCGAAAAGAATTTCCAACAAAAACCATTTGGGTTTATACAGGATATTTATGGGACGATGTAAAGGAGCTTCCTTATATAAAAGATATCGATGTATTAGTAGATGGAAGATTTATATTAGAGCAAAAAGATCCAAGCTTACAATGGCGTGGAAGTGCCAATCAGCGTGTTATTGATGTGAAAAAAACATTAGAGACAGGTGCGATTGTACTTCATTTATGCGAAGGTAACGAGTAAATAAGGGAAGGTGAGAAACTCCGATAGGGAGTTTCTCATCGTTATTAATAATGGAGATTAATGAAAGATAGAATTAGTTTTTCTATTTTTTGTTAATTTCTATTTTTTTGTTTTTTCTCACAAAATCCTCAAATTTGTTTCTTATAATGAATGAGATTGTTACGAAAAGGCAATACGCCAAGTAACAAATAGAGGAAACATAAGAAACTTGTGGAACGTGATTCTCAGTGTTTTGCGACACAGAAAAAAGAAACTAAAAGGAGAAATTTATGATAAAAAGAGGTAGAAAAATCGTAGGACTTGCTATTATGAGTGCTTGTTTTATTATGACGATGACAGGCTGTATGCAAAGCTCTGATAAAGGGGCAGAAAATACAACAAAGCAAGAAGTGGCAACTGTTGATCCAAACTTAACAAAGGCCACAAAAATGGAATATATCATTCCAGAAGAAAATGGAGAAATTTTTACAGAAGAAAGACAAACTTCTACAAAAGAAGAAATTGATAAGAAATTATCCACAACTCTTTATACACCAGAAGCGCCACTTGTATACTACAATCCATTTGGAACAAATTTACGTTCTGCTAATATTTATTTTACAACAGAAGAAGCAAGTAGTGTGACTTATACAATATCAGTAGAAGATGAAACGATTCCAGCCTTTACAAGACAGTTAGAAAATGGTGAGGAAAGCGGTGTGACAACAAATCACGCATATCAGTTAGTCGGTTTCATTCCAGATATGGATAATACTGTTACACTTACATTCTATAATAAAGATGGGGCTGAAATCGAAAAAACTTCTTTTGTAATTGCAATTCCAAAAGTAGAAACAGCCGCAGAGCAAAAATTGACAGTAGAAGAAGTAAAAGATGTGAAAGACGATGAGTTAACTGATGGACTTTTCAGTGTTTTCTATGGAAGAAGAAATGGACAGCTTGTCAACATCGATCTCTATGATAATGATGGTATTTTAAGAGGAGAGCTATACGTAGATGGATATCGTACGGACCGTATTTTATTTATCGATGGCTACTTATATTATAGCGTAGATGAAGATAAGATTGTAAAAGTCAATCGTCTTGGACAAGCAGAAAAAATTTATCAGCTTGGACAGTACGAAATGCACCATGATATGGCATATCAAGAAGATAGAAATTCCTTTGTTATTTTAGCAAATGATACAAAACAGGATACAGTAGAAGATATGTTAATTGAGTTGAACTTAGAAACAGGAGAAGTATCAGAACTCATTGATTTAAAAGATATCTTACCAGAAGCCTATGAAAAAGCAGTATTACCAAAAGGTGACAAGAAGTTAGACTGGGCACATGTTAATGCGATTCAATTCATTGAAGACGATAGTGTTGCTTTAAGTTTTAGAGAATTATCTTCTATTGTAAAAATTGGAAATATTTTTGATAAACCAGAACTTGAATATATTCTTTCTGATAAGAACGTGTGGGAAGGAACTTCCTATGAAAGCTATGTATATGATAAAGTTGGAGACTTTACTGCACAGGCAGGACAGCATAGTATTACTTATGTTCCAGGAGAAAAAGAAGGAGAATACACAATGTATCTCTTCAATAATAATATGACTTACTCTGGAACAAGACGTGACATTGACTGGAGTGGATATACCCTTGCACAAGTTCCAGAAGACGAAAGAGCTTCTTACTACTATGAATATAAAATCAATGAAAATGACAAGACATTTGAATTAGTGGATTCCTTTGAAGTTCCATACTCTGGATATGTAAGTAGCGTGCAACAAGTAGGGGATAACCAAGTAATTTGTTCTGGTGCACAAAAATTATTTGGGGAATATGATAGTGAAGGTAACCTTTTAAGACAATATAAGAGTGCCAAAGAACAGTATATTTATCGAACATTTAAATATACTTTTGATGGTGTTTGGTTTGCAGGAAATAATAATAACTAAAAAATAGGGAAAAGTAAAAAGAAGTTGTTGTCCGTAGCGAAAAGCGTATGGATAACAACTTCTTTTTTTATATTTATTGTTCATATGGAAAAAATAAGAAAAGTTGTGTATGATAAAGAAAGTAAAATAGCGATAAAGAGAAAGGAGATAGGGAGAATCTTGGAGAGCAAAGGAACGATTTTAATGGTAGATGACGAACCAAGAATTCGTCGTATGGTATCCGACTATTTAAAGTTGAATGGGTATGATGTGATAGAAGCAGGAGATGGAGAAGAAGGAGAAGATATTTTTTACCAAAAGAGTATCGACATTGATTTGATTTTATTAGATGTGATGATGCCAAAAAAAGATGGCTATTCTTTATTAAAAGATATCCGTAAATTATCCCCTCATATTCCAGTTATTATGTTGACAGCAAAAGGGGAGGAGAGGGATCAATTGGACTATTTTAAAGATGGAGCGGATGATTTTATTGGAAAGCCTTTTTCACTTCCTCTTTTATTAGCCCATATTGAGGCAGTTAAAAAACGATGTTTTCATGGTGGACAAACTATCATAAGAGCAGGAGAAATTGAAGTTGAGCCAGAACAGCGTCATGTGAAAGTAAGTGGTGAAAAAGTGGAATTAACGCCAAAGGAATACGATCTATTGCTTCACTTTATGGAAAATGAAGGGATTGTTTTAGAGCGAGATAGTATTTTAAATTCCGTTTGGGGGTTTCAATATGTAGGAGATATTCGGACTGTGGATACCCATGTAAAACAACTTCGTGCTAAGCTACAACAATGGGGAGCATATATTAAAACAGTTCATGGAATTGGATATCGATTTGAGGTGGAGCATGTTTCGGTCGATTAAAACAAAGTTTATGCTATTGGTGTTTGGGATTTTAGCTTCTGTCATTGTATTACAGCTTGCTTGTAACTATGTTTTAGTAGAGCCTTATTATACATGGAAGAGAAGTCATCTCATTGAACGGGCGTATGAAGAGTTACAAAAGGAAACGGGAAACCGAGAAAAAATGGTTGAAATTATGAATGATTATGAGGATGCTTATAATATTCAGTTTATGTTAGCCAATAAAAGAATGGTATGTATTTATAATAGCCGTCAACAAAATTTCCGAAATGGAAGAAATTATTATCGGGTGAAAGCGAATTTTAGTTTTCGAAAAAATTTTTCGCGGTTTTCAAGGAAGCCAGAAGCTGTAATTGTATCAAATGATGGGGGAAAAAATCGAGCTAAAATATCCCTATTTGGAATTTTGGAATCGAAAAATCAAACCTATTATGTGGTCATTAAGAGCAATATAAAATCTATCAAAGAAAATATGAATGAGACAAGCCAACTTGTTACCGTATTTAGTGGAGTGGCGTTAGCATTAGGTGTTATTTTAGCTTATATCTTTGGGAAAAAGGTGTCAGAGCCGATTATACAGATGAATGAAGTGACTTGTCATGTGGCTAAGATGGATTTTTCAAAGACGGTGACAGAGACAAAAAAACAAGATGAGCTAGCAAGTCTTGCGAGAAATATTAATGAAATGGCAAGGCAGATTGAGAAAAATTTAATACAACTGCAAGAAGAAAATTTATATCGAGAAAAGATTGAAACGGCCAGAAAAGAGTTTATTTCTAACGTATCTCATGAGCTAAAAACTCCATTAGCAATTCTCAGTGGTTATGCGGAGATGCTTCAAATGGCGGGAGATACTATTGACAAAAGCTATTATTATGAAGTGATCTTAGATGAGGCAAAAAAAATGACAGACCTTGTCAACGAATTGCTTCGCTCCGTTCGAATTGAAGAAGAACTTTATCATCTGGAAATGAAAAAACTAGATTATTCCATGCTGGTAAAACAGCAAGGAGAGAAGATGAAAAAGATTTTAGAACAAAAGAAGTTAAAAGTCACCATTAAGGTGGAAGATGGTATTTTCGTCTATGGTAATGAAGAATATTTGGTGATGATTTTAAACAACTATTTATCCAATGCTATGAGCCATACGAAGGAAAATGGGGAAGTACGTCTTTTATTAGAACGAGTTAGTGGGGAAAAAGTAAAGCTTTCGGTCTATAATGAAGGAGAAAACATTCCAGAGGAAAAAATAGAAAAAATCTGGGATAGTTTTTATCAAGTGGAGGAAAGTCATACAAGAACTGAGGAGAGAAAGCGAGTCGGTTTAGGGCTTTATATTGTTTCTTCGATTGCGAGAGTTCATCAGGGAACGTATGGCGTTCGAAACTGTGAGGATGGCGTTGAGTTTTATTTTTGTATGGAAACGGTATAAAAAATATATTTTCTCACAAAACCATCAAATTCATTCGATACAATAGAGCAGACAGAAAAAATCTTTGTTTACACAAAAGTGTGATACTGTTTGCTCTTTATAAAAAGAGAAAGAGGAAAAAGGTAATATGTCAAAGAAAAAGCAAGTACAAAACGGTGAGTTAAAAAGGGTAAAAGAGGAACGAAGAGATTGGAAACGTTTTTTAAAGACAAGTCTTTTGTTAATTGGTACTATGGTTTTGCTTCCTTCTTGTGGAAACACAGTGAGTACGCAAAAAGAACCGACAAAACAAGTACAAGCAGTAAACAGTGTACAAAAAAACACCGATGTCAGTTTTAAAAAGGCGACGAAATCACAGAGTTCTAGCAATGTAGAATATAGGTTACCAGTGAAAGATGGATTAAAAGTCTATACAGAAGAAAAGCAGACAAAGGTGAAAGCGTTAATTGATAAGCAGTTAAAAAATAACGAATATACAATAAAAAAGCCTCTTGTCTACTATAATCCATTTGGAACGAATTTACGTTCTGCTAACGTATATTTTAAAACAAAAGATCCCTATCAAGTAGAATATACAATATCGGTTGCTGACAAAGAGATCAAAGATTTTACAAAAAAGCTCAATGCAGGAACGAAAAGTGGATATACAACAAATCATGCCTATCAGCTCATTGGATTAGTACCAAATAAGAAAAACCAGATTACATTAAAATTATACAATCGGAAAGGCAAGCTGGTAAAAAGTACATCATTTACGATTCAAGTTCCAAAAGTGAGTTCTAGTGCCGAGGAGCAGTTAAAAGTAACGAAAGCAAAGAAAGTAACATTGACCGATGGACTTTATATGTTATCCTTTGGACGAGTTGGTGGACAGCTACCAAATATTAATATTTATGACAATGATGGAAGAATACGAGCGGAATTACCATTAGAAAGTTATCGTTCGGATCGAATCTTACAAATAGGAAATTATCTTTATTATGGTGTTGGATATAGCAAACTTGTAAAGGTAAATCGATTAGGACAAGTAGTGAAAATTTATTCTCTTGGTAATTATACAATGCATCATGATTTCACTTATGAAAAAGCACAAAACTCTCTTATTATATTGGCAAGTAAAAAGGGAGATTCTGTTGTAGAGGATCTCGTGTTACAAGTGAACATTGGAACAGGAAAGGTAAAAGAGCTTTTGGATCTAAAAGATATTTTTCCAAAAGAATATGAAAAAGCTAAGAAACCAGAGAGTAAAAAAGTTCTCGACTGGGCCCATATTAATACGGTTCAATGTGTCAATGGAACAGACTTAATTTTAAGTTTTAGAGAGTTATCTTCTATTGTAAAAGTAGATAATGTATATACAAAGCCAAAACTTCATTCTATTTTATGCGATAAAGAAGTTTGGAAAGGCAGTGCTTATGAAAAATATGTCTATACAAAAGATGGAGATTTTACTGCACAAGCAGGACAGCACACAGTCACTTATATAGAAGGTAAGACAAAAGATAAATATCGTCTTCATATGTTCAACAATAATTTAGCTTATTCAGGAACAAGACCAGATATTGACTGGAGTGGCTATACATTAGCACAAATACCAGTAGAGAAAAGACATTCTTATTATTATGAATATGAAGTGGATGAAAATAAGAAGGAGTTTCGCTTAGTAAAATCGTTTGCTGTTCCGTATTCTGGATATATTAGTAGTTCTGAACAAGTGGGGGCACATTATGTGGTATGCTCTGGCTCTGCAAGAGTATTTGGAGAATATGATAAAAATGGAAAGTTACTTGCCCAATATGAAACTTCCGATCAGAGAGCGATTTATCGTGCTTTCAAATATAATTTTAAAGGGATTTGGTTTGCTAAGTAAAACATGAAAAGCTAAAATAGGGTGCTTTTCATCGTTGGAAAAAGAATAGGAAGGAAGTACAAAAATATGGTGGATGGAAAGAAAGTTTTGGCAACGACCATAGCAGTTCTTTGTTTAGCAGGAGTTGCAGTTGGTGGTGCTGTATATGCGAAAGAAACAAATTTAAAAGATAGAATTTGGTTAAATCAGCATGTTTCCATTGAACAGGCAAGTTCAGGAGATGGAGAAGTTCAAGAGATCAATAATGCAAAAGCGGTTTCCTTCTGGAATCTCGATTATCAGCAAACCGTAACCAATAAAATTAATAAAGAGGTAAAAAAAGGGAATTATACAATCGAAAATCCTCTCTTAATTATCAATCCTTATGGAACGAATACTTGTAGTGTCAATGTATACTTTGAAGCAGAAGAAGGAGCCACATTAGAGTACGAGGTATCCACAGATGATTATGGAACATTTAAAGCCACTGCTTATACGGGAGAAGAAAAAGGCCTTTATCAAGCACAGATGCTTGGATTTATGCCAGAGGAAGAAAATACTGTAACTCTTACATTGAAAAAAGATGGAGAGACAATCGGAACTTCTACCCATACAGTAAAAATGCTTTCTGCTGCTTCTAAAGTGACAAAAAAAGCCGCGTACATAGATGGAGAAAGCACACAAAAGCTAGAAAATGGTCTCTATGTAGCATTTGGTCATAGTAAAAGTTTTGATGCCAATGTCTATATGTATGACAACGAGGGTATTTTAAGAGGAGAACTTCCATTGAGAGAATATCGTAGTGATAGACTTTTATTTGTTGACAATTGTATTATGTATAGCTATGGCTTTAATAAAATTGCCAAAGTAAATCATTTAGGCCAGATTGTAAATACCTATAAATTTAGCAATGATTACGAATTGCATCATGATTTTATTTATGATGAAGAACAAAATCGTATTTTAATGTTAGCTTCTAGCACAAAAGGAGACACGGTAGAAGACTTAATTTTAAGTATGGATTTAAAAACTGGTGTTACAAAAGAATTGATCGATATGAAAGATCTGATGCCAGAAGCATATGAAAATGCCGTTCAACCTGACAAGAAAGAAAAATTAGACTGGATCCATATTAATTGTTTACAGTTAACAAATACAGGGGATTTATTATTAAGCTCTAGAGAAACTTCCACAATTATCTGTGTAACGGATATTGATACAGAGCCAAAACTTTCTTATTTCATCTGTGATGAATCTATGTGGGAAGGAACGGCATATGAGCAGTATGTGCTTACAAAGGATGGAGATTTTACTGCACAGGCAGGGCAACATTCGATTACTGTAATGAAAGAAGAAAGTGAAGCATTAGAAGATGGTCAATATTATCTTTATATGTTTAATAACAATTTCACTTATTCAGGAACAAGACCACAAATTAAATGGGATAACTATAAAGGAGCAGGAAGTTATGGAGTGCCAGCAGACGCTTCAAAATATTATCGGTATTTAGTGGATACAAATGCAAAAACATTTACGTTAGTAAAAGAATTTGATGTTCCTTATTCTCCATATGTAAGTAGTGCAGAAAATTATGGAGATAATTTTGTTGTTGCATCTGGCTCTGTAGGAAAGGGAAATCAATCCGCTTGTTATTACGGAGAATATGATCAAGACGGCAATTTAATTCGCCAATTTGACTTTAAAGATGGAAATTATGTATATCGTGTTTATAAATACGCATTTGAAAATTTCTATTTTGCAGAATAAAATTTTATAAAGGTTAAAAAATGATAAAACACACCTTACGAATTTTTACGAATTTCATAAGGTGTGTTTTGTTTTCAACAAATCTATGTTATACTTATAGCTATGATAAAAGGTAGGAGTCTGCTCTTTTATCCATGAAAAGAGAGGACGCCATAAAGAGGATTTGTATGGACGCTCTTATATGGCAATGATGATACTATGAGAAGTTCCATTGTTAGGTTTTTCATAGTTTGTATAGAAAGGAAGTGACGAAACCATGGTAAATGAAAAGCGAGTGAAGCAAATGAGTAAGTTGGCCATTTGTGAAAGTCGGATACGAAAAGAACAGTATATTATAAATTCTTATTATCAATCTGATTATGTACGCCTTCAGGTACTAAAGACATTAATCGCAATAACAATTGCTTATGGCATTTGTTTAGCGGGATATGCCGGGCTTCGTATCGAATATATTTTAGATCATATTATGCAATTAGAATATAAGAAAATTGTACTGATCGCAGGAGGAGGATATGTTATTTTATTACTATCCTTTTTCTTTATATCAAAACACTTAGCAAAGCAAAAATACAAACAGGCAAAAGGAGTCATTGAGGAATATGATAAAATATTAAAAGAGCTTAGCAGTATTTATGAAGAGGAAGAGAGTGATAATGAATTCGAAGAGAGAGGAGAAACAAAGATCAATGACGACTTTACTGATTTTTAGAGAGCAAATACGAGGGTTTTATCAACGATTTCAAAGAGGATTAAAGCCATTAGGAAAATTTATTATAGCATTTTTATTGTTTTGGTCGCTAAATGGGCTATTTGAATACTCCGAATTGTTTGGAAAATGGACGGTTCTACTGGGAATTTCCATTATCTGTATTTGGTTACCTCTTGGAGCAATCTTTTTTCTATCTATTTTATATACAGGGATTCAATTAGTATCCACCTTACCAGAAATAGCCTTAGTCTATATGGTACTATTTTTATTGGCTTATTTAATTTATATTCGATTGGAAATAAGGACGTGTATACCAATTCTTATGGTTCCTATTGCATTTGCACTTCAAGTGCCATACGTAGTGCCGATCTTGGTGGGTATGCTCATAGGACCAGCGGGAATTATTCCAACGGGATTTGGAATCTTTCTTTATTTTTTTTCCATTCATGTAAAAGATACGGTTTCTTTAGTTGGAACAACACAGAATGGAGAATTAGAAGTTTATCGTTATTTATTAGAACAAGTATTTCAAGATAAGCAGATGCTTTTAATGGTGCTTGTTTTTGCGCTTGTGATTGGAATTGTTTGGGTATTTTATCGCATGAAGCACAACGAAGCATGGAATCAAGCCATTGTTATCGGAGGCATCGCAGGAATGTTATTATTTTTATCATTGGGATTTATGCTCGATGTAGAAATGGAAATTGGGACCATGGTAATCGGTTTTATCATTGCTGTTGTCATCGGATTGGTCGTACAGTTTTTTAAGTGTATTGTGGATTATTCCAGAGTAGAATATGTCCAATTTGAAGATGATGAATATTATTATTATATAAAAGCAGTTCCAAAAGTGAGCGTAGCACAAAAAGAAGTGAGTATTAAAAGAATTAATACGAGAAAACGGGTAAAAAATAATAGTGAATCAAATGAATCAGTCAAGGAAGTGAAATAGTGGAAACCATTACAACAACATTACAAGAATATTTATATTGGTTATCACTGCCCAAACTCAGATGGACCGATGTGTTGGAGATCATTATCATCAGTTTTTTATTTTATCAAATACTTGGATGGGTAAAAAGCACGAGAGCATGGACCTTATTTAAAGGAATTATTGTGATTTTAGGATTCACGGTGTTTGCGGTGATCTTCCAACTTAATGCTATTTTATGGATTTTGAGTAAGACATTGAATGTGGGAATTATAGCCATTATTATTGTATTTCAACCAGAGCTTAGAAGAGCATTAGAACAGTTAGGGCGGAAGAATTTATTGGGAAGCATTATTCCCTTTGATGAACAAAAAGAAGATGAAAGATTTTCTGATCGTACTATTTCAGAAATTGTAAAAGCGACTTATGAGCTTGCAAAAACAAAAACAGGAGCGTTGATCGTCATGGAAGAAGAGGTCGCTCTTGGAGAATATGAAAGAACAGGGATTCCGCTTGATGCCCTTGTAAGCAGTCAGTTATTAGTAAACATTTTTGAACACAATACCCCATTGCATGACGGAGCAATTATCATAAGAAAGGATCGCATTGTAGCTGCCACCTGCTACTTACCACTAACCGATAGCTTAGAAGTAAATAAAGAGCTTGGAACAAGACATCGTGCAGCCATTGGAATTAGTGAAGTATCCGATAGCATTACTATTGTCGTTTCCGAAGAAACAGGAAAGATTTCTATTACAAAAGATGGAAAGATTATTCGCAATGTGGATGGAGAACGCATTAGGCATATGCTGAAGAAAACAACAGACGAACCACGGATAAAAAGAAAATGGCGTTTTTGGAAGGGCAGGGATCAGCATGAAAGATAGAATACTTGATAATTGGGCCATGAAGGTGCTATCTGTTATTTTGGCAATTATTATATGGCTTCTTGTCACAAATATTGACAATCCATATACCACCAAGACGTTTACGGATATTTCTGTAAACGTTATCAATGAAGATGCCCTTTTAAAAAAGAATAAAACATGGGATATTATAGAAGGGGATAAAGTAACGGTTACTTTAAAGGCAAAAAGAAGTGTCATCGACAAATTAACCCGTGCAGATATTCAAGCAACTGCCGATTTATCAAAATTATCGATTACAAATGCAGTTCCTATTAACGTAACCGTTAGTCATTACGAAGAAGAGATAAAAGAAAAAAATTTAGGTAGTGTCGATACCTTAAAGGTAAAATTAGAAAACATGAAAACAAAACAGTTTGCCGTAACAGTGGAAACTATTGGAGATGTAGGAGCTGGATATGCAATTGGTACAAAAATTCCAACACCAAATATTGTAGAGGTGACAGGACCAGAGAGTTTGATTAAAAGGATTAATCAAGTTCGAGCAACAATTAGCGTTGATGGTATTGTTTCTGATGAAACCTTCTCTGTTGAGCCAAGTTACTATAACTACGATGGGGATAAATTGGATTCCTCAAGGCTTTCTTGTAATGTAGAGCGGTTAGAAGTATCTATCAATCTATTAAAAACAAAGAAAGTGGATTTAAGCGTGGAAACAGTCGGAGAAGTTGCAAAGGGATATCAATTAGAATCTGTTTTATTAGAGCCAAAGAGTGTTACCATAGCAGGTACGGAAGAGAAATTAAAAGATTTAGATACTATTTTAGTTGACGGGCTATCTGTGGAAGGGCTTACGGAAGATACTGAGGAGAATATCGATATTACAGATTATTTACCAGATGGAATCAAACTAGCTCAAGAAAGTCCAGATGTCCGTGTGAAAATTCAAATTGTTCCATTGGACATGAACTCAATTAAAATTCCAGTAAACAGAATCTCAGTACAAAATCAGTCCCAATCTATGACTTTAACTTATGAAGAGGATGAGATCACGGTTAAGGTTCGTGGAGAGCAAAAGGATATTAAGGATTTGGATATTTCTGATTTAACACCTTCCATTGATTTATCGGGATTAGAGGTTGGTAAGCATAAAGTGAAGGTAAAGCTAAAGACGTTAGAAAATGCATATTATGAAGATATTCCAGAAATAACAATCCAATTGGAAGAAAAGGTAGTTGAGGGACAAGAGACACAATAAGGAAGGGGTAGACTTATGGTATCAGAGAAAATAAAAATTATGAATGATCAAGGGTTACATTTAAGACCAACGAATGTATTATGTCAAGAAACACTAAAATATCAGTGTTCGATTAAGATTAAAATTCGAGATAAAGAAGCCAATGCCAAGAGTTTTTTAAACGTCTTGGCGGCTCAAATTAAACAAGGAGACGAAATTACTCTTATTTGTGATGGAGAAGATGAAAAAGAGGCAATGGAAGCGATAAAATCTTTGATTGAAAATGGTCTTGGTGAATTCTAGGGGAAAGTTAGGTTCTTATAGTTGACTTTTTGTTTGGAATAGTCTAAGATGAACCGAGGAAAAGAAGAAAACAAGAAAGCAAGGAGAATAAGATGAAGCAATATATCCAAAACTTTTTAAAGTACCGACATCTTCTCATTGAGCTTGTAAAAAAGGATATTAAGTTAAAATATCGGAAATCCTATTTAGGAATTTTATGGACACTCATTGAGCCGTTAATGACAATGATTGTATTGACCATTGTGTTTGGAACATTGTTTGGGAATAAGGATAAGCAGTTCCCTGTTTATGTATTAACAGGAAGACTTCTTTATTCCTTCTTCAGTACGGCCACAAAGGCAGCCATGAAGTCCATTCGAGCCAATAGTGGTATGATTAAAAAAGTATATGTACCAAAATATATTTATCCATTATCAAGTACATTATCAAGTTATGTGACATTTTTAATTTCGCTCGTTGTACTGGTAGGAGTTGCAGTCGTATTGAAAGTACCTTTTACAAAATATACGTTGTTAGCGATTGTACCACTTGTGATTGTGCTGTTTATGAGTTATGGAGTTGGAATGTTGTTAGCGACAATGGCGGTATTCTTCCGTGACTTAGAGTATTTATGGAACGTTGTGTTGATGATGGTTATGTATACGAGTGCCATTTTCTATCCAGTAGAACGATTAGTAAAGACAGGATTTTCTTGGATTTTAAATATTAATCCACTTTATTCTGTCATTGTGAATTTTAGAAATTGCATTATTGATGGAAAACCATTAGATCCAACAGCACTTACAATTTCAGTTGGATTTACCATTGTAATTTTAATCGTAGGAATGGTTGCGTTTTATAAAAAACAAGATAAGTTTATTCTCAGCATTTAGAATGGAGGTTCTCTGTGAGTAATGTTGTAGTCGATGTCCAAAATGTGAGCATGACATTTAATATGAGCTCTCAAAAAGTGGACAACTTAAAGGAATATTTGTAAAAAAAGAGATTATGTATAATGAGTTTAAAGCCTTAAATAATGTAACATTTCAGGTGAATAAAGGCGATAGACTTGGAATTTTAGGATTAAATGGTGCAGGAAAGAGTACCTTATTAAAGGTAATTGCTGGTGTGTTAAAGCCATCAGAAGGTTCTGTTACTGTAAAAGGAAAAATTGTTCCATTATTAGAACTTGGAGCAGGATTTGCAAGAGAGTATACTGGGGCAGAAAACATCTACCTTTATGGAACCGTTCTTGGATATTCCAAAGAATTTTTAAAAGAGAAATTCGATGAGATTGTAGAGTTTTCAGAGCTTGGTAAATTTATTGATGTACCTGTGAAGAACTATTCTTCTGGTATGCGTTCAAGACTTGGATTTGCAATTGCAACGGTTGTAGAACCAGATGTCCTTATCTTGGATGAAGTTCTTGCAGTTGGCGATGCCAAATTCAAAAGAAAGTGTGAGAAGAGAATACAAGGTTTATTTGATAAAGGGGTAACTGTATTATTTGTATCCCATTCCCTTCCACAAGTAAAGCGTATTTGCAACAAAGCAATTATGCTAGAGCACGGTAAAATTATCGCACAAGGCGATATTGATAAAGTAGCCGATATTTATCAGCAAAAAACCGACTAAAGAAAGGGGAAACAAAAGGATGAAGAAAGTTATCACATACGGCACATATGATCTGCTTCATGTGGGACACATTAATTTATTGAAAAGAGCCAAAGCGATGGGGGATTATTTAATCGTCGTTGTATCTTCGGATGAGTTTAATGCAATCAAAGGAAAAAAAGCTTTTTATAGCTTTGAAGATCGCAAAACTATTTTAGAGGCGATTAAATATGTGGATGAAGTGCTTCCTGAATATACTTGGGAACAAAAAATCGATGATGTTGTAAATAATAACGTAGATGTTTTTGTAATGGGAGATGACTGGACAGGAAAGTTTGACTTCTTAAAGGAATATTGTGAAGTCGTTTATCTTCCTCGTACCGATGGAATTTCCACAACACAGATTAAGGAAGAATTGTCAAAGAAAAAAGAACATCAATAAGATGATGAAAAATGGAGGTCTTCTATGGGAAACCATAGCAGACCTTTTGGCTATACAAGAGAAAATTAAGAAAAGGAGTAGCTAATATGAGGATAAATAAGAGAGTAAGAAAGGCAGTAATTCCAGCAGCGGGACTTGGAACTCGTTTCCTTCCAGCAACAAAAGCACTTCCAAAAGAAATGCTTCCTATCGTTGATATTCCAACGATTCAATATATTATTGAAGAGGCAGTAAACAGTGGGATTGAAGAAATATTAGTCATTACCAATTCAAACAAGCATTGTATGGAAAATCATTTTGATAAATCTTATGAGCTAGAAGAACGTTTAAGCAATTCTGGTAAAACAAAAGAAGTAAAAATGATCAATGACATTGCCAACTTAGCAAATATTTATTATGTGCGTCAAAAAGAGCCAAAAGGACTTGGACATGCAATTCTTTGTGCCAAATCTTTTATTGGAGATGAACCGTTTGCAATTCTTCTTGGAGATGACGTAGTTGTCAATAAAAATAGTAAACCTGCATTAAAACAGCTTATTGATGCTTATCAAGGGGTTGGAGCTTCTGTGGTCGGTGTTCAAACCGTATCCGAACAACAAGTTCATAAATATGGAATTGTGGAGCCAGACAAACGCCATAAAACAAAAGACGAACGTCTTGTAAAGTTATCAGGCATGGTGGAAAAACCAAAGGCAGAAGAGGCGCCAAGTAATTATGCTGTATTAGGACGCTATGTATTAACACCTGAAATCTTCCCACTTCTTGAGACACAAGGAACTGGGGCTGGTGGAGAAATCCAGTTAACCGATGCGATTTGTCGTCTGCTCGATACACAAGCGGTCTATGCATATGATTTTGAAGGAATTCGATACGATGTAGGAGATAAATTTGGATTTATTAAAGCGACCATTGATTTTGCTCTTGATCGAGATGATTTAAAAGACGATGTGCGTGCCTATATTGATGAGATCGCTACGAAAGAGAAAAATGGGAAATAAACATAAGAGAGGCTTTTTAGGTTGAAAAAGAGGATAAAAAATATTTGTAAAAAAATAATGAAAGCCATCTATCGTTTGATGGTAAAGGTATTTCCTGTATCAAAAGATATTATTTTATTTGAAAGTAATTTAGGAAAAAATTATACAGGAAATCCAAAAGCCATTTATGAGCGAATGGTAGAATTAGGGCTTGATAAAAAATATCGAATTGTTTGGGTATTTAATAATCCAAAGCAACCCATTCCAGGAAATGCAAAAAAAGTAAAAAGAGTGCGTTTTCAGTATTTTTATTACTGTGCGGTTGCAAAAGTATGGGTGTTTGACTGCCGTCATCCAAGATATTTAATAAAAAGAAAAGAAAACTTATACATTCAAACATGGCATGGCACACCATTAAAAAAACTGGCTCTTGATATGGAAGTCATCGATATGGGTGGGGTAAAAGACATTGACCATTATCGAGAGGAATTTAAGAAAAACTCTTCCGTTTGGGATTGTTTAATCTCCCAAAATCGATTTTCCACAGAGACGTTTCGTCGTTGCTTTGCCTTCAATAAGAGAATGTTAGAAGTTGGTTATCCAAGAAATGATGTATTATTTTCTGGGAATACAAAAGAAAATATTATTAATTTAAAGAAGAAGTACAACATTCCATTGGATAAAAAAGTCATTCTTTATGCACCAACATGGAGAGATAATGAATACGGCGAAGGAAAAAAATATAAGTTTGCTACTGCTCTTGATTTTAAAAAAGCGAAAGAAGCGTTAGAAGATGAGTATATTATGATTGTAAAATACCATTATCTAATTGCGGATAAAGTGGATTGGAGCGGTACGGAAGGCTTTGTTTATTCTTTTAAAGCCGATCAAGAAATTAGCGAGTTATATTTAATTTCTGATATGATGATTACCGATTATTCTTCTGTTATGTTTGATTATAGTTTATTAAAACGTCCGATGTTCTTCTTTGCCTATGACTTTGAAAATTATCGTGAGAACTTAAGAGGGTTTTATTTCGATATGTTAGAAGAAGTCCCAGGGCCAATTTCTAAGACAACAGAACAATTGATTTTCGATATTAAAAACTATAAGAAAGAAGAATGGCAAGAAAAATATCAGGCGTATGCAGAAAAATTCAATGGAGTGGACGATGGCAATGCATCACTTCATGTTATCGAAGTGATGGAAGAGCATATTCAAAAAAGAGCATAGGAGAGCGATAGGAATCGATTTCCTAAGTAGCTGGTCTTAAAAGGCAGATAGTGGTAAGAAGAAAGTTGCCACGATCTGTCTTTTTTCATCGTTTACACGAAGACGATGAATCAGTTTTGAACCGTTAGGGCTAGGAAAAAGAATCGATTGGTTGTAAAATAAGAGTGATTATGAATAAGAGAACGAGTAGGAGATCGACAATGGATAAAAAAGAAATAGGATACCGCCTTTTTGCAATGGTATACGGAGTATGTAGAATTTTTCCAAGAAAAAAGAATCGAGTGTTTCTTGTTATGACACATGATGCTGGTCCTGAGGGGAATGTAGGGGTGATAAGAAATTATTTAAATGCTAGTGAAACTGACTGGGAGTTTTGTCCGTTAAGAAGGAAGGATACCAATTTTTCAGGACATGATAAAGTCACACAATTGGTTCGCTTTTTTATTCGTAAGCCATATGAGCTTGCCACTTCTTCTTATGTATTTCAAGATAACGTATTTTTACCAATGGCATTTATGAAGTTTCCCAAAAGTGTAAAGGTAGTTCAACTTTGGCATGGAACAGGAACGATTAAGAAGTTTGGACAAGATGCCAACGAGGGAAGATTAAAAGAGTTAGAAAAAATGGCAAATAGCACGATTACCCATTTAATTGTAAATGGAGAAAAATGGAAGTCTGTCTATAGCCATATCTTTTCTATAAAAGAAGAAAAGACGTTTGTTACAGGAATGCCAAGAACCGACATTTTATTTCAAGAAGAAGAACAGGAGAAAAAGGTAGAACGCTTCTATGAGAAGTATCCAGAACTCATCGGAAAGAAATTAGTGTTATATGCTCCTACTTTTCGAGATAATGAATTAGGAGAACAAAAACTTCATTTAGAATTAGAACAAATGCTAAAACGATTACCAAAGGAAGTTGTGATTGGGCTTCGACTTCATCCTTTTGTGGCAGATCAGTTTCAATATGGAGGAGAAGGTGGCGATCGAGTGAAAGATTTTTCTCACTATGATCAGTTAAATACATTGCTATTTGCATCAAAAGCGTTGATTACCGATTATTCTTCCATTATTTTTGAATATGTTGCCCTTGGAAAGCCAATGTACTTTTACGCCTATGATTTAGAGAAATTTTCTGATGAAGGAAGAGGATTTTATGAAGATTATATTTCTTATGTGCCAGGGCAAGTGTCCAAGACGACAGATGAGCTGATCGCTCAAATCATAGAAGAACAGACTTGCGAAGAAGTAAAAGAGCAATGGGAAGAGAAGCGTAGAAAGTTTCAAGAAGAAAATTATGCTTTTGAAGATGGAAATAGTACATGGCGTTTGATGAAATTATTGAAGATGGAATAAAAGAGTAAAAGAATCATTAAGAAATGTGCAGGTCAAAGGAACAAATACGGTATAGGAATTTTAGTTTTATTTTGGCTTTGTGTTAATAATAGGTAGTGAGAAGTAATAAAAAAATAAGAAGAGGAAGTGAATGGAATGAAAGTAAGTGTCATAATTCCAAACTATAATGGAAAACATTTTATCAAAGGCTGTGTGGAGTCGTTACAAAAACAAACGTTTGAAGACTTTGAAATTATTATCGTAGATAATGCTTCTTCCGATGGCAGTGTTGAATATATAAGAGAACAGTATCCTTTTGTTCGACTTATCGAGATGGAAACCAATACAGGGTTTGATGGGGCGGTTAATGCAGGAATCTATGCGTCAAAAGCACCTTATGTTTTCTTATTAAATAATGACACGGAATGTGAAAGCACTTGTATTGAGGAACTTTATCATGCGATAAAAAAGAGTAAAAAAATCTTTTCGGTAGCAAGCTGTATGATTCAGTTCCATAATAAAGAACTGATGGATAGTGCGGGAGATCTTTATACCGTTGTTGGTTGGGCATTTAATCGAGGAAATGGAAAGCCAGTGAAACAATATGAAAAACAACAACGGATTTTTACTGCCTGTGCAGGAGCTGCTATCTATCGAAAATCTATTTTTGAAGAGATCGGGTATTTTGACGAGAAGTTTTTTGCCTATCGAGAAGATATTGATATTGGATATCGGGCAAGAATCCATGGATATTATAATGTTTATTGTCCAGAGGCAAAAGTATATCATTTAGGAAGTGGGACAAGTGGCTCAAAACACAATCCATTTAAAGTGCGTTTAGGCGTTCGAAATAATGTTTATCTCAATTATAAAAATATGCCATTGCCATTTTTAATTTTAAACTCCCCATTTTTATTGGCAGGATATTTGGTAAAAGGTGTTTATTTTACGAAGAAACATTTGGGAAAGGATTATTTTTTAGGAATAAAAGAAGCATTTGCTACATTAAAAACAATTGAAAAAGAGCCATTTCAATGGAAATATCTTGGAAATCACTTCGTAATTCAGTTAGAACTTTATATCAATACTTGGAAAATCATAAGAGAAAAGATAAAAAAGAAATAAATTAAGAGATCAACCAATGGATAGAAAGGATGAAGAAAAGTAACAATGAGAAGAAGAAGGAAAAAGCAAAGTTGGAAATTAGCGATGATTTTATTTGCTTTTATCTGTTATAGTATGATTGCTTGGAATATCCAAGCAGGAGCAGGCGATGAAGATATTGTCGTATTAGAAGAAGGTGCTACAAGAGCGGATATTCAAAGAGCATTAAATCGAAATAGCACAAGCGATCGGATGCATTTAACAGTAAAAATTCCAGCGGGTAACTATTTTCTTGATCAAACCCTTTATGTGTATTCCAACACCACAGTGATTGCAGATGAAAATGCAATTTTTACCCTTGATCCTGAAAAAAAAATTATGTTAAGTTCTTATAATTATAAATATGATAAGGGGGGCTATGAGCATATTAAAAATGTGGAGATCAATGGAGGGCAATGGGATGGAAGTGGAGCAAGTGGTGAGATGATTCGTTTTATTCATGGACAAAATATTACCATTCGGAATGTAACAGTTCGAAACGTAAGTGGAGGTGCTCATGAGTTAACATTTGCGGGAGTAAAAAATGGTTTGATTGAAAATTGCCATTTAGGGGATTATCGTGGAGAATATACAAAAATTAAGGAAGCCATTCATTTAGATGTAGTACACAACCAATATCTTGTACCAGGAACGGTTACGTATGATGACACCGCAAATCAAGATATTATTATTCGAAATAATACCATTGAAAATTATCCAAGAGGAATTGGCTCTCATTCCTTTGTAGAAGGTGTTTATCAAAAAAATATTACGATTACAGGAAATACTTTAAAAAATATCGCAGAAGAGGCAATCAATATTTATGGATATGAAAATTGTCAAGTGACGGATAATGTGATAGAAGATGTAAATACTGGAATTCGAATGTATACGTTACTAGCAACAGGAAAACATTTGACGGCTCTTTCCAATACAAAGAAAGAAGAAGTACCAAGTGATTATGCGATTACGATTCAAAACAATAGGATAAAAAATGCTGGTAAATATGGAATACAGTTGATTGGACATAAGAATTTTCCAGTGACAGGCGTTTCGATTTTGAATAATACCATTCAAAAAACAGGGGATAGTGGAATTATGCTCTATACCTATGTAAAACAAACAACGGTAAAGCAAAATCAAATAACAGGAGCAGGTAATCAAGGAATTGGCATTTATGTAGCTTCTTCCTTTAATCAGTTAATAAAAAATCAAATAAAAACGTCAAAAAGCAATGGGATATTTATTAGCGGTTCGAAAGGGACAAAGTTAGTAGGAAACACAATTTCTAATAGCAAACAACATGGTATTTGGTTAGCAAAAGGTTCGGATCAGACAAAAGTCATTCAAAATAAAATCAGTACATCAAAAAAAATTGGAATTGGAATGGTGGATTGTAAGAAGAATATAATAAAAAATAATCAAGTCATCAATGCCAGTCAGTTTGGACTTTATAGCAAAGGGTGTAAAGCTACAAAGTATATTGAAAATCATTATCAAAAAATCAAAGGAAAACAAGAATATATTGCATAAGATGAAAACAGGCAGGGAATTGAGAGTATTGATTTCCTGCCTGTTTTTATCATGATTACTGAATTCCAGTATAATTAATAATTTTATTACTAATATTGGTTACGGTATCCGATGGTGTATAATTTTCAGTTCCAAATAAAAATTTATGGGCTTCTATTACATTCGAATGTAATGTCGTTGGGATTCCATAATAAATACCACTGAGTTTTGTGCCAGTTGTGTTAAATGGGAACCCTTGTGTTTCTACAATTTTATAGCGGAAAACATCTTTTGCTAAAGAAAGTACTTCAAGGGAGTCAAAGCTTGTCTGAATATGAGGAAGTACTTCATTGACAATTTTCGTAAGAGTAATTGGGTTGGTACTCTTTGCTTTTTTTGCAATCTGTTCAATTACTGTTCTTTGGCGTTCCGTTCTCCTAAAATCGCCGTTTCCTACATAACGGATACGACAATAAGCCACCGCTTGGTTACCATCGACTGTTTGTTTTCCTGCTTTTTTAATTTTTGGAGAATTTCCTCCATTAATCTTATTCATATTTCCGATATAGTCATTTAAATTACCAAGTTCTGCTTCTTGGATATCTAATTCAATACCACCTAATAAATCTACTGTATTAGCAAGAGCTTTGAAGTTAACCGTTACATAGTCGGTAATATTTAAGTCTAAGTTTTGATTAATTGTGCTAACTGCTAGTTGTGGACCACCAAAAGAATAAGCGTGTGTTAGTTTCGTTAGCTCAGAACCTTCTTTCCGATCCACATTGACGAAAGTATCTCGATAGAGAGAAAGAAGTTTCACTTCTTTTGTCTTTTTATTAATACTTGCAATAATCATAGCATCGGAGCGGTTTCCTTCACCAAAATCATTATCTTGAGAGTCGAGACCAAAAAGAGCAATGGTTTTATAATTATTGATATTGTCATCTTGGAAATGATTAATCGTGACATTTTCCATATTGACATGATCCGTTTGCATTTTAGAAAATACAAAATAATAGGCAGCATATAATAAAGCAACTAAAATAATTAAAATTTCAAGAAAGAGAAGAAGTCTCATTTTTCTTTTTTTCTTCTTTTTTCTCTTTTTTGTATTTGATTTTGAAGTAGAAGAGCGTCGTTTCGTAGAAGAATTATAGAAATCTTCATCATAAGAATGAGAAGTGCTATTTTTCCTTCTTGAGGAACTAGAACTGTTTGAACGAGATCTTGATTGGGACGTTGTTCTAGTTGTACGACGAGGACGTTTTTCTTCTTCCTCATAATGAGGAGGTCTTTTTCTTGTACTCATAGAGATAAATCCTTTCTTGTTTTCGTCTTTTTGTTAATAAGCATTTTTATTTACAAAACCTTTAAAGATTGTGAGAAATAATATTTTAATATCCAAGGTTAACGACCAATTCTCGATATAATAAAGGTCATGTTCAATTCTACCTTTAATCGAAGTGTCACCACGATAACCATTGATTTGTGCCCAACCTGTCATTCCTGGTCTCACTTGATGTTTGATCATATAACGAGGAATTTCTTCTTGAAACTTCTTAACGAATTGAGGACGTTCTGGACGAGGGCCAACAAGGCTCATGTCACCTTTTAATACATTAAAGAGCTGTGGAAGTTCATCGATGCTTGTCTTTCTTATAATTTTACCAATTGGTGTGACACGAGGGTCGTTACTTGTTGTCCAACCTGCTTTTTCTTTGGAAGGATCTTGCACTCCCATAGAACGGAATTTATACATAGAAAATTCTCGGTTTCCAAGCCCTACGCGGACTTGCTTAAAAATAATTGGTCCAGGGGAGCTTTTCTTTACAAGTATGGCTGTTACAATCATAACAGGAGAGAAAAGAATAATAGCAAGGATAGAACCAATAATATCCATAATTCGTTTTGCAGTCTTATTAAATGTGTTGGTTAGTGGTACATTTCGAATGTTAATCACAGGGAGTCCATTTAAATCTTCGGTATAAGGTTTGCTGGAAATAAAGTTGTAATAATCTGGAACAAATTTCGTATGGACGCCAGATTTCTCACATATTTTGACAAGACCTTCTAACTTAGCATACTCATTAATATTTAAAGTGATGGCAACTTCATCTAAATTGTGAGTGGCTAAATAATTTGGAAGATCTTTTATTTTGCCGATGCAGTGAGAGCCTCGATATTCGAAGGTACTATCGACATTATCATCGAAAATACCATGAACGGTGTAGCCCCACTGAGGATTTTCTCGAATACGATCGATATAAGCGGCAGCAGCAACACTGAATCCGATAACGATAACATGCTTTTGGTTTTTTCCAATTTGTCTTGTTTTCCTTAAAATGATACGAATGACATAACGGAAAATAAAATCTAATATAATGTTGCAAAGGAAGAAAATAAAAAGCATAGTACGGGAAAAATATTTTGGCTCTGTTAAATAAATCACCAAAATAAAACTCATAATACCGATGATATTAGCTTTGATTAATTTTTCCAGTTCAAAATGAATGTCTTGAAACCTTTTTGGTGAGTAGAGTTGGCATTTAAAGTAAATAATTAAGTATAATGGCGCTAAATAGAGCAATGCCTTTGAGTAGTTGGATTTCATAAATAGCGCTTGGAAAAAGGTCTCGTTTGCTAAAACCGTTGGAAAAAATTTTCGGCTATAGCTGTAAGGAAAAAAAGTCTCAAACCGAATAAAGTATGACATTCCAAAGGAAATACACACAATAATGGCATCCACTAAAACATGGATAAAGTTTAAGTATTTTTGATTTTGTTTGATCATAATCATACCTCATCGTAAGTTATTATAACAAGAATCAGACAGTATTTAAGGAAATAGGAGAAAACCAATTTCTTAAAAACTGTCTAATAGTTGCTATAATATTAAAATTTTGTTCACATTTCATTAACATATATCATACATGATATTATTTCATTTAACAATAGAATTTTTCTTACAAAAAACATAAATTTATAACAGTTCGGACACAGTTCGGACACAATTACTTGATAGTATATAAACAAACAAAGGAATGAGTACAAAAAATCATCAAGCAATTGATGTTTTGAAAGGAGTAAATAATTATGAGTTACGATAATGAAAATAGAGAATTAAATGGAATGGAAATAAATACAACAGCTGGAAATGGCAATGGAGGAAATGATACTTATTCTTCCGAAGAAATAGGAAATGGAACGTATCATTTTACACCAGAAGAAATGAGAGCCAATGGAAATAATACTTATTATAGCCAAGGAAGTGATTCTATAAACAATGGAAATGAACCAAACTACAATTCTAATGCAACAAGAAATAATGAAGAAGGGGAAATAAGACAGGCGGCAAGTTATTCTTCTTATAATAATCAACAAGAAAATCAAAACCAGACTTCTTATCAGCCTTATGAAATGCAACAAAACTATCAACAAGGAAATCAAGATTTCCAATATCAACAGTTTAATGACAATGGGGTGATTCCGCCAATGAATAAAAAGAAAAGAACAAAAAAACCGAATACAGGAAAAAAAGTTGGAAAATTTGTAGCTTGTGCAGTGGCTTTTGGTCTCATTGCAGGTACTGTATTCCAAGGCGTTAACTATGGAACAAGATATTTCTTAGGAGATAACCAGAGTCAGGTACAATTACAGACAACAGGATTTGCGACAGGAAATGAAGTGAGCACAAAAGGAACTGTTTCTCAGGTGGCTGATAGCGCTATGCCAGCAATTGTAGCGATTACAAGTACCATAGAATCCATTCAAAATGGTTTCTTTGGACAGCAGTATAAAACAGAAGGAACAGGTAGCGGTTCTGGTATTATTATTGCAAAAGATGATGGCAATTTATATATTGCTACTAATAACCATGTAATTGAAGATGCGAAGAAAGTACAGGTAACATTCTACCATGATCAAAAAGAAGAAGGTAGTGGAGAAGTCGTAGAGGCAACAATTGTAGGAACGGATCCAGATTCTGACCTTGCCGTTGTAAAAGTTCCAGTGGCAAATATTAGCTCTGATACCTTATCCAATATTAAAGTGGCATCTCTTGGAGATTCTGATGAAGTAACGATTGGGCAACAAGTAGTTGCTATTGGTAATGCCCTTGGTTATGGACAGTCTGTAACAAGTGGTTATGTGAGTGCTTTAAATCGTGAAGTACAATTAGAAGATAAAACAATGACATTAATGCAGACAGATGCAGCTATTAACCCTGGTAATAGCGGTGGTGCTTTATTAAATATGAATGGGGAAGTTATCGGTATTAACTCAGCAAAATATTCCGAAAGCGGTGTAGAAGGTATGGGTTATGCGATTCCTATGGCAACAGCAAAACCAATCCTTGAAGATATTATGAATGAATCAACAATTCCAGAAGATAAACAGGCATATCTTGGAATTACAGGTGCTACCATGGATGATCAATATCGCCAATATATGGGAAATAGCGATATTCCATCTGGTGTCTATGTTGCAACAGTTACAGAAAGCTCTCCAGCAGAAAAAGGTGGTATCTATGCAGGTGACATTATCGTAAAATTCAACGATAGAGATGTTAGCACAATGGATGGATTACAGAGTCTTTTATCAAGAAGAGCGGCAGGCGATGAAGTGACAATTGTTGTAAAACGTCAAAATCAGAACGGAACTTACGAGGAAAAATCATTACAAGTAACACTTGGTAAGAAAACAGAGTCTGTAAAACAACAACAGGAAAATCAGCAAAGTGACAGCCAACAGCAACAGCAGCAACAACAAGATAGTAATAGCCGATATAATAATCAATATAATAATAGCGATGATTTTTGGTCATTTTTTAACTAAGTGATAAAGAATACGCTTTATGAATTTCTCATCCAAAAAATCCACTTCCATGTTGAAGTGGATTTTTTTTGGATCTACTGTTATGATTATAAAAAAGAATAAAAGAAAAGAGGTGTTTTTGGTGACATTACAACAGTTGCGATATTGTATTGTTGTAGCAGAGAAAGGATCGATCAGTGAGGCAGCAAAAACGCTATTTGTAACACAGCCAAGCGTAACAAGTGCGATTCATGAACTAGAGATTGAATTTAAAATTACGATTTTTAATCGAACCAATAGAGGGATGATTTTATCACAAGAAGGTGTAGAATTTTTAAGCTATGCAAGACAAGTGGTAGAGCAAGCAAAACTGATGGAAGAGGCATATTTAAAGAGAGAGGAAAAAAAGAAGCGATTCCAAATATCGGCACAACATTATTCGTTTGTGGCAGAGGCATTTGCAAATTTAATTCAAGAATGTGGGCTTGAAGATTACGAACTCACATTGCGAGAGACCAAGACGTCTAACATTATTGATGATGTAAAACAGTTACGGAGTGAAATAGGAGTTCTTTATTTAACTGAGTATAACGAAAAAGTCTTGAATCGATATTTAAAGGAAAACCAATTAAAATTTCAAGAGCTTTTTTTAGCGAAACCTCATATTTTCGTAGGAGAAAATCATCCTCTTGCAAAGAAGGAAAAAATCCAATTACAAGAACTAGAAGAATATCCATATTTATCTTATGAGCAAGGAGAAGATAATTCTTTTTATTTTGCAGAAGAGATGTTAAGTAATGTACCGAAAAAGAAAAGCATTCGGGTCAGTGATCGAGCCACTATTTTTAGCCTGATGATTCGTTTAAATGGCTATACTGTATCCACGGGAATTTTAGGAGATGATATGAAAGCCAGCAATATTATTGCAAAACCTGTGGATTCAAAACAAGTAGTTCGAGTAGGGATTATTACTCATAAAAAAGCGGTATTAAGTGAGATTGCAAAGAAATATTTAGAAAAACTATACGAACTTCCAATGCTTCATGAAATGGAAGAGCAAGGGATGATTCAGGAGATGAAAAAGAAGTGATCTTTGAAGGAATCTTTATAGAATGAGAAGAAAAGATAAGAGAATACAAAGTGTTTCATTGCTTAATAATCGAGAAAAGAAATAGAAAAAGTATAGGAAGGAAGAGAAGATATTATGATAAAAGAAGATGTATTATATTCGATTTCTATTCATGGAATGGAAATGGGACAAGAAAAAAATGCCATTCAGTTTTTATGGTATCAAAAAGAAGAAAACACCAAGTGGGAAAAAGAAACACGCTTTTTTGCAGGAGATTATTTAGAGCATTGTTTCGTGGCCACAGAAGATTTGATGTTAGTTGGAAGTGGGGATAAAGACCTTTCTAATGTGACTACTTTAAAGGAATTTTCTGCAAAATGTGGAAAACTTTGTAGAAATTATGGAATCAAGACAGCGTTATTTGATGGAGAATTTCTCATAAAAGAGGTGGGGGAAGAAGCCATTGCCACATGGGTAGAAGGATTTTGTCTTGGTTTTTATGAAGAAGATACATATAAAACAGGAAAAAAAGAGCAAAAATCAGTAGAAGTTCTTATAAAAGGAGTAGAGAATGGTGTATTAGAACAACAAGTGGCTCTTGGAGAGAATTTATTTGAAGCGGTTGTATTTGCTAGAAAATTAGTGAATGCTCCAGCCAATCGATTAAAACCAGAAGATTTTGCAAAAGAAGTATGTGAGTTTGCAATGTCAGCAGGGATAGAGACAGAAGTCATTCATGTAGAAGAACTTCGTAAAAAAGGAATGGACGGATTATTGGCTGTTGGAGATAGCAGTGATAATCCACCATGTTTTGTAATATTGCGATATAAAGGGAATAAAGAAAGCGATGATGTTATTGGGCTTGCAGGAAAAGGTGTTACTTTTGATACCGGTGGATACTGTCTAAAACCAGCTAATTCTATGGCAGGAAGTCGTGGAGATATGGGTGGAGGAGCTTGCGTAGCAGGAGCTATCTATGCCTTAGCAAAGCAACGAGCAAAAGTGAATGTAACAGCTGTGATTCCAATGTGTGAAAACCGTATTTCTGGAGGAAGTATGTTAGTTGGCGATGTGATTTCTTCTTATGGTGGAAAGTCAATTGAAATTGGAAATACCGATGCAGAAGGACGTTTAATTTTAGCAGATGCCGTTGCTTATCTTGTAAAAGATGAAAAAGTGAGCAAAGTATTAGATGTGGCCACTTTAACAGGAGCGGTTGTGTCCGCCTTGGGATTTAGTATTGCAGGTGTTCTTTGTGATAATGAACAGCTCTTTGAAGAGTTTTTAGAGGCATCCAAGTGTTCTGGAGAAAAATACTGGAGACTTCCATATGGAGAAGAACATGAAAAGATGATCGAAAGTAAAGTAGCCGATCTTCGCAATATGGGTGGCCCTGTATGTGGAACAATTACAGCAGGACTATTTATTCGAAGCTTTGTGGAAGGAAAGCCATGGATTCACTTAGATATTGCAGGAACCGCTTGGGTGGATACACCAATTTATGAATATCAAAAACAATATGCAACAGGGTTTGGAGTAGAAACCATTTACTATTGGTTGGCAAAGAAATGAAAAAAAGAGCCATATTTATTCGAATTATAAAAATTGCCTTTGGAGGATTTTTGGCTGCTTCTATTGCGAATCTTCTTGGATTAGCTTATAGCACCTCAGCAGGTGTCATTACAATTTTAAGTATTCAAAATACAAGAAGAGAGACATTGCGGTTAGTAGGAAGAAGGGTAGTTGCCTTCTTCCTTGCCCTTTTGATTGCCTATCTTTGCTTTACCTTTTTGGGATATGGATTACTAGCGGTAGGGATATTTTTACTTTTGTTTGCTTTTGTTTGTCAAATATTAGAATTACAAGAAGCACTTGTTATGAACACGGTTCTGATGTTTCATTTTTATGCAGAACAATCCATGAGCGCTCTTTGGATAAAAAATGAATTATTATTGCTTTTTATTGGAACTGGGATCGGGATTTTAATGAATAGCTATATGGTAGGAAGTGTAGAGGAAATTCGAAAAGGACAAGAAGAAGTCGAAGAGATGATGCGAGGAATTTTGCATAAAATGTCAGTTACTTTATTAAAAGAAAGCAAAGAAGGATATGACGCCAATTGCTTTATTGGACTTGGAGAAAAATTAGAACAGTTAGAAAAATATTCCTTTGAACGAAGAGAAAACACCCTGTTGACCGATAACCGATATTTCATTAAATATGTGGAAATGAGAAAGAGTCAAAAATTTATACTAAAAAGAATTTATGATAATATTCATCATATGGATTTAGTTGTAAAGCAGGCGTATCAAATATCGGAACTATTAGAAGAGGTGAGCGGTTCTTTACAAGAATATAATAATGGACTTCTTTTGTTAGAGCATGTAGAGAGTTTATATGATAAAATGCGAGAAGAGCCATTGCCAACGGTGCGAGAGGAATTTGAAAATCGAGCTTTTTTATATCGACTGCTGCATGATTTAGAAGACTTCTTGCGTTTAAAAATCCAGTTTGTGGATCAATTGACGGAAGAAGAAATTGAGCGATTCTGGAAGTAATAGAAACTTATAATGATTTCAATTGTAAAAACAGGAGATAGTTATAGAATATATGTCTATATCAAATCTCCTGTTTTATTATTTCATGGGAAAGATCTTGTTACATTCATTTATGAAAGTATCCGTTTCCTATGAAATAAAAAAGCGCTACTATAAAAATTGAAAAATGAGATTTTAAAAATATTAGGAATTGGCAAAAGTAGATTTGCTCATAAAGTCTTTGGCTTCTTGTTCGGATAAATCATAGCGATAGAATAGTTTATAAAATTCTTGTGCTTCTTTTACCATATCATAATCAAAGACATCTGGATATAACAAGTTACCAAGCCATTTTACACCAATAATGCGATTGACTGCTGGTGGTCGATCAATCCAGTTATAAGGGATAGATGGAATTTCATAAAAATGTTTTGTTTGTACTGCTTTTAAATCGCTCCAAGAATCATCGGTTCCAATGGATTCATAAGCACCATCAGGGGTAAAGAGTAGGACATCTGGATCCCAAAGAAGCATTTGTTCTAATGTGATCTGATTTTCTCCTTTTCCGGCATCTGGAATATCAGCAATATTAACAGCTCCAACGAGATCAATTACTTCTGTGTGGAAAGTTCCTTTTGGATTTGCACTTAGACCATCTTCGCCTTCTCCATAATAGACGGTTATTTTATCTTCTTCAGCAATTGTAGCAGCTTTTTCTTTTGCATCTTGGATCGTATTATCACAATAAGTAGCTAAAGTTTCTGCTTCTTCTTCCATATCTAAAAGAGTTCCAAGGGTTCGATAAGCAGTTCCACTATTTTCTAATTGTGCTTCGATAAAAATAACAGGAATTCCTAACTGTTCTTGTAAGTTATCTAAATCAGTTGCCATGTCATCTTTTATTTCGCCCATGTCAATAATGACTTGAGGATCGGCGGCAATTAAGGCTTCCTTATTTAAATCTGCCTTCTTACCGTAAAATGTTCCAAAGACTGGGAGGTTTTTGTATTCATCAGGAAAATAAGCGGACATACTTTCCCCTGGATCACTGCTCCAGCCAATCATTTTATCTGGAGCCAAGCTGTATAAAATCATTTGTGCTAGGTTGCCAGAGGGAGCGATTTTTGTTATTGTTTTTGGAAGTTCTACTTTACGGCCAATGGAGTCTGTAAAAATAGTTGTTTCACTGTCAGAAGTAGTCACTCCTTGTTCTGTACTTGTAGTAGTAGTTTGGGTCGTTGTTCCTTGACTAGAAGCTCCACAACCAGCAGTCATTAATAAAACTGCAGTTAACATTCCAGCCATCCATTTTTTTGTGTTTCTCATGTTGTTCCTTCTTTCTTTTTAATTTTTAATAGTTAGAGTCCTTATGTAAACTAGTCATTTTTCCGCATGAAAAAATAACGGTAGGATTCATCTGTTTTACAATTTTTTTACAAGCAATGCTTTTTTCTACTTGAAAACTTTCTAAAGCATCAACTCCAAAGTCAAATAGTTGTGTTGCCATTGGAACACTTGGACCAACCAAAATGATCTTTGCATTTTTGGATAGTTCTAATAACCTTGGCAAAGTTTTATTGACGAGAGTCACTCCTGTAATGAACACATAATCTTGTTTCGGTAGGAGAAATTCACAAGCAGTATCAGGATAATCGCCTTCTTGTGGATTTCGTTCTAAAATAATTAAGTTACAAATAGGAGAAAATCGTTTTTCAAGAAAAGGAAAATGTCCGATTACTGCTACATTTTTACCAGCTACTTCTTTTTGGTAAGCGAGAAAGGCATCTTCTCCTTTTTCATGAATTGGTTGATTATACCAAGCATTAATGGCACAAAGTCCTAAACTAGCTTCAGCAAAATTCCATGATTTTATGAGTTTGCTGGCTTCTTTTAATGTCATATCGGTCCAGTCTTTTGTTAAAACAGGCGGGCGTGTCATATCAGAAAGGGACATGGCAACGCCTGTTCCCACTTCGGATTCTAAATAAGACCATACTTGACCACTGCAGGCGTCAAGTATTTTAATATTTTCTGGAATTCCATTAATCAAAGCGTCATATAGCTCCCACATTATGATTCCTTCTTTCTATAATAATGTCCTTGATGACAGCCTTTACAGAAAATATGACCATCGATTTCAATATGCCTTCCATCTAAGATTTCTTCTTTACAGATTTCACAACGTGTAACAACCAAAGGCTTTCCAGGCAAGTCTTCTGGGCGAATGAGAATTTCAACTTCTCTTAGTTCAAAGAGTTCTTCATCCTTCATGGATTCATAAAATTCAATCATATCCGTATCTTCTGGTGGATAGATATGTTTGGTACGAAGGATTCTAACAGCCTTTTTCGTTTGTAAATCGAGAAAAGAAGCAGCCGTTTTACCATAATCCATCCATTTTAAACGACGACGGCCAATTTTACAGCCAGTTACTGTTCCAATGGCATCGGCAAGACAGCGATCCGTTTCTACATAAACGATTAAGTCACGATAATTTTTTGGATCTTGAATTCCTAAATAGGACAGGGCCATTCGAGCCATGCGGACTCCTAAAATCTGACCAGAACAAAGATGACCATGATAGGCAATGGCCTCGGTTAAATCTTCACGAAATGTTCTCATAAGTGTGTTTCTCCTTTTCTATAATAAAAATTCCAATTTCTTTTTGGTTTGGTAAATAAAATCCATGGGCGGTCTGTTGTAAAGTTATATTGAGAAATTTTTCCTGTTCTTTTCTTGTACAATGAGGATAGTAATGGGTTAAGAAGTCAATAGCATCTTCGTAACTAGAAAAAGGTTGTCCAAATTCCGATGTTACCGATTCAAAATGATAAGGGATGGAATGTTCCTCTAAAAAATGAGCGAATTCTTTGGCATAAACTTTTTCACGAAGAGGATTGGTATTCGTCGGTGATAATTGACTTGCTTTTTCTCCATTTACAATATAAATAAATTTCTTTTTACAAAAATTATAAAATTCATAAAAATGCTTGATATCTCTGATATTACCAAAGAAGCTCATTAAAACAATATCAACAGGAGATGTGGATAAATAGTCTTTATAATCCGAAAAAATAGGGACAATGTTTGTTGGTGAATTAATCAATCTATTTGTTAAAAAAGAAAAGGCTAGCGGATCCGTATCAATCGCTTTTATTGTTTTTACATAAGGAGCGATCGAAAAATCAAGATAGCCAAGTCCACATCCTAAGTCACAGACAATATCTTCTTTTGTCAGATGAGTTGTAAGTCGTTTTGCGATTTCTTGATGAAACGAACAAGCCTCTGCAGCTTGTGCATACCATCGAATACTATTGTTAGTCCAATGAAAGCTCATAATATCCTCCTTTTGGTTGGAATACAAAGATTATATTCTCGATCCTGTTCGATAAATGATTTAATTCCAATTTCAATTCCATAGGCTTTTTGCAATACTTCTTCTGTTAATGCTTCTTTTGGAGAGCCTTGGCTTAAAATTGTTCCATTTTTTAGCATAAGCACTCTTGTTCCATATAGGAAAGCTTGATCTGGATTATGAGTAGACATCATAATAGAGTATCCTTTTTTTGTTAAGGATTCGATGACTTGTAGTACCCGAACTTGATTTCCATAGTCTAAATTAGCGGTTGGTTCATCCATAATAAGAAGATGTGCATTTTGAGCAATGGCACGGGCAATCAAAGTCAGTTGTCGTTCACCACCACTAATTTCACTCGCACGTTTCTCTTTTAGATGGGCAATTCCAAGAAGTTCTAAGGCTGTCATTGCACGTTCTTCTTCTCGTTTTTTCGGGTGACGAAAGGTTCCTATCTGAGAAGTAGTTCCCATTAAAACTAATTGAAACACCGTATAGGAAAAAACAGGGTTTGCATATTGTGGAATATAAGCTAAGTGATGGGCAAGTTCTTTTGGAGGAATTTTAAGAAGATTCGTTCCATTAACTAAAATCTCACCAGCAAATCCTTTTTGAAGTCCTAAAATACAACGAAAAAGAGTGCTTTTTCCAACACCATTGGGACCTAAAATGCAGAGAAATTCACCATCTTTTATTGTAAAAGAGATATTATTTATGACGGTGTGATTCCCATAGGAAAAGGATAAGTTTTTAATATCCATCTTCATGTCTTTTTACCCTCCTGAATCATTAAATATAAGAAAAATGGAGAACCTACAAAAGAAGTTAGAATTCCAAGGGGAATTTCTGATGTAGAAAGTGTGCGGGAAAAATTATCTACAACAATTAAAAAACTTCCGCCAAGTAGCATAGAGGCAGGAATGGTAACTCGATAATCACAGCCAATCATCATACGAACAAAATGGGGAATGACAAGACCAACCCAACCTATCATTCCGCTGATGGAAACACTAGCAGAAGTGATAAGAGTGGCACAGATAGTGATAATAAAACGAGTGGCTTTCGTATTAACGCCAATGGCTTGTGCTTCCTCCTCTCCAAGTGTTAAAATATTCATTTTCCAACTGAGAAGTAAGATAGGAATAAATCCAAGGATGATTGGAATAATGGCAAAGGTTAGATCATGCATACTAATAGACGCAAGGCTTCCCATAAGCCAATAGGTAATAGCAGGAAGTGTGTCATTTGGATCTGCCACTAACTTGATAAAGGATGTTCCTGAGGAAAATAACGAACCAACCATAATACCTCCAAGAATTAAACCTAAGACTTGATTTTGTCTGACAAACTGTGAGATTCCTTGAACAAGAAATACTGCAAGAAGTCCAGTAACAAAGGAGCCTGTTGTAATTGTCATATAAGACCAACCAAGTAAAATCCCAAGAGCAGCACCAAATCCAGCACCTGCAGAAGCACCTAAAACGTCAGGAGATACCATAGGATTTTGAAACATACCTTGAAAACAAATTCCAGCAGTGGAAAGGCTGGCACCAATAAGGGCAGCAGCAATGACTCGAGGAAGTCGAATATTTAAAACAACAACTTCTGCTTGATGGCTCCAAGTCACAGGGATATCAAACACTTGAGCCCATAAAATATGAAGGAGATCGCCAATGGATACAGGATATTGTCCAACAGCAAAGGAATAAAAAAAGCAACAGAGAAAAAGTCCCAAAAAGAAGAGGAGATAGTAGGTTTCGCGTCTTCGATGTTTTAAGTTCATGTTAGTTCTCCTTTTTATGTATTCGTATTTGGGGTGATATCCCAAGTTTCATTAAAAATTTCTTGAACTTTTTTCGTCGCTTTTTTTTCAAAAATACGATATTTATTTAACAATTCTTTTCCTTCTTTTGTAAGAACTGCTTGTCCACCATTCTTTCCTCCTTGTTGGCAATGGAGGACGGGGAATCCTGCACCAGTTTCTATTTTCCTTATGATATTCCATGCCTTTGTGTAAGAAATACCCATTAAACTACAGGCGACTTTCACGGAATTTTTTAGATCAATTAGCTCTAACAATTCAGCAGCACCAGGACCAAAGAAGATAGTTTCTTTGGCTAGACGAACAGTGGTATGTACGCGAATGGATGGTTCACTAAGGATTTCTTGAATCGGCTGCTTAGAAGTATCTTTGGTAATAGAAAGAATTACTCCCCGATCGGGTACTTCCAATAATTCCTTTTTCACAGGAAGGTTTTTCATTGCTCCTCGTAAGCCAGAGCTACCAGAATATTCTTCAATAAAAGGAAAAAGTTTGCTGGAGATCAAGAGAGGATGTCCTCCCTTCCCTTGATAAGAGGGAGCAATTAACTCCTTTTTACTGTTCAATAATTGGAACAATGTTTCTTTTGAAAAAAGTGGAATATGAACAGGAACAATAAAAGCAGAGTCACAAATAGGTTGTAAAAAAGAAAGACCTTTTTTAATAAAGTCTAATTGCTCAAGACAATTTTTTTCTCCGTAAAGGCAAACAGCTCCCATTTTTGTAATATGTTTTTGTACTTGTTCTAATTCTGTTTCTTCAACAACAACAACAATAGGATGAATACTAGCTTGTTGAAATGTAATAATAATATGTTGTAAATTGGAAAGCAATCCAATTTTGTTAAGCGGTTCTGGTTTGGAATGAGTTTCACCCAAGCCAGAGCTGACAATAATAGCGCCAGTCATAAAAACTCCTTTCCTTGTTAATAAAAACAAAGCGTATTATTTTTAAAAATAATACGATAGTCATATTATATAATTGTATTTTGAAAATAGCAAGTATAATTATTAAAATATACAAAAGAGACATATAAAAACAGT
>UQVN01000006.1 GCA_900544525.1 uncultured Eubacteriales bacterium
TTTGTCTTTTTCTATTCTATAATATATACTCTCATATAATTTACTATAAAATGAGAGTATTTACAATATTTAAACGATATTTTAACATGATATTCTATTTTTTTCGTCCTGTGGGGACAAACACCTACAAAAAGTCCTTGTTATTTTTTTTAACTTCTCGATTTTTCTATAAATAATCAGTGGTACACTGTTTTTTTATTTTTTATGTGTTAAGATACCTTTATACGAATACACTTCGTGTAAAATTTATAACATATTGGAGAGGAAACTATGAGTAACACAAAATCAACACTTTTAACGGAAGGTTCCATATGGAAAAAGATTGTGGCATTTGCCATCCCTCTTTTTTTTGGGAACTTATTTCAACAGCTCTACAATACTGCGGACTCCTTAATCGTTGGAAACTTTTTAGGCAGCGATGCATTAGCTGCAGTCAGTTCTTCAGGAAATCTTATTTTCCTTCTAGTCGGATTTTTCAACGGTATTTCCATGGGTGCAGGCGTCGTTATTGCCCGCTACTATGGAGCAAAAGATGAAGAAAAAGTACAATTATCGGTACATACGACTATCGCTTTTGGTCTTATTGCAGGAATTATTTTAACTGTCGTTGGAGTACTTCTTGCCCCCCAAATACTGGTTTGGATGGGAACTCCAAAAGATGTTCTTGTCAACTCTATTGTCTATTTCCGAATCTATTTCTTAGGCTCTATCGCCTTCGTACTTTACAATATTTTCGTTGGAATTTTGCAATCTTCTGGTGACAGTAAGCACCCATTAAAATATTTGATTATCTCTTCTTGTGTGAATATTGTACTGGATTTACTGTTTGTTGGCGTATTCCATCTTGGAGTTGGTTCTGCTGCTTTTGCAACAATTATTTCCCAATTCACAAGTGCGATCCTATGTTTCATCCGTCTTCTTCGCACAACAGAATCCTATCGAGTATCCATTCAAAAGATTAAAATCAATGGTTTGATGCTAAAACAAATTATTTCTAATGGTTTACCTGCTGGCTTTCAAAATTCCATTATCGCCTTTGCCAATGTCATTGTACAAACAAACATCAATAGCTTTGGTAAAATGGCTGTGGCAGGCTGTGGTGCTTATTCCAAAATTGAAGGCTTTGGCTTTTTACCAATCACTTGTTTTGCCCTTTCTCTTACCACATTTATCAGTCAGAACTTAGGGGCACAAAAATACGATCGTGTGAAAAAAGGTGCCAAATTTGGAATTCTTTGCTCCATCACGATGGCAGAAATCGTAGGAATTGCTATTTACTTTTTGTCTCCACTACTGATTCGTGCATTTAATGATAATCCTGAAGTTATCGCTTTTGGTACTGCCCAAGCAAGAACGGTTACTCTATTTTATTTCTTACTCTCTTTTTCCCACTGTATTGCTGGTATTTTAAGAGGAGCAGGAAAATCAACCGTTCCCATGTTTATTATGATGCTCTGCTGGTGTATTATTCGCGTTTCTTATATTACAATTATCGTGAAATATATTCCTGTTATCAACGCGATTTTCTGGGCATACCCTCTTACTTGGTTTTTAAGTTCGATTATATTCTTAATCTATTTGTTAAAAGTCGATTGGGTTCATACTTATACAAAAAAGGCATGAGCACTTCTATTATAGCTCGGAACTTTAATTTTTTGTATTATTATTTTTCTTTCTTTGCAAAATAGTACATATTTGATATGGAAGAAAAATAGCACGAAGGGGCTGTCACACAATCATTTGTGTGACAGCCCCTACATTTTCATAAAGACAATGAATCAAGAACTATGGTCGCATAAATTGTGATAACTACCAACCAACGATATTTTAAAGGAATTGGCTCTCATATAACTGATAATAAGCTCCTTTTTTTGCCATTAATTCCTCATGATTTCCCGATTCCATAATATTTCCTTGGTCGATAACAAAGATTCGATCTGCCTTTCGAATGGTAGACAAACGATGGGCAATTACGAAAGAGGTTCTTCCTTTCAATAAGCTTTCAATTCCCTGCTGTACTAATCGCTCCGTATGGGTATCAATGCTTGATGTTGCCTCATCTAATATCAATATTCTTGGATCCGATACCATCGTTCGAGCAAATGCCAATAGCTGTCTTTGTCCAATGGATAACTGACTTCCTCGTTCACTAATCTCGGTATCATATCCATGTTCTAATTCCATAATAAATTCATGAGCATGAACCGCTTTTGCTGCTGCAATAATTTCTTCTTCGGTCGCATCAAGGCGTCCATATCGAATATTTTCTTTAATGGTGCCAGAAAACAAGAAATTATCCTGTGTCATAATTCCCATTTGCTTTCTTAAACTATGTAAAGAAACTTTTTTCAAAGAGTAGCCATCTAAGAAAATATCTCCTTTCGTCACTTCATAAAAACGGCTAATTAAATTGACAATGGTAGTCTTTCCTGCTCCTGTTGGACCAACTAAAGCGATCGTTTCCCCTGGTTTTACTTGGAAATTTACATCTTTTAATACAAATTTTTCTGGTGCATCTTGGTAGGCAAAGCTCACATGATCAAACGTAACTTCTCCTAAAATATTTGGAAGCTCCTCTGCCTTTTCACAGTCTGCAATATCTGCTTTTGTATCTAAAATATCAAATACACGCTCCGCTGCCGATAAATTAGTTGTCAACTTATTATAAAAGTTTGCTAAGTTTCTGATTGGACTCCAAAACATGGATAAGTAAGTGGAGAATGCTAGGAACGTTCCAATTTCTACCTTTCCAACCCCAATAACTTTAATTCCAATATAGTATAATAAAAATGCTCCAATTCCCCATGTAATTTCAACAACAGGCCCAAATGCATCGGCTAAACGCACCGCATGGATAAAGGAATCCCTTTGTTCTTCTGCCATATGATAAAAATCTTTTTTCGTCTCTTCTTCCGCTGCAAAACTTTGTACAATACGAATTCCTGAAAAGTCTTCATGGACAAAGGCATTTAAATTGGAGTTTTTCTTTCTATGAATTTGCCAAAGTTTATGGGCTTTTGTCTGAATAAAAAACATTCCTGCTGCCAATAACGGAAGTGTAATAAATGCAGATAAGGCCAGAGAAGCATTTTTTACAATCATAATGATAGCAATCCCTACAATTGTAATAAAATCTGGAATCAACTTTATTACACTATCCGATAATACATCTTTTAACGCATTTACATCGCCAATAATTCGAGCTAATATTTTTCCCGTTGGTCTGCTATCAAAGAAATGAAAGCTCAACGTTTGAATATGTTCAAACAGATCTTCTCGAATGCGAAGCAATATATCATTGGATACTTTTGCCATAATTAACATGCGAATAGACATTCCTATGGCATAAATACAAAAAAGTATCACTGCCAAAATTCCAATTTCTAATAATCCTTTGATATCTTTTTGTGCTACATTCACATTCACGGCTCTTTCTACCAATAAAGGCCCGATCATGCTAATCCCAACCGTAATTGCCATAATAATTGCTACAATAATCAATTCTTTTGGATAGCGCAACAAATAGCGGTAGAGCCGAAGCAACGTATCTTTTTTCAATACCTCTTTTTGCTCTTCATCTTCTCGAATTGCATTTACTGCCATAACGCTTCCTCCTCTCCATATTGAACACAATAAGTCTGATAATACTCTCCTTTTTTCTTCATAAGCTCATCATGACTTCCTCGTTCTACAATTTCTCCATCTCTTAAAATTAAGATTTCATCTGCATTTCGAACAGCGGATATCCGATGTCCAATAATAATTTTTGTGGCATTTTTCACTTGTTCTAAATTTTTATGAATTTCTTGTTCTGTTTCCATATCAAGAGCAGACGTGGAATCATCTAAAATAAGAATCGGAGTTTCTTTTGCAATGGCTCTTGCAATACTAATTCTTTGCTTTTGTCCTCCTGATAATCCTACTCCTCGCTCTCCAACGACGGTTTCATATCCTTCTTCTAAATTTTCGATAAAAGAAGAAGCACTCGCACGAGAAGCTGCCCACTCTACCATTTCTCGATCGAGAGACTCTTTTCGTCCTGTTTTTATATTCTCTTCTACGGTATCAGAAAATAAAAAGACGTCTTGTAATACAACCGCCATGCTACTTCTCAGCTGAGCGATAGAAAGATCTTTAATATCGACTCCATCTAAAAGAATTCTACCTTCACTCGTATCATAAAACCTCTGAAGAAGTTGAATAATCAAAGTTTTTCCTGAACCTGTAACTCCCATAATTCCTAGCGTTTTCCCTGCTTTTAAGGAAAAATTAATATGTTTTAACACTTCTTTTCCTTGGAAAGAAAGCCCTACATTTTCAAAGGTAACATCCCCTTTTATTTCTTTTAATACACTTGGATTTTCTGGTGTTTGAATCTCTGGTTCTTCTTTTAAGATTTTTTGAATCTTCTTATTAGAAGCAAAGGCTGCCGCAATATCATTGCTTAACCAACCAAGCAATTCCATTGGCCAGATAATATTATTGGAATATTCCGTAAAAGCTCCTAACTGACCAATTGTCATTTTTCCTTTAATAACAAGGACACCACCAACGACAACCACAACCATTAAAAGGATTTTTCCAACGAAAGAAATGACCGGTTGATAAATGGCAACCAACTTGGCCTGTTCCATATTAATATCATAAAATGCCTGATTTCTTTTTTTGAATTTCTTAATTTCATACCGTTCTCTTGCAAATGCTTTTACGGTTCGAACACCTGCTAGATTTTCCTGTGCTACCGTATTTAGGCGAGCAGTTTCCTCACTAATATTTTCAAAAACAGTTCCTAACTTGTTTTCCATACGAATGGCACAAAATCCTACAATCGGCATTGCCAGTAATGGTAATAGGGTAAGTGTTGGGCTAATCCGCACCATACAGACAATCACTAGAATTGTATGTATAACACACTCAACTGCTAACATTCCAATAAATCCTAGTGCATTGGAAATGCGATCCACATCATCTTTTACTCGAGCCATCAGCTCTCCTGTGTTATGTTTGTCAAAGTAGCTAACTGATAATTTTTGAATGTGGTCAAACAGTCCTTTTCGAATTTTACAACCGACCGATACGCCGATACAGTCAAATGTAAACTCTTTTATGTACTGAAAAATGGCTCTTCCAAACCCAATTCCTAATAGCCCCAGCAGTAATTTCATTAAAATCTTCATTTGTCCGCCGACGATGACCTTATCAATCAAAGCCTGTGTAATCTTTGGACCAGCCATGTCAAGACAAATACTGAGAATCATCGCAGTAAATCCCAATATATAAAACCACCAGTATTGCTTCACTTGTTTCCATAAATACTTCATTCTGTCTCTTCTTCCCCTTTCTGTATCCAGCTTTCTTTCCATAGACTTGTTAGCTCGTTGTTTTAGCGTAACAAAAAACCGCAGTCCTACTAGACTGCGGTACTAAGTTCTGATTTCTCTTTTCACATCGCTAAAAAACTATAAAAGCAATAGAAACCCTCAAAATACTAAAACATATGCAAAAATGCTAATATCATGTTGGTAATATTTGTTTCTCTAAGCTCTCTAACGTCCATAGAACAAAAGTAAGGCAGTTCTTACATTGATTTGGTTGAATGTTATTATTCATATTCATTGTGTTACTTACATTGTTAATGAAATTCATCATTTTGTTCTGCCTCCTTTCTCCATTCTTTGTTTTCTTGTAAACGATGAAACACATTCCTTTGGCTTCATTCGTCGTATCCCTTTGAAATATACACTATAAGAAAATACCTAATTTCTCTTATAGTGTACTTTCCATTGTGGATACACGAGAAACTCCCAAGGCGCGTCTCTTCGCGTCATCTTCTTTATCATACTACCTAGATATTGGAAAATCAATAGCCTGACAAGTTAATTCAATTGCTTATCATAGGCAACTCTTTCTCCGTCTTCTTTTTCATCATAACAAACGATTCCACATTGCTGGTATCCATGGCTTTTTAGAAATTTTTTCATAATATTATTTTTCCTATGAGTATCCACTCTAATTCCACTTACCTTTTGTTCTTTACAAAGCTGTTCTGCTAATTGTATTAGTTTACCTGAAATTCCTCTTCCTCTCGCTTCCTTACTCACCGCAAAGCGATGGATCGTCCCATAAACGTTGCCAGTATTCCAGTTTCCTTTTTGTAATCCTTCATAGACAGCCTCTCCCTCAAAGGAAAGAGTCATCATTCCACAGATCATGCCCTCTTCTTCCCAAAGATAACATTCTTCTTTTTTAATATCTTCTAAAATATGCTCCTCTGTTGGATATCCTTCTGTCCATTGTTCAAATCCGTTTTCTTTCATAAACGCTTTTGCATCTTTTACAATCTGAACGAGGAAATCAATATCTTCTTTTCTTGCAACTCGATATGCCATCTTAATAATTCTCCTTTTATTTCCTTCTTATCAATTAGTAACCTTTTTCTAACAACCTCTTATCCTATTTGCAAACCATGATCTTATATTTTTTATTATGATTTCTTTAAAATAGAGCGCTGTAAAGAATAAATCGTGTGATTTCCGTTTACAAGGTATGCAAAAGTGCACACGACGAAAAAACATGGTAAGTATTCATATCCAAACACTTCTGCTCCAATGAACATTGGTGCAAGAAAGGTATTGGTAGCGCTTCCAAACACAGCCGCATAACCTAATGCTGCCCCTAATAGGGAAGGGATACCAAAAAATGGTGCAACAACGACTCCAAGGCTTGCTCCAATTGAAAAGAGTGGTGTTACCTCTCCCCCTTGAAATCCTGCTGACAACGTAAATACTGTGAGCAGTAATTTTAAAATCCAATCATAAGAATAGAGCGTTTCTCCTTCAAACGATGCATGAATTAAATTCGTTCCAAGCCCTGCATATCGACCTCTATTCAACAAAAGTAATAAGATGGATAATAAAATTCCACACAGTAAAATGCGAATAATCGGATTTTTTAACGCTTCCCCTAACTTCTGCTTCATTATTTTTAATGACACGGCAAAAAGAGCACCTACTAGTCCAAAAATAATTCCAAGACAAGCTAGTATTAGCAATAATTTGCCATTCAACTGGACGGAAACTCCTAAGTGGCGTTCAAACTTTTCAAGCCCTAATGCCCCTGCTGTCATACTTGCTGTAAACGCCGATACGACTGCCATAATAAGAGCTTCATATTGTAAAGCACCACATACCAAAACTTCCAATGCAAATAAAACTGCTGCAAGAGGAGTGCCAAAAAGCCCTGCAAATCCTGCTGCCATACCTGCTACAAGAAATACCTTTGCCCTTTCTTTCCCTCCAATTTTTCTTCCAAACCAATGGGAAAATGTAGCACCGATTTGTACCGCAACACCTTCTCTCCCAGCACTTCCTCCAAATAGATGGGTTAACCAAGTACCTCCGATTACAAATGGAATTAAACGAAGCGGAATCTCTTCTTCCGTGCCATGTCCTGCTTCAAATACAAGTCCCATTCCTTTACTACTTGTTCCACCAAACTTTTGATAAAACCACACGATGACGACTCCCGCCGGCGCTAACCAAGGAAGAAGCCAGACAATATTGGAATCTCGAAAAGAAGTAATTGCCAATAACACACGACCAAATCCTGCATCAATAGCTCCAACAACAACTCCAATAAAAAGTCCACAAAGAGCTAAAAATAACAATTCTTTATACTCCAACAATTGATTTTTTATCTTTTCCAAACTTCTCACCTCCATACTATTTTTTGCATTTTTTATTCTATTTAGAAAAGCTTCAAGAGTCATTGTACCACCAACTAAAAGCTACTGACAAGTAAATTAATAATAAGAAAAAACTGCTATTAAGCTCTTTTCCTTGAACTCAATAGCAGTTTCTCCTCACATAGATTTTATTATAGAACTAAAGATGGTGGTGTATAAACTCTTCCATTCAACTCATTATCTAACATATAAAGACTCTTTGGATCTTCTCCGAATAATTCCATTCTTGTTACAAGATCGTTGGCATTATTTTCTTCTTCTCCTTGTTCTTTTACAAACCAATCTAAGAACTGTGTTGTTCTAAAATCTTTTACGCTATGTGCCGCATCATAAATGGCATGAATTAAACCAGTTACATAATATTCATGTTGTAAACCAACTTTTAATGGATCCATTAATGTGTTTAACGTAACGTTTGGCTTTTCAATTGTTTCTAACACTACTCTTGCATTATTATTATGTAAGTATTGATAGAATAACATGGCATGATCGCGCTCTTCTTGCGCTTGCACACGATACCAATTTTGGAATCCATGTAATCCTTTTTCTTCATAAAAATTAGATAGCTCTAAATATAAGTAAGCAGAATAAAATTCTCGATTTACTTGATAGTTTAAAAGTTCTACTACTTTTTGATCTAACATTTTCACACACTCCTTCCTTTTGAGTACAAAAGACTTGTTTAAATTTTTTATTCTCTCATAACTATTATAGTTTATCTTGACTAGATAATCAATTCTTTCATCCAATTATTTAGAACTGTTATAGAGAAGTATGCAACGCTCCATCAAAGTGTACCTCGTTTACATATAGTGATTTTTAACCAATAAAAACTTCTATTTCCTCGTATATGAAATGAATATTAATTACTTACTATGATCAAAAAAAGGAATAGACAAACTATGCCTATTCCTCTTTTTTATAGGAAATTTCTAAGTTATCTTATCCTATTTCTCAATCAAACTCAGGGGCTTCTTCCCAAGATAAAATTTCACCTGTATATGCATCAATATCAAATTCATATTCGGTTCCATCATAAATAATTTCACCTTCGTATTGTAATCTTCCACCATCATTATCTAATTTAATGCGAATATCATTTTGTGTAGCTCCTGATACTTTCTTAAGTGCAATCTTTTTTGCCTCATCCTCCGTTAACTGCTTCTGATTTGTATTTCCAGTCTGACTATTTTTTATTGTTTCATTTTCTAATTTCAATACTTTTCCATCAGATGCTTTAATATGGTACTCATATTTTTTCGTTGCTGTAAAAAATTCCACTTCATAAACAACAACTCCATCGTCCATATCTTTTTTTACTTGAACATTAGTAACATCTTTTGCTTTTACTCCAGCATTTTCATAAGCAATTGTTTTTGCTTCTTCTTCTGTAATCTCACCAGAGTTATTTGTTGCTGAGTTATTAGTTACAGAGTTATTTTCTGTCGTATTAGAATTTTGTGTAGAGTTTGTATTATTGTCTACTTGCCCTGTTGTTTGGCTAGTTGTTGTACCTGCCCCAGTATTTCCATTATTCGTCGTTGGATTATTATTGGAACTACATCCCACTAATAAAAGCCCTGATAAAGATAAAACTGCGAATGTTTTTAAGAATGATCTTTTCATAAGATTACCTCCATTTTCTTGTATTCCATTTTCTCTAGTTTTTTATTTGTTATTATAGTATCCTTTGTTTTGATAATTATACTATAAAGTATCAAAATTAAAAGAACATTAAAAACTATCAGCAACCTTTTGTTGTTTTTTTGGAATTACAAAAGAAAAAGTTGTCCCTTTACCCTCCTCACTTTCTACATGAATCTCTCCATGATGAGCTTTTATAATCCATTTTACCATGGGAAGTCCGAGTCCAGAAGAAGAATCCTGTCCTAATGTACGAGACTGATCTGCACGATAAAATCGCTCCCAAATATGTGGTAAATCTTCCTTGGAAATCCCAATTCCATCGTCTTTTACTTGTCCTCGTATTTTATCCCCCTCTCCAGATAACGTCACCATTACCGTTCCATTTTCCTTTCCATAAGAAATGGCATTAGAAATTAGATTCACCCACAGACGAATTAAAAATGTCTCATCCACTTCTGCCATTAATCCTTCCTCTAATTCCTGTTGAATCGTAATATTTTTTTTCTTTGCAATCTCTTGTTGTTCATCCACAATCATTTCTGTCAATTCGCTTATAGGTAATTCTTCAAAATGAATCGGCAGTTTATCTCGCTCTGCCCTTGAAATCATTAAAATCTGAGAGACTAATTGTGACATATTTCTCGCCTTTTTATAGATCACTTCAATCTCTCGTTTTTGTTCTTCTTTTGACATATCTTGCTCTAATAAATATTCACAATGAGATAATATTACCGTAATCGGTGTTCGAAGCTCATGAGATACATCTGAGGTAAACTGCTTTTCTCTCTCAAAAGCCGTCTCTAATTGTCCTAACATTTGATTGAATAACTGAGCCAACCGATGGATTTCGTCATTTCCCGCTTCCATTGAAATTCGTTTTGATAAGTCTTCCTTTTCACAGATTTCTTGTACCCCTTGTATCATATTATCCACTGGTCGCAATGTCCGACTAGTAAATCGATAGCCGATAATAGCTGTAATAACTACAATCAACGGCAAAAAGATAAGAGAAGTGCGAATTAAAACAAGGAAACTTTCCTCTGCCTTTGTAACGGAAGTAATTCCTCTCACATAAACGTTGCCATGTCCACCTAAATCAACGGAATTATCAAACACATACCACTTAATTCCATTAGAAGTCAATGTTCTCAATTGCCCACTCTGTAAAGGCACTTCCTCGGTAAACTGATAGGGTATCGTTCCATAAATAATCTGCCCCTCTTCATCATAAACGGATAAATAGACACCACTTTCTACTTCCATAATATCAGAATCTACTTCTAGCTCTCCATCATCCCATTCCAAATATTCATTTCCTTCTAGAACTTCTGATTCCAATTGTTTCTTTACAGAGGCTAATATCTGACTATTGCTAATGGATAGTAAGATGGCAAGAGATGCAATTGCCATTAACATTAAAAAACCTGTGTATAGAATGGTTAACTTCCATTTTGCTGATATTCTCTGTTTCTTATTTTTTCCACATAAACAATCACTTTTTTCTTTTTTTATCAACATCTTACTCCTGCACTTCTTAATTACTTGTGTATGGACTCCTGAATTTTTAGCACATAACCTGCACCACGAACGGTATGAATCAGTTTTGGTTCAAATCCACTATCAATCTTTTTTCGTAAATATCGGATATACACATCGATAACATTAGAACCTCCGGTATAGTCATAGTTCCATATATGCTGTTCGATTTTATCCCTGGATAATACGATTCCTTGATTTAAAATCATATAGCGAAGAATCGAAAATTCTTTGTTGGATAAAGAAATCTCTGTATCTCCTCGAAATACTTGATGGGAGTCTAAATACACCTTTAAATCTGCAATCTGACAGCAATTATCTTTTACTGTAGCATTTTTACGGATCATAACCCGAATTCTAGCCAGTAATTCTTCAAATGCAAACGGCTTTACAAGATAATCATCTGCACCAAGGTCTAATCCTATCACCCGATCTTCTATGGAATCTTTGGCAGTTAATAGCAAAACGGGAACTGAATTTTTTTGGCTTCGCAATTGTTTCAATACTTCTAATCCAGATTTCTTTGGCATCATAATGTCTAAAATAACTGCATCGTATTCTGCACAAGAAAGATATTCCAATGCTTCTTCTCCATCCATACAAGCATCCACCGTATACTTTTGTGCTTCCAATCGTTTCTTCAAAAGAGCATTTAAATCTCTTTCATCTTCTGCAACTAAAATTCTCATAAAATCCCCCTTTTCGCATTTTATAATAAATAGTTTTCTGTTCTTATTTATTATCTCATATTTTTCTTAAAATAGGATGATAAAATAATAAAAAGCCCAGAAAACCTAAGTTTTCTGGGCTTAAAATCAATTATGATTCACCTGTGATAAGAATCTCGACTTACGAGCCCTTTTCACAAAATCACCAATTAAAATTATTCGATGATTGTAGCAACACGGCCTGATCCTACTGTACGTCCACCTTCACGGATAGCGAATGTAAGACCCTGTTCCATAGCGATTGGGTGAATTAATTCAATTGTCATTTCTACGTTGTCACCAGGCATGCACATTTCTGTACCTTCTGGTAAGTTACAAACACCTGTTACGTCAGTTGTTCTGAAGTAGAACTGTGGTCTGTAGTTGTTGAAGAAAGGAGTATGACGTCCACCTTCATCTTTTGTTAAAACGTAAACCTGAGCTGTGAATTTTGTATGGCAAGTAACAGAACCTGGTTTAGCTAAAACCTGTCCTCTTTCGATATCTGTTCTCTGAACACCACGAAGTAAAGCACCGATGTTATCACCAGCCTGAGCTTCGTCTAAGAGTTTACGGAACATTTCGATACCTGTTACAACAACTTTTCTTGTTTCTTCTTTGATACCAACGATTTCTACTTCTTCAGATACATGAAGTACACCACGTTCTACTCTACCTGTAGCAACTGTACCACGACCTGTGATAGAGAAGATATCTTCTACTGGCATTAAGAAAGGTTTGTCTGTTTCACGCTGTGGATCTGGAATCCATTCATCAACTGCGTCGAAGAGTTCAAGGATTTTGTCTCCCCATTCGCTTGTTGGATCTTCAAGAGCTTTTAAAGCAGAACCACGAATAACTGGAGTATCATCTCCTGGGAATTCGTATTCGTTTAATAATTCTCTGATTTCCATTTCTACTAATTCAAGTAATTCTTCATCGTCTACCATGTCACATTTGTTCATGAATACTACGATGTAAGGTACACCTACCTGACGAGATAATAAGATGTGTTCTTTAGTCTGAGCCATAACACCATCTGTAGCAGCTACTACTAAGATAGCTCCGTCCATCTGAGCAGCACCAGTGATCATGTTTTTAACGTAGTCAGCATGGCCTGGGCAGTCAACGTGAGCGTAGTGACGTTTTTTAGATTCGTATTCTACGTGAGATGTAGAGATTGTGATTCCACGTTCTCTTTCTTCTGGAGCTTTATCGATGTTTTCGAAAGCAACAGCTTCACCTGTTCCTAATCTTTCATGTAATGTTTTTGTGATAGCAGCTGTTAATGTTGTTTTACCATGGTCAACGTGACCGATAGTACCAATATTACAGTGTGGTTTACTTCTTTCAAACTTAGCTTTAGCCATTTTAAAATGTCCTCCTTTTATTATCTGCCTTATCGGCATCATTTACAAAACTTATATATAAGAGTACCCGCCCACTTAGAGCGGGCTACTCATATTTACTTTGATTATATTGCATTCCTGCTTTTTTTTCAAGAATTTTTTCACAGGAAAGCCCTTATTTTACAAGAAATTTTCTCCAAACGAGACTGTTTGATTATTTCTGTCTGTCAGCGATAACTTTTTCTTGTACAGACTTAGGTACTTGCTCATATTTTTCGAAGAACATAGAGTAGTTACCACGTCCCTGAGTTCTAGAACGAAGATCTGTTGCATATCCGAACATTTCAGCAAGTGGAACGAATGCACGAATCATTTTTCCACCACCAACGTCGTCCATACCTTCGATACGTCCACGACGAGAGTTGATATCACCGATAACGTCTCCCATGTAGTCTTCTGGAGTAGCAACTTCTACTTTCATGATTGGCTCAAGTAATACAGCACCAGCTTTTTGCATAGCTTCTTTAAATGCTAAAGAACCAGCAATGTGGAATGCCATTTCACTTGAATCGACTTCATGGTAAGAACCATCGTATACGTTTGCATGGATACCAACTACTGGGAATCCACCAAGGATACCAGCTTTTGTTGCTTCTTCGATACCTTCACCTACAGCTGGGATGTATTCTTTAGGAATTGCACCACCAACTACTGAAGATTCGAATTTGAATAATTCTTCACCGTTTGCATCCATTGGAGCAAATTTAACTTTACAGTGACCATACTGTCCACGACCACCAGACTGTTTTGCGTATTTAGAATCAACATCAACTTCTTTTGTGATTGTTTCTTTGTAAGCTACCTGTGGAGCACCAACGTTTGCTTCTACTTTGAATTCACGAAGAAGACGGTCTACGATGATCTCTAAGTGTAACTCACCCATACCAGCGATGATTGTCTGTCCTGTTTCTTGATCTGTATGAGCACGGAATGTTGGATCTTCTTCAGCAAGTTTTGCTAAAGCTTCACCTAATTTACCCTGTCCAGCTTTTGTCTTAGGCTCGATAGCAAGCTCGATAACTGGTTCTGGGAATTCCATAGATTCAAGAATAACTGGATGCTGTTCGTCACAGATTGTATCACCAGTTGTTGTAAATTTGAAACCTACAGCAGCTGCGATATCTCCAGAGTATACTTTGCTGATTTCCTGTCTGTTGTTGGCATGCATCTGTAAGATACGACCAACACGTTCTTTTTTACCTTTTGTTGCATTAAGAACGTAAGAACCAGAGTTCATTGTTCCTGAATACACACGGAAGAACGCTAATTTACCAACGAATGGGTCAGCCATGATCTTGAATGCTAAAGCTGCGAATGGTTCTTCGTCAGAAGAAATTCTAACGATTTCGTTACCATCTTCGTCAACACCTTTGATAGCTTCGATATCAGTTGGTGCTGGCATGAATTTGATAACACCATCAAGTAATTTCTGAACACCTTTGTTACGGTATGCAGAACCACAGAATACAGGAACCATTGTACAGTTACATGTAGCTTTACGCATAGCAGCTTCTAACTGTTCTTGAGTTGGTTCTTCACCTTCTAAGTAAGCCATCATTAATTCGTCATCTGTTTCACAGATCTTTTCAACCATGTCTTCACGCCATAATTCAGCGTCATCTTTCATGTCTTCTGGAATTTCTGTGATTGTGATGTCTTCACCCTTATCATCATTGTAGATGTAAGCTTGCATTTCGAATAAATCGATAACACCTTTGAATTCATCTTCTGCACCGATTGGTAATGTTACAGGAACTGCATTTTTACCTAAACGATCTTTGATTTGTTGAACAGCGTTGTAGAAGTCAGCACCTAAGATGTCCATTTTGTTGATGAACGCCATTCTAGGTACGTTGTATGTGTCAGCCTGACGCCATACGTTTTCTGACTGAGGTTCTACACCACCTTTAGCACAGAATACACCAACTGCACCATCAAGTACACGAAGAGAACGTTCTACTTCTACTGTAAAGTCAACGTGTCCCGGTGTATCGATAATGTTAATACGGTTTTCTGGTGTTCCTGGTAACACTTTGTTTTCATGTTGTAATGTCCAGTGGCAAGTTGTAGCAGCGGAAGTGATTGTGATACCACGTTCTTGTTCCTGCTCCATCCAGTCCATAGTAGCATTACCTTCATGAGTATTACCAATTTTATAGTTTACACCAGTATAATAAAGGATACGCTCTGTTAATGTTGTTTTACCAGCATCAATATGAGCCATAATACCAATATTTCTGGTTCTTTCTAATGGATATTCTCTTCCAGCCAAGGTTTTTTCCTCCTAAAATATTTCAGACAAATATAGTTTTCTTTTGTATTTTGTTTTAAACGCAATCCAAACTATACCGTTCAGCTATTTTATGCCACTTCATTGCGTAAATGATTGGCACGAAATTTGTTTATATTGACACATTGGCAGAACACCGAACAAAAATACGATGTATTTCCGTTCGGTGATTGCCTATCCACCATAAATATCTTTGGATACTTATGATTAGAATCTGTAATGAGCGAATGCTTTGTTTGCATCTGCCATTTTGTGCATATCTTCTTTTTTCTTTACAGATGCACCAGTATTGTTAGCAGCGTCTAAGATTTCTCCTGCTAATCTTTCTTCCATTGTTTTTTCTCCTCTTTTACGAGAATACAATGTGATCCAACGAAGAGCTAATGCTTGTCTTCTATCTGGACGAACTTCGATAGGTACTTGGTAAGTAGCTCCACCGATACGTCTTGCTTTTACCTCTAATACAGGCATGATGTTGTTCATAGCTTCTTCAAATACTTCAAGAGCTGGTTTTCCAGCTTTTTCTTCTACGCGTGCAAATGCACCGTAAACGATTTTCTGAGCTACACCTTTCTTACCATCTAACATAATGTTGTTGATAAGTTTAGTAACGACTTTGTTATTGTAAATTGGATCTGCTAATACATCTCTTTTTGAAATATGTCCTTTACGTGGCACGGTACTTCCCTCCTTAATAAATATTAATTCTTAGGTACTCACAGTGTTTCCTTTGAAAACTATGTCAAGTGTCATGCTAGGACGCTTCTATCTATCTCCTGCAACCTACAGGCCAAATATTGCTTTCCAGCATGAATATTAAACTGTGAATTTTGTTAAAGATTATAATTTTTGGTAATTATAAATTACTTACCAGCTTTTGGTCTCTTAGCGCCGTATTTAGAACGAGCCTGACGACGGTTTGCTACACCTGCAGTATCTAATGTACCACGAACGATGTGATAACGAGTACCTGGTAAGTCTTTAACTCTACCACCACGGATAAGAACAACGCTATGTTCCTGAAGGTTGTGTCCTTCACCAGGGATGTAGCTAGTTACTTCGATTCCGTTAGAAAGACGAACTCTGGCAATTTTACGAAGAGCAGAGTTAGGTTTCTTAGGAGTCGCTGTTTTAACTGCTGTACACACACCTCTCTTCTGAGGAGCGCTTGCATCAGTTGTTTTCTTCTTTAAAGAGTTATATCCTTTCTGAAGAGCTGGTGCAGTACTTTTCTTTTCTACTGACTTTCTACCTTTTCTAACTAATTGGTTAAATGTTGGCATTCTTTTCACCTCCTGCAATATTTGTAAACTGTTGGTTGCTTGTTTACAAGCCTGTGCGCTAACATCATGAAAAGTAATCTTTTCACGTCTGCGAGCAATCATCCTATAAGGCGTCACGCCTTACATGACTCGTTGTTCTCGCATAAAAAGTTACGCACATTTCTAGATTATATTATCACTGGGGATTTTTGTCAAGGTGTTTTTCATGAATCTTTTATATTTTTTCCCCATTATTTTTTAGCGATTTCTAGAACTTTCTGTTGTAAATATTACTAAATTATGTAAAAATAGAATTAAACAAGAGATCTTAGCGATTTCTTAATTCTATATAAACTCTTAATTATAATAATTAACAATTCTATTATTATAAGGAAAGCAGGTGATTTTATGCAAAGTACTTCCCTCACTATTGTTGGAAAGTTAAAGGCTCATAAAAACTGGATCTTCATTTTCTCTCTGGTTCTTATTCTACTAGCTTCCTTTGTTCTACCAACTTTAGAACCAATCTATGCTAAAGTCAAGGTTCCTGTAGCCTCTGGAAAAAAAGTATATAAAAACAACAATACCACCATTGATGCCTCTAATCTATCTAGCGGTTATATTATGATTAAATATACAGGAAGTAATTCAAAAATTAAAGTTCGAATTACAAAAACAACAACCTATACTTACGATTTAAATGCAAGAAATAAGTACGAAACCTTCCCCCTTACAGAAGGAAATGGCACTTATAACATTAAAATCTTTGAAAACGTAAGTGGAAGCTCTTATGCTCAAATTGTAAGTCAAGACATCTCAGTTAAACTAAAAAACTCTTTAGAACCATTTCTCTATCCAAACCAGTTTTGTAATTATACTGCCAATTCGAAATCCGTAAAAAAAGCAACCTCTCTTGTAAAAAAAGAGAAAAACCAGCTGAATAAAGTAAAAAAAGTATATCAATATGTTTTAAAAACAGTTTCTTATGACTACCAAAAAGCAAAAACGGTTCAAAGCGGATACTTACCAAATCCAGATAAAACATTAGCAACAAAAAAAGGCATTTGTTTTGACTATGCTTCCTTAATGACTTCCATGCTTCGCTCCCAAGGGATTCCAACAAAACTTGTAATTGGATATGCAGGAGATGTCTATCATGCATGGGTAAGTGTTTATATTAAAGGAAAAGGTTGGATCGACAACATTATTTACTTTGATGGAAAAAGTTGGAGATATCTAGATCCTACTTTTGCTTCTACTGGAAAAAATAGTGCTTCCACAAAGAAGTATATCTCTAATTCTAAAAATTATTCGGCAAAATTTATTTATTAATGCTCTAACACAATTGATTATTACTATATAGAAAGGAGTTCCTATGAAACAGACAACATTATTTACAGGCTTAACACTCTCTCGCTTTTGCCTACAAATTTCCATGTTATTAAAATCTGCGACTCCTCTATCTGAAGGGTTGCTCTTAATGGCAAAAGATTCAGGGAACAAAGAACATAGCCAAATATTAAAAACTATGGCAGAACAACTAAATCAAGGAATCTCTTTTAGTCAAGCGATAAAAGAAACCTCTTGTTTCCCTCCTTATGTCCTCTACATGACTTTATTAGGCGAACGGACAGGAACGCTAGATATTACTATGGAACGTTTATCTGAATATTATGAACAAGAGCATTATACCAATGAAAACTTACGAAGAGCGATTACCTCTCCAACCATTATGCTAATGATGTTAATGGCAATTCTTTTTGTTCTATTTACAAAAGTTATGCCCTTATTTACTGGTGTTTATACACAACTTGGCGCTAGCATTCCTAAAGTTGCAACGATTGCTATTGAAGTAGGAGGAATTTTAAGCGGTATTGCACTGATCTTATCCTTTCTTTTATTACTCCTCTTCCTTTTTATATGGTTCCATTCTCACCAAAATAAGGAAAATGCTTTCATTCAAAAACTTTTCTCTCTGATTGAAAGACATTCTTCTATTTCGTCCTCCATTGGACTCCATCGTTTCTGCTCTATTATGGCAACGGCTTATCCCTGTGGCCTAGATCTAAAAAATGCTTGCTCCCTTGCAGAACGGATCGTTACGAACAAAACAATTCAAGAAAAAATCAAACAGTGTTCCTCTGCATTAAATGATGGAAAAAGTTTTAGTGAGGCAGTGGAACAAGCACAACTTTTCACTGACTTTGATTTGCAAATGGTAAAAACAGGAACAGCTACTGGTCAATTAGAACCTGTCCTTCGCCATCTTGATGAAAACTATGAACGATACACTCATGAAGCCATTCAAAATTTAATCTCTCGGCTAGAACCAATGATTGTTTTCATTCTTGCTCTTGCAACAGGAATGGTATTGCTCTCTGTTATGTTACCATTAGTTGGCGTCCTATCTGCTATTGGATAAGAGAAAGGAGTTACTACAATGAAGACAACAAAAAGAAAAAGGAGCGCTATTTTTTTCTCTATCCTAATTTTTATGGCTCTCCTTGTTTTTCTTATGATAGTCTTTCCTAAAATGACTCAAAAAGCATTGGAGGAAAAGCAACGGACATTAGAAGATGCCCTTAACCGGGCCAGCATTCAATGCTATGCAATCGAAGGGAGATATCCACCTAGTGTGGAATATTTAGAAGAACATTATGGAGTCGTTATCGATCACAAGCGATTTACCGTATTTTACGATGGATGGGCAGATAACGTAATGCCAGATATTACGGTGATTAGTCTTGACTCTTTGAAAGGAGGTTCGTATGAGACAGAGTAATACTTCTTCAGAACATTCTGGAAAAATGAGTCTTATCTTCTCTTTACTCCTTTTAGTAGTCTTTCTATTAAGCACTATCTTCTTGCTTCTAATTGGAAGTCAGGTTTATCAAAATATTCGGGAACGAAATAGTGATTCTTTTTATTCCGATACCGCCTCCAATTATATTGTAAATAAAATACGACAAATGGATTCACAAGATGCCATTGAAATCCGAAAAGAAGATGGACAGGACATATTAGTCATTACAACAGAGCAAAATGAAGATAAATTTGAAACATGGATCTATACAAAAGACGGGTCTTTGATGGAATTGTATGCCCCCAACAATAGTGGCCTTACACTAAAAGATGGTCTTCCTATTCTTCCTTGTTCTAACGTATCTTTTACTTTTGACACAGGGAAAAATCTCCTTGGAATTACAGTAGAAACAAATAAAAAAACTTCCCATACCATTCATCTATTGCTTCGAAGCAATTATGACAAACTAACATAAATAAGGAGGATTTTCCATTGAAAAAAAACTATAGAGAAAACTTTCAACAACAAAGACCTTCTTATGCATTTCTTATGGAAATGCTATGGGTTTGTGTTTTTTTTGCTATCTGTGCAGGAATTTTCGCCCTACTTTTTGTAAAAGCCGATCGAATAAGCACAAGTGCCAAAGATTTAAGCTATGCAATTGCTCTTTCTCAAAGCAAAATAGAGACTGCTTTTGCAGAAATAGAACAGCATGCTGATAAAGACATCGAATATTACACTTCCACTTGGCAACCAACAACCAAGGATAATGATGATTGTTATGCCACAGTTACAACGACTTATTCAAAAGACCAAGATATTGTTACGGTATCTGTTGTAATCACTCAAATTGGACAAACAGAACCCATCTATGAATTAACAGGTTCTCACTATTTGCCAGACCAACGATGAGAAATACGCTTTGCAAACTTCTCACGTTCCTAAAAATATAAACAACTTATAAAGGAGGCAGACTTACACTATGAAAAGACAAGTAGTAACAAGTCGTATCCAAATAGGCACAGCTACCATTTTATTTCTTTTCATCATTATATGCCTTGCAGTATTTTCTCTATTAAGTGCTAGTGACGCTCGTTCTTCTCTTACTTTTTCCAAACGTCATGGAACATTTGTAAAGGAATATTACAAGACAGATGCTATCGCTCAACAATGGATTCAAACTGTGGATCAGGAAATGGAGCAAGGAACTTCTGCTTCAAAGGCAGTAGAAAAAGCGACTCAACAATCTTCTCTTTCTTCTTCTATTACAACTAAGGTTAAAAAACAAACTCTTTACGCCTCTTTTCCACTTGGAGAAGAACAGGAATTACAAGTCACATTAAAAACCTCTGATCGCAGTGTTTTACGCTACGAAGTCCACAATCAAACACAATATGAAATCGATCAAGATCTTCCAGTTTTTACGGGAGAATAAACGACGGGAAAGGATATGCCTTTATGATAGAACAGATTTTAGAACAAGCAGTTAAAATGAATGCCTCTGACATTTTTATGATCTCTGGTATGCCAGTCTCCATTAAAATAAATGGTACTATCCAGCACTTAAATGAAGAAAAAATCTATCCTGATACGTTGGATAATTATATAAAAGAAATCTATCATTTGAGCCATGAACGCAGTATGGAACAAGTCTTGACTCATGGAGATGATGACTTCTCCTTTTCTATTCCTGGGCTCTCTCGCTTCCGTGTTAGCGTTCTAAAACAACGTGGCTCTCTTGGAGCAGTCATTCGTATCGTCCAATTTACTTTACCAGATCCAAATGATATCTACATTCCAGATGCAGTTATGAATATCGCAAATATGCGAAAAGGATTTGTATTAATTACAGGGGCTGCTGGAAATGGAAAATCCACAACGCTTGCCTGCATTATCGATCGTATCAATAATACAAGAAATGCTCATGTTATCACCCTTGAAGACCCAATTGAATACTTACATCGCCATAACAAATCTGTCGTTACCCAAAGAGAAATTGGACAGGATACGGATAGCTATGTAGATGGATTAAGAGCATGCCTAAGACAGGCACCAGATGTTATTTTACTAGGAGAAATGCGTGACTATGAGACCATTCGCACGGCTATCACAGCTGCTGAAACTGGCCACCTTGTTATTTCTACCCTTCATACCACAGGAGCTAGCGATACCATCGATCGCATCATTGATGTATTTCCACCAGATGCTCAACAACAAATTCGGGTTCAGCTAGCTATGGTATTACAGATGATTGTTTCTCAGCAGCTCGTCCCTTCTACAGACGGTCGTCTGATTCCAGCCTTTGAAATCATGCCTGTTACTGATGCAATTCGAACTATGATCCGAGAATCTAAAAGCCATCAAATCTCAAATGTCATTGCCACAGGCAGCACAGATGGAATGATTAGTATGAATAATAGCCTACAAGAATTACAGAGAAAAGGGCTTATTACTGAAGAGACAAGAAAGAAATATAGTCTTATGTCTCAACAACCAATGACATTCCGCCTCTAATGTTAAAAGATAACAGAAAAAGCCATTGCTCCTTTTCTAAGAAACAATGGCTTTTTTATTCTTTTATTCTTCGACTTTTGCACATCGAACGGCATAACGGCTCTGTCCACCATAAGTACAACTAAATAATGTCAAATCCCAACCATCACCAACTTTCTCTTCCATTCCTTGAATATCCGTTCCTTCAATAATTTCTATATTGAGTACTTCATACTCTTGTGTATTTCCTATTGTGTCGGTAAACTCCACTGGATCTCCTATTTCTAATGATTTTAATAATCCAAATCCAGTGCTATAGTTATGCCCAGCAATAATCATATTATCTTTTAAATAAGAGCCTTTATATCGGCATGGAGCAATTTTTAACAAATCATCACTCCAACTCTTCAAGATTGGAAATTCTTTATCTACAGTTGGAAGAGAAAGAATTCCAATATATTCATAACCATCAATTGTTACGGATTGGAGTTGCTTTGGTAATTCTTTTTCTTTCCGTTTTACTGGCACAACCACTTGCTCCATTTCCTCCATAACCTCTGATATTACTTGTTCGGATTGTCTTTCCTGCCATTTATTATATCCCATCAAACCAATAGCACTTAATAAAAGTAAGAAACCAACTACCATACAGATTGGTCCACGTTTACTCTTCATGATGTTCTTCTCTCTTCCTTTTATTTTGATCAAACCAACCAAAAGTAAAAATCACAACACCTGCTATTGCCAAGATAGGAATTGGCCATTGTAACAGTCCTGTTTGTGGCAGTCTTGATAATGGAACTTCGTTATCATTGATGGTCTCTGTTGGCGTTTGATTACTACCACCTCCGCCTCCACTTCCGTTTCCATCTCCTGGATTAAAACTTCCACCTGGAGTCTGATTATCTGGAATATCTTCTGCTGGAATATTTGGGGTATCTGGATCTGGATCTTCCCCATCGGTATCTTCTCCACCACCTGGTCTATCACCACCAGGAGTTTCATTATCATCAATAGTCTCTGTATAAGTATTTTCTACTGTTAATTCTGTTCCGCTTCCACCATAGGTTACCGTATAAGGAGCCGCAACACCCGTTTCCACAACAGACCATGTACCACCAGATTGTAGTCCTGTCCATGTATAACGCCAATTGTTCTCTGCATTCAACTCTTGTCCATCGATAAAATTCCCATCACGGTATAAATTCACGTGAATTCTCTCTGGACGAGAATCTTCATTATCAGCATCATTCCAAACTTTCACAACAGAAACAGTCTCCATTGTAGGATCGGGATCTGGAGTTGGGTCGGGATCTGGAGTTGGAGTCGGATCTGGCCCTGGATCAGGAGTGGAAGTATCTATTTTTCCATATTTAATTTCCACTGTGACATCATAGTCCAAAAAATTATTTCCATTTTGATCGACTTCCATATTAGGCAATGCCATTAAAAATGGAGCAACCGTATATCGATAAGAACCAACCATTGTTTGATCGCCAACAACCAAATAAAGCCCTGTAGACATTTTTTGTTCTGCTGTACCTTCAAATACAAGCTGTCCATCTACCGTTGTGCCTGTCTTCATTGGATTAATCTTGTCTTCTGAAGCTACTGGTGCATCAGGCTTATCCGCATTGTGATCCATAATGTATTTTGCAAATGCATCTGCCGCCTTTTTCCATTCTTCATTGGTTGTAAGCCCTTGATATTTGACACCAGAATCTTTAAATTCATCTGTGGCTGTAAAAATTCCATTGCCATCTACAGTTGCTATCTGATATAGCGAAAATCTGGCTCCATTAATAGAGGTATCTCCATCTTTGTATCGTAGTGTTAATGATGTAGACTCGTTTACATCAATGGATTCATTGGCTGTCGTCTTTGCATATACGCTAGAAAATGTTGACATACAATAGGTGAAAATCACACATAAGGTAACTAGAAATACAGTTACTATTTTTCTTCCTCTTCTAAACACGTTCCTCACCTTCCCCTTTCTCTTTTATTGCTTTGTTGTGTTTGTTTCTATTCTTTTTCGTAGAAACCAGAAGTGTTATTAATAAAATCAATAGTAACGGAGCTGCCACCACTGGTGCTACAAGAATTGGATCGATCATAATCGCATCTGCTGGTACTCGTTCCGCAGAATATGGGGTAGCTATTCGAACTCCTCTTACAAGTAAGCGGTGAGTATTTACCGCATACGGTGTACAAGTCACTAATGTCACATAATCTTTTCCCTTTACTGGCATCAAATTGGATATATCCTCTGGCTCTACAATGGAAATTTTATCGACTTCATAGGTCAGCACCTCATTTAAGATAAACAGTTGAAAGGTATCTCCTTCTTCTAGTTGATCCAGATCGGTAAATAGTTTAGCTGTTGGAAGTCCTCGATGTCCTGTTAAAACAGCATGAGTTCCTTTTCCTCCCACAGGTAAGGAACTTCCTTCTAAATGTCCAACACTATCTTGTAAAATGGTTTCTGAAGTTCCATGATAGATTGGTAACTTTACACCTAACTTCTTAATTTCAATATACCCCATAACGCCAGTTCCATCAATATTTAATAAAGAATTATAGACAGAATCTTTTACTTTACCATCCACAAAATCTCCAGCAACTAAATTTTTATTATACTGTTTGGCATCCTTTAAAATCTTGTCGTATTCTTCATCAGACATCTCATTGACGGCTCGTTCATAATTTACAATCGCTTTCGAAGCGTGGAGCTGATTGAAAAAGTCACTAAAGGTTGGATATAGCACCACGAAGAGCCCCACGAAGAATACTCCAATCAATAATAGGTTCGATAGATTTTTCTTTTTTTTCTTAGTCTTGTGCTTCTTCATGCTTCTCTCCCTATTGCTATTTTCACTCATAAAATTTATATATAGTCATCGTTGTATTGGAACGAGAAGGAACAGTGGAAAACTCCTTCTCGTTCCTAATACTATGAGAAACCAATCATCTAGTTTTCTCATTAGTTATTTACATAAAAAATATTTTAAGAATCTTCACGCTGCATGCGTTTTCTTGTTACAAGAACAATGCCTGCACCTACCATTAAGATAGGACCAACAACGTAGAATACTTTTCTACCTGTACCACCTGTGGATGGTAATTGAGCACCTTTGTTGTTTTCTAAAGTATAAACTTGATATCCTGTTCCAGCACCCACTTCTGTTACTTTTGTACCTGTAACTTCTTTTGTACTCTGAGCATATGCAGGACTATAACCATCTGGTTGATCATTTTGATACATTACACTACCTGCATCATTAATCCATGCCTTTAAACCATTTTCTTCATATTGACTCTGTGTTGAATCACCTGTAATTTTTCCAAGTACCACGATTGTTTGGCTCTGATTTTCTGTAATTGAATATTTAGCATCAGCTTTTGTTACCACAATTGTAGTGGTTCCATCATTCACTATCGGATTATAACCTGCTGGTGCTTTTGTCTCTTTTAAGTAATAAGTTCCTTCTGCTAAACCTTTAATTATTGCATAACCAGTAGCATCTGTTGTCACCACAATTTTCTTTCCATTTTCATCTATTACTGGATTTTGATATTCTCCATCTTTAAATGCATGATATAATTCAAATTCTGCATTCGGCAACACCATGCTATTATTACTTCCATCGACTTTTTTAATTGCTACTGCATAAGTATAAACTGTCTCTGTATCATTTTTTTCTGTAATATTATCTGCACTATGTTCAACAAATGGATCATTCGCAAATTGTAATCCTGCGTTATTTTCCATACCATCTCCACCAATAATGGCCTCGTCTGTTACTTTAACATTGTATGTCACAACTAAAACTGCACTACTGCGAATTTGATCATTATCGTATGTAAAATTGACTTTGAATGTTGATTCACTCTCTAAAGCAGTTGTATCTATACTATATGCAATATTACCTCCATCATTAATGACTAACTTACCCCCTGGAAGTGTGACATCAGGATTATATTCATTTGCGGCAAATCCATAAACTTTAATGCTATCTTCCACTAATTCTAATCCTACTGGTAATGTATCTGTCATTGCAAGAGTTTTATCAATAGCACCTGGTGCATAAACTGGTACATCAATTTTCACTCTATAGTTTAAAATATCACCAATATTTACTGAATCAGACTGAATGCTTGCTTCTTTATCAATATTAGGTGTGGTTGTTTTCATAGCTACTTGATAATTAGTATAAATTTTATATTCACCATCAATACTTTCTGGTTGCACTTCCACTGTGACAGTCTGATAAACCTTTGCTCTCTTACTATTACCGGCTCCAATTACAATATATTGGCCTAATTGAGTTGTTTTAAAATCTGCAATTCCATTATCATCTGTTTTTAATTCTTGGAATTTCTCCTGTCCAGTGTTATCATTTTCTCTAATATATACTGTAAAATCTCCTAACAGAGCTTTTAACTGATCTTCCGTTAAATTACAATACTGTTCTGCAGTTAAATCTCCATATTTTCCTAAATATTTAGTATCATTTTGAAAGTCTTTAAATAACTGTGTAAATTCATGAGTTAATGTATTATTTTCATTATGTGTCGTTTGAACTACTTGGTAAATCCATAATGTATCTTGGCTATCTGCCGCCCAACTAGGATTATCTGGATCATTTACACCTATCTGGATTGAGATCTCTGTTCCATCTGTATATGGTTTATATTCACCACTACCGGATGTTGTTGCCCCTGCTGGTACTGCCATTGCTAATACCATCACAAATGCTGTCATAAATGCGATTATACTTTTAACTTTTTTTAACGTCTTTTTCATAGCCCTGTCCTCTCTTTCCTGTTTTTTCTTACTGTTTAATTTGTTACTGTTTGTTTTTATTTAAAATAGCAGTTTTACATCATAAGAAAATATTAGATATTACTCTTTCTTTTCTAGAGGGGAGAGTCCTAAACCTCCCCTCTATGCTCCTGCCGTTTTCTCATAAAAAACATTCCAACTACAGCAACTGCCATAAGAGAAATACCAATTACGGTTAAGGAAGCAGTTCCTTCACCACCAGTATCTGGTAGTTGATACCCTTGTGTATTCTGAACTTGTAAAACTATTTTACTTCCTGCTCCTTCTTTGTTAGTTATATCTTTCGCTATTGTATTACCATTCTCTATTGTAATTGTCGTTTTCTGTGGTATAAACTTAATTGGCCCAGATAAAATTTGATATCCCGCTGGAGCCTTTGTTTCTACCAAATAATAAGTCTGTCCAATCTCTACAGAACCAACTGAAATTTTTCCTTCGGAATCACTTGTTAAATTCTCCGCAACTAAACTTACGCTTTCATTGATTCCAGGAATTGTTATTTCTCCATCTTTATCATCTTTATATAAGCTAAAAGCTGCACCTGATAAAGCTTTTGTTTCCGTAGAATCCACTTTTTGGATTTCTAATGGCACTGTAGTTGGAGTATCTACTTTAGTGTTCGTAATTGTAATTTCTGTCTTAGCATTGTTCCAATAGTAGAGCTGAAAACACTGAGCTTGATCTTTTAGATCTTTATCATCCGGTATAAGAGCTTTAAATTCTTGTGAATTCTCCTGATACGGACCAATATAATTTTGTCTGTTTTGATTTGTATTACCATTATCATCTCCTAATCGAAATCCATTGTAATCCCATATCGCTTTATCGTTTGTTAATGCAATTTCTTTCTTATTAGTATCAATATATAAATATTTTCCTGCACTTGAATTATAGATAGAAACAAATCTGTCTTTTCCACTTTGCGATAGTTCTACTTTCCATATAGCATCTTCGTTGTTAGCTAATTCCTCTAGAGCCTTTATAAACTCCTCTGTCATCGCATGTCTCTTTAAGCTTCCTGATACTTCAGGTAATGTCATATTTTTTTCTGCTGTAACCTTACTACCACTTACTTGCATTACATATGGATTTTTCATCCAGATTGCATTACCTTTGTCCTCTGGATTGGCATTTGCGGTAATAATAATACATTCTTTAGAAATAATATCCAAATCATCGATACTATTTCCATCACCATTTGTTGTTGCCCATGCTCCAGCTGTATTCTTAGGTTCGCTAATCGTTGACTCATATCCATCAGGAACATTTACTTCTTCTACTGTATAAATATATTGGTTACCATTTTCATCTTTTTCGGGTACTTGGAATACATATTGCCAATTGTTGTCTTTACTTAGTATAGCTGTCATTCCAGTATCGCTATATCCAGAATCAGATTCTATTTTTCGTAGAAGTTTTACTGTAATCGGATCGTGAACAACGGTTTCTCCTGTTCCTTCCTTCCATTCTTTTTTTACTACAACATCTCTTAATTTACCTTTTATTGGATCTGGAGTTTTATCTGGGATTCTTGATGGAAAATAATGACATTCAAATCCAGTACCTTCTTTTACCGTTAAATCATTAGCAACTAAAGTTCCATTAATACCTACACTTGCATGTATAAGAAAATCTGCCTTTGGTGCTAAAACACTTCCTGGAAGCATTTCCTGTTTTATATTATAATTAACTGTTGTAATATTAGGATCAAAATTCCAAAGAATATTACCAGCTAACTTAATATATTCTTGTGAACTATGTGCTGTAGCATATTTCATATCTATTTTGGGTTCAAATGTAATATTATTCTCATCACTTATAATATTAATAATTGCTTGTGTAGTTTCTGGAATATTAAAATTTATAGTTTGAGCATTATTTAAACTATCAATAGAAATATTAAAAACTACAACCTCTTCATCTCCATTATAATTAAAGCTAAGAATGCCTCCTTCCTCTTTTGCTTCACATTCTGTATACTTATCAATATTATTATACAGATCCTCATTTTTAGTGTATAAACTACTTTCTGCACTACTGAAGAATGTATTTATGTTCTCAAAAATCTTAATTTTATTTTGCGTATTATACCCATCAAATTTTTGATACAATTCTTCTGCTAAACTTGAACTTACCCATATTGATGAACTGCTATCAATGTCTAAACTAGGTGTAATAATTTTTCCATTGTCTATTTCAATAGAGCTTCCACCAAAGATAAGTGCTGCTGGATCAATTTGTATTTCCAATCCACTAACTGGAGAATTTGCTTTTGTTGCTCCTCCTGCTACAGAAAAACCCCCACCATTGTTGTATATTATATTTCCACCAATAGCAACTACACCTTCCACATCTACCATATTACTTAGATTGCCTAACAAGAACATATTAAACTTATGAGCAGTTCCTAAGAAATTCTGATCGCTTGGCTCCTCCCAATCATACTGAACAGCATCACGAATATTCTCTCCAATTAATATTACTTCAAACTCAGAGAAATGATCAGTTTCCATACGAATCGTTCCATCTTCATTGAGTAAAGAATTCATTTCTTCTATTTTTTGCTCATCTTGAATATGGAATACTTTTACTTTCTTAGCAGAAGTGTTATACTCCATATCATCAAAAGTTACACTGAGTGTTCCATTTGGCTCAATTTCTTGATTGTTTGCTATTAATTGAATATCAAATCTTCTGCGTTCAAGAAGATTTTGACTCTCTTCTCCTAATGCTTCTTTTAGAAGTTCATCAACTTTTTTTGTTTGTACTTGTTGTGATTTATCCATTCCATTGGAATCAGACACTTCTTCTTGAATTTCATCTTGCACTATAATCTCTTTTGCAACAAGGCTAAGAGTCTTTAATTGTTCTTCACTAAAACTATTTTTATCACCCGTCACCGTTACAAGCACGCCTTCTTCCGTTCTCGCCTTTATAACAACATCTGTTATATTTTCTTCTTTTGTCCAATAAAGATTTGCTACTTTCTTATTCTTGATTTCTTCATCTGGTGTTACACCATTCCAGCCATTTACTCTATCAATAAGTGTATTAGCAATGCCTTCATAATCTTCGTCTGCAGATGCTGCTACGTAGATATTTAAGTATTGATCCGCTTTTTCTACTGGTACAGATGTATCAGAACCACCCTGGCCTTCTTCTACTGGCAATTTTCCAGTTGTCTGTTCTGATTCTTCTGCCTTCGTTTCTGTAGTTGCTTCCGTAGTTATTGGATCTTCTGTTGTTTCAGTTGTTGGTTCCTCTGTCACTACTTCTTGTTTCGTTGTGGTAGGTTGTTCTGCTTCAGAAGTTTTCACATCTTTTGTATCCATATATTCTACATTTGCTAGTGCAACTTGATTATATGTTTTTGTTCCAACAGTCCCTACTAAGAAGTTTTCATCCACCGGAGCATCTTCTGTTGGCTCTTCTTCTTGTTTGCTTTCTGTTGGTTCTTCCGTTGGTTTTTCCTCCGGATTACTTTCCGTTGTAGCTGGCTCTTCCGTTGGCTTTTCCTCTGACTCACTTTCTGTTGTACCTGGTTCTTCCGTTGGCTTTTCCTCTGGCTTACTTTCCGTTGTAGCTGGTTCTTCCGTTGGGTTCTCCTCTGGTTTAGATTCACTTGTTTCTGTTGTTGCCTCTGTAGATGAACCAGTTTCTTCAGCGGATTGTTCTTCAGATGGAAGTACTTCTGTTGAACTACCACCATTAGATGGAGTAGAAATCACTTCTACATCAGAAGTATAGTTTAGAGTAAAGGCTACTTTTTCTTCTGGTTGTAATGTAAACCAGTAGTTATGTTTTACAATATCGCCACTTTTTTCATCTACGACATCTTCTTTATGTAACTTCACTGTTTTACCATCTTCTGCTGTGATCTCACAAATATTCTCTTGATCAAATTGATATTCAGATGATAATCCTCCTCCAACTCCTTCTGTATAAATAACAAAGTTAGTGGGATCATTTCCTTGTAGAGCCTCAGCTGTCACACGAACTGGCACTACTTGTCCAAATGATGTATTTTCTCTCATGGACTCTACATTAATATTATCAAATGCCATACTAATTGCAGGTTTTGTCATGATGCTATAAACGAGAAATGCGATGGCAACACATAATACAATCAGTATTTGATATAGATGTTTTCTTTTGGTGTTATTTTTTAGATAAAGATTTATCTTATTCATTAATTCATTTCCCATGACTCACTCTACCTCCTCCTAGTTATTATTTATGATTCCAAATTGATTTAGTGGCCAAACACGAAGCGCCACTCTTCCTACTATGGCTTCGTCAGCAATACACCCAATCGTTGAAGAACGACTATCAATGGATAAATCTCGATGATCTCCCATAACAAAAATTCGATTTTCTGGTACTTGATAAGGGAATGTTAAATCACACTCTCCGAGACTTTTTTCTGAAATGTATGGTTCGTTTAATTCTTCTCCATTGACAAATACGGTACCATCTTTCTCGATTACAATCTGATCTCCCGCAACTCCAATGACTCGTTTTAGAAGAATTTTATTGTTATAATAAAAAGCAACAATATCTCCTCTTTGGAACTCACTGCCTTTTAATGCAACTACAATCTCTTTATTTTTTAATGTTGGCTCCATACTCGTTCCATACACTCTAAGAACTGGCAGAAAAAGTGAGGCAATTAAAAATGCAACTGCTGCAACGACAACTAGGATATAAATCGTTCCTCTCAGTGTCCTGCCATATTCTCTTTTATGACGAACTCGAGTAAGTTCTGCTTCCAATTGTTCAATTGTTGGTGTCTTCCTTTTCTGGTCATTCATACACTGCCTCTTTCCTTCCTAGCCTCTTTCCTTTCTATCTACCCTTTCCTATTAGGGAGTGGATATTTTATTTTTTTCTGCTTCTTTTTTCGCATTTTCAGTGATTATCTTTGCCTGTTCTTGTGCTTCTTTTATTATGTGTTCTGCCTTTCTCTTTGCTTCTTCTAATGCTTTTGCCGTTTCTTCCACCTTTTCTTTTACCAGTTCATTGACCTGTTGTTCTATTTCATCTAACTGTTGTTTTTCTCTTTCTTGTAATTGCTGTATATTTAACAAGTATTGATCCGCTGCTGCTTGGGCATCTTCAAATACTTTATTTAACTCTAAAGCGGCTTTTGCTATAGAGCCTGCATTTTGAATACGGATTTCTCTATCTTCTTGCCTCTGTCTTAACAGCTCATTCTCTGCTTGCAATGCTTCATTTTTCTTTCCCATTTCCACTAGCATTTCTAGAAGAGCTACACGACTTAATTTTCTTAATTCTTTATTTGTCATTGCACTTTCTCCTCTCTTTTCCTCAATTTTAGGTATTTTAGGGTATAAAAAAAGCACTGTTATATAAATAAACAGTGCGGTCAGTCGATCATAGCCAATACCTTGGCCTTAGACACTTAACTTTGCGTCATTACCTTTCGATAATTTTGCCGTGGAACTATTTTATCTCCTTTATTTAGAACAATTCACATGTATTTTACTCAATATATTATAAATATTAAATGATTTTAATATTT
>UQVN01000007.1 GCA_900544525.1 uncultured Eubacteriales bacterium
AATATAAAAAATGGAGATAAAATGGAACAATTAAAAAATGTAATAAGAGAAGAATTAAATCGCAATTTAAATCAGATTATTATTAGTAATCAAAGAAAAAAAGATGCGGTAAAAAAGGTGAAAATTCGTCCTGTATTAATTAAGGACGAGCTATATTTTCAAGCATCAGAAACAGTAGATAAAAAAGAAATTCATACCAATTATACAGCGGAGCAATTGCTCCAAAAAATTGATATTTGGTTACGAGATCAGTTTAAGCAGTTAGAGCTTACAAGTGCGACTCGTACCATTCATGCCCTTGTGAGCAAAAAGGGGAAGGCTACCATTAAGGTAAAGAATGAATGTAATAAGAGAAAGCAACCATTAGAGCATAATCGTAAGAAAGAATATATTATTGAAAGTGGAAAACCGATCGATTTTCTCGTGGATCTTGGAGTAATGACAAAAGAGGGGAAAATTGTCCATGCAAAGTATGATAAATTCAAACAGATTAACCGATTTTTAGAGTTTATTGAAGATATTTTACCTCATCTTCCAAAAGATAGAGAGGTTACGATTATTGATTTTGGTTGTGGAAAATCTTATTTGACTTTTGCTATGTATCACTATTTAAAAGTGATGAAAGAATATGATATTCGAATCATAGGATTGGATTTAAAAGAAGATGTCATTGCCTATTGTAATCAATTGAAGGAACGCTACGGCTATGAGAAATTAAATTTTTATCAAGGGAATATTGAATCTTTTGAAGGAGTTTCTCATGTGGATATGGTTGTGACACTCCATGCTTGTGATACAGCTACTGATTATGCCATTGATAAGGCAGTTCGCTGGGGCGCTTCTGTTATTTTATCTGTTCCATGTTGTCAGCATGAATTAAATGGACAGATGCATAGTGAAATGTTGGAGCCAATTATGCAATATGGACTATTGAGAGAGCGTTTTTGTGCCATTGCTACCGATGGACTTCGTGCCCAGCTCCTTGAAATGGCAGGATATCGCACACAGATTTTAGAATTTATCGATATGGAGCATACACCAAAAAATTTATTGATTCGAGCAGTAAAAACAGGAAAGAAAGCAAATAATCGTGCAGAGTACGAAAGATTAAGAGATTTCTTATCAGTGGAACCGACGTTAGAACGTCTTTGGAAGGATGGAACCATACTATGATAAAACAAGTAATCGCTAAAGTGATTGTTTTTTTAATCGCTTTTTTAGGAGGACTATTTTATTTTAATCATCTATCGACTGCAGGAAAGACAGAGATGTCAGCGGAGATGAATCAAGCCACATTGCCAGTTCTCTATATCCAAAGTGAAGATCAATATATTAATGAGATGCATGGGTATACAGGGGAAATGGATGAGAGTATGTTAAAAGATACGTTGACGCCTGTGGAGAATAATAAACAGTTATCTGTTTATATCAAAGAGTACGATAATACCATCACTTCTCTTCAGTATGAGCTTTTAAATGTGAGCGGAAATGAAGTGATTGAAAAAGGAACAATTAAAAAACTTACAAAAGCATCTGGTGGTGTTATCGCTAAAATCAACTGGAAGAAAGTATTGACAGAGAAAAAGGACTATACATTAAAGTTAACTTTAAAACCAGATGGTGGTGTTGCCACTAATTATTATACAAGAGTGCGCTATCGAGAAGAATTTCATTTAAAAGAGTATTTGGATTTTGTGAATTATTTCCATGATACAACTTTTGAGACCGAGAAAGCAAATGAAGAACTTAAGGTTTATATGGAACCAAGAGAAGATGTATCCAATAACTCATTGACTTCTGTTAATATCCATTCGAGTATGGAAAGTTTGACATTTGCCAATTTGAAACCAAAACAAGAGGGAAAGATGCAAATCAGTATTCAGGAGTTAGGAGACGATACGATTTCTCTTGAGACTTATTATGTGCTTTCTACAGAAAATAGTAAAAAACAAAAGGAATATTTTTATGTAACAGAATATTATCGAATTAAGTATGGAGAAGAGCGTATGTATTTGCTTGATTTTGAACGTCATCAAGAACAATACTTAAATCCAAAATTAATCGATAGTGCAAAAAATGCGTTTAAGTTAGGAATTGCCTCTAATCAGGATATCCAACTGGCGACAAGTTCTGATTTAAAGAAGATGGCAGTAGTGAGAGAACGTCAGCTTTGGTATTATGACTATAAATCAGTCAGTATGACAAGGGTATTTAGTTTCCGCCAAGACAATGCAATCGAAGCAAGAAATGATTATAATCAGCATAATATAAAAATCATTCGTATGGAGGAAGATGGAACGATTTATTTTGCAGTCTATGGCTATATGAACCGTGGACGCCATGAGGGAACTTGTGGAATTGCACTATATGTGTTTGATCCAGATGAAACAACCATCGAAGAGCTTTTATATGTGCCATCAAAATCCACTTATAGTTCTTTAAAAGACGAAGTGGAACAGGTGCTTTATTATAATGAGAAACAGGAATTTTTCTTCTTAATGGACGGGCAGATCCATAAGATTGACTGCACGACAAAAGAAGAGACTGTTATCGCCAAAAATGTAACGACAACAAGCGCAGTTGCTAGCAAAGATGGCACTCTTTTGGCAATCCAAGACAGTATAAAATCTGTGAAAAATACAAGAATTGTTATTTGGAACTTGGATACAGGAAAACGATCTGCAATTAAAGCAAAAAAAGGAGAACGATTGCAAAATATTGGATTTGTTGGAAATAATCTTCTCTATGGAATTGCAAAATATAGTGATATAAAAGATAAGGATAATGATGAAGCCATTTTCCCAATGTATGTGATTAAAATGTGCGATTCTAAGATGAAGGAAAGCACCACATATAAAAAGGATGGTATCTATGTAAGCCAAGCCCAAATTGATGGACAGGCATTAGAGCTTACACGAGTGAAAAAGTCTGGAAATGATTATGTGGAAACAGATTCTGATATTATGATCCGAAAAGAAGAAGCCGAAGACAGTGGGCTTTTATTTTCCTTATCTTATAGCACAGATCGTTATAATCAACTTTATTTAGTTTTCCCAAATCATATTTACATTACAACACCGCCAGAAATAATGACCACAAGAGAAGTGATCTTTGATGATTATAGAACCGTGACAATTGCATCAAGAAAATCAGTTGTGAGCAAATATTATGTATCCCTCAATGGACAGCTGTTAAACGGATATTCAAAAGCTGGTGATGCCATCCAAATGGCTGCTGAAAAAGGTGGAGATGTATTAGGAAATGGACAACAGTATATATGGCAATCCGGAGAGACGCCATTGTATGCTGGATTTGCACCAGAAGTGGATACGATTGTAGCAAGAGATGTCAAAGATTCTAAAAATGCTTGTATGGCAATGATTCTTCAGTATGAAAATATTCAGGCAAGCTATACCGATTTAGTTCTTGCAGATGCGTCTATGGATACCATGTTAAACCAGTATCTCGGTAAGAGAAGTGTGAACTTATCAGGAGCTACGTTAAGCCAAGCACTTTATTATGTAGGAAAAGGAGCGCCTGTAGTAGCAAGAGTAAAAGAAGATTATTATATTCTAATTACAAGTTATAATAGCACGGATATTCGTTATACGGATCCAGTAAAGGGAATGGTAATAAAAGAATCAAGAAGTCAAGTGGAAGAAATGCTTGCGGATAAGATTTTCTATAGTTATATTAAGCAGTAAACGATGAAAAAAGCACCCTTTATGATTTTCTCATCGTTTGTTAGTGGAATTGTTGTTTTTACGTAAATAAAGGAAAAGAAGAAGGGCTGATAGTGATCAGCCCTTCGGTCTATCTATATGGAGGAATAAGCATGAAGTTGATACACATGGCAGATGTGCATTTGAATCGTATGCCAGAAGAACGAGAAGGAATTGGCGCTATTCGAAAACAAGAAATTCAAGATACCTTTGACCAAGTATTAATGCAAGCAAAGAAGGAAAAGGTAGATTGTATTTTAATTTCAGGAGATCTCTATGACCACCCTCCTATGATGGAGGAACTGAAGGAATTGAATGCTAGATTTAAAAAATTAAGTCCTATTATGATTGTATTAATTGCAGGGAATCATGATTTTATAGAAGAAAATGGTCCTTATGAACGATTTGAGTTCGCAGAAAATGTTATTTTCTTAAAAGACAAAACGTTACAATCTCGCTATGTGGAAGCTCTGAATACGACTTTTTGGGGATTTAGCTATCATCAAAGAGAAATAAGAGATGCTTTGTATGATAGGATAGAGCCAGTGAAGGGAGAAGGATATCATATTTTATTAGCCCATGGAGGCGATGAAAATCATATTCCAATTGATTATGAGCGTTTAAAATGGCTAGGATTTGATTATATTGCTCTTGGGCATATTCATAAGCAAGAGCAGATTGTAGAAGATTTTATGGCATATTCTGGATCACTAGAACCGCTGGATCGAACCGAAAAGGGGCAGCATGGATATTATCTTTTAGACATTTCAGAAGAAGGACAAAGAATTACTTTTGTGCCAGTGGCTAAGAGAAGCTATGAAGTAATCGAGATTGAAGTGGAAGAAGATGAGACGTTATTTGATTTGACAGGTCGTATTGAAGATGAGATGATAGAGCGAGGACGTCAGAATTTCTATGAGATTCATATGACAGGATATACATCACTTTCTAAGAGATTTTCGTTTGAGGCGTTAGAAAAAAAATATTATATTATTGATATTTTTGATGAAACGATGAAAGATTATGATGAAAATGAGCTTTATGAAGAAAATAAGGAAAATATTCTTGGAATGTTTATTGAAGAGATGCGATCTCTTTCGGATCCCTATAAAGAAGAAGCGATGACAATGGGAATTGAAGCATTGCTTCATACGAAGGTGAAATAAAGAGAGATAGGAGACACTATGATTATTCGTAAAATTATAATCGAAGGGTTTGGAAAATTTCATAGAACAGCCTTTGAGTTTGATTCGGGTATTAATTTAGTCTATGGAGGCAATGAGGCGGGAAAAACCACTTGTCAGCAGTTTTTATTAGCCATGCTTTATGATGTTGAAAGGCTCCGTGGAAAAGGGGCAAAGACCGATAGCTATACTCGCTATTGTCCTCGTTATGGAGGACGGTATGGTGGCATTATGGATTTTGAAGTGAATGGGAAAGAATATCGTCTTCAACGAATTTTTCGGAGAGAAAAAAAAGAACTTCATTTATATGAAAAAGAGACAGGAAGAGAGCTTCCAATAGAAAAGGAATTATTTACAACTCTTTCTTTTATGAATAAAGAGCAATATATGGAGACTTTATTTATGACACCGAATCATCTAAAGACAGGCTCTTATTTGAAAGAAGAATTAAATCGATATACCAATCGGATTGCAGGGACAGGAAGTGCAAAATTTGATGCTTTAGAGGCTATTCGATATTTACAAGGGGAGAAGAGAAAAAATAGTTCCAAAAAGATAGAGGAGAAACTGAATCACATTCGAACCACATTGATGGAATATGAGTCGTTACCAGAACAAAAGAAAGAACTTTTAGAAGAAGAAAAAAAGCTAGAAGAACAGATGAAGCAATTGGACTTAGAAGAGGCTCGTTATCGGCAAGAGTTCCAAAGCCGTCAAAGAGAGCAAGAACGCAAAGTAGAACAACGTGTTATGGAGCTTTATGAAAAAGAGGCAAAGGCAAAAAAAGAACAATGGGAGTTACAATATAAAAAGTTTTTAGAGGAAAAGAAGCGCCTAGAAGAACAGAGAAAACAAGAAGAAATGCGTCTACAGGCCAAGTTACAGGAAGAAGAGCAGATTGGAAATGGCTTAAATAGTTCCGGTTTATTTGGTATCTGCTTTATTGCTGGACTTTTTGGCTTGTTAAGAGAGTGGTATCTTCCTTCCATTATTATTTGGATTTTGGGTGGTCTTGCGTTCTTTTTCACCATTTACCAAAAAAAGAAAGAGCGGAAAAACTTGCGTCATAACGGAAGTATGGTACAATTAGAGAGTGAAAATGAGGAACTCGCTTTCAATATCGATCTAGGATTAAAAGAGATAGAAGAAAAGGTGCTGGCAGAAGAAGTGAATGAGGAGTCCATCATAGAACAACAAGTGGATTATAGTGCTATGAGAATGGAGATTGATCAGAAGCTTTTTGAGAACCATATGAAACAGCGTTATCTTCTAGAAAAAGAAGAGAAGAAACGATACTTGGAAGTAGAGTATCAAAACATAAAAGAAGAGCAAAAGAGATTAGAAGGTAAAAATCATTCTGCTGATCTTGCAATTTCGATTCTGAAAAAATTATCAGCTAGAATTTATGATGAATTTGGCAATTCTTTTAGTGAAGAAGTATCAAACATAATGACAGCCATTACCAATCATCGTTATGAAAGAATTATGATCGATGAGCAGATGGGGATTTTAGTGGAGAGTGATGGAGGATTCGTAGGAATGGAATCTTTAAGTTTAGGAACAGCGGAACAAATTTATTTCGCTATTCGAATGGCTGCAGCGAAGCTCTTTATGAAAGGGGAACCCCTTCCAATTCTAATAGACGATAGTTTTGGCAGTTTTGATGAAGAAAGACTGGGAAGGACATTGGATTTTCTCTCGAAATACGATTATCCACAAATATTTGTATTTACATGTGATAAACGAATTCGAGATATACTTATAAATCAGCGAACAGAGTTTTCCTATTTGGAACTGTAAAAAGACAATGAGGTGAAAGAATGGCAGACCAGAAAAAAAGAAAATCGACGCCTAGTTCGACGAAGACAAAGACAAAACCAAGAACCAAGGCGAAAACCAAAAAACACTCGAAGAAAAAGAAGAAAAAGACACTGTTTGGAAGAATTATTCGCATTCAGTTAGGGATTCTTCTTGTTGCATTTTTAGCGATTATGGGATTACTTTATATGAAGTATGGAACAGCTGTTGTCGCTATGTATAAGGATGCAAAACAGCTTGTGGCGGAATCTACGCCAGAGACATTTAAGGCATCCGAGACAAGTCTTGTTTATGATAGTGACAAGAAGCTCATGAAGAAGATTAAAAATGAAAAAGAAGTGTACTATCTAGAGTATGAAGACATTCCACAATATGCAATTGATGCAATGATTTCTATTGAGGATAAGAAGTTCTATGAGCATAATGGAATTGATTTAAAAGCCATTATGCGTGCAGGAGTTGGTGTTATCTTTAATAAGTCTTATGGTGGTGGAAGTACCATTACCCAACAGCTTAGCCGTAACGTATTTTTAACCACAAGGTATTCATGGGAGCGTAAAGTAGAAGAGATTTTCTTATCGCTTGACATGGAGAAAAAATATAGCAAAGATCAAATCATGGAATTTTATTTAAACAATATTTATTTCATGAATGGGTATTATGGAATTCAAGCAGCTAGTAAGGGATACTTTGGAAAAGATGTGAACAAGCTATCATTGTCACAGATTGCTACACTTTGTGCGATTCCAAATAATCCAAACTTATATAATCCAAGAGAAAAATTGGAGAACACATTAAAACGTCGCGATCGTATTTTAAAGAATATGCGTGATGACGGTAAGATCACAGAAGAACAGTATCAAGAAGCGATTAATGAAAAGATAAAAATTAAAAATAAGACCACAGATATTAACAACTATGTAGAAACCTTTGTGTATGACAGTGCAATTAAAGCTTTGATGAAAGAGGATGGATTTAAATTCAAATATTCCTTTAAAAATTCAGAGGAAAAAGAAAAATATACAGAGCAATACAATGAGTCTTATGCACAACATCAGAAACAATTAAAAACAGCTGGTTACCGTATTTATACGTCCATCGATTTGGAAAAACAAGAACAATTACAGCAAGCGGTAAATGAAGGACTTGCTATGTTTACAGAGACAAATGATGATGGTATTTATGCAATGCAAAGTTCTGCAGTTTCCATTGATAATGAAACAGGAAGAGTTGTAGCCATTGTTGGTGGACGTGAACAAGAAGATGTAAATGGATACACATTAAACCGTGCGTTCCAAAGTTTTAGACAGCCTGGTAGTACAATTAAACCTTTAGTTGTTTATACGCCAGCGTTTGAAAAGTTAGGTTATAATCCAGATTCTATTGTAAATGATAGCCCGATTGAAGGTGGCCCAAAGAATACGGGAGATGTTTATTCTGGAAAAATCCCACTTCGAGAGGCAGTTGCTCGTTCTAGAAACGTTGTGGCATGGAGAATTTATGAAGAGTTAACTCCAGAAATTGGTATGAACTACTTAAAAGAAATGCAATTTTCTAAATTAGCAGAAGAAGATTTCCATAATATGTCGACTGCGTTAGGTGGTTTTAACACAGGTGCCAGTGTTTTAGAAATGGCATCTGGATTTGCAACACTGGAAAATGATGGGGTTTATCGAGAACCAACTTGTATTGTAACAATTAAAGACTCAAAAGGAAATGTTATCGTTGATGATAAGGTGGAAAATAAGTTAATCTATTCTGGAAATGCAGCTCGTATGATGACCGATGTATTAAAAGGTGTCTTTGAGAGCGGTGGTACAGCAGCTTCTATTGGCGGAATTAGCAATATGGATAGTGCTGGTAAAACAGGAACAACTAATGATAATAAAGATGGTTGGTTCTGTGGTTATACTCCATACTATACAACTGCTGTTTGGGTAGGATATGATCAGCCTCGTTCTATTCCAGATCTTTGGGGATCTTCTTATCCAGCTAGAATCTGGAAACAATATATGAGTCAAATTCATGAAGGATTAGAAAGAAAAACATTTGAACCTTATGTATCCACTGGATCAAAAGATATGGTAAGTACTTCTGATACAGAGGAAGAAACAGAAGCAACGACAGAAGAAACAACCGAAGAGACAACAGAAGTCACAACAGAAGAGACAACAGAAGAGACAACAGAAGAAACAACCGAACAAACGACAGAAGCTCCAACGACAGAAGCTCCAACAACGGAAGCTCCAACGACAGAAGCTCCAACGACGGAAGCTCCAACAACAGAAGCTCCAACCGAACAAGAACCAGATACAGAACCGACACCAGATGATGGAAATAATGATAGTGGTGCAAACGCTGATAATGGAGCGGTTGATGAGGGAGAAGAATAATACAAGGTATCAACTGTGAGAATTTAGGATAAGAAAAAGGAAGTTCAATTTGAACTTCCTTTTTCTTATTTTTCTTCTTATTTTTCAACGATTGTCTTTGTTAAGCGATATTCTTCAAGACGTTTACTAATACGTTCTGTTGGATCTAATAGATCCGAGATAGAGCTATCGTGGTTTAATGTATCAATAAGATGAGCGATATATTTGCTCATGCCAGCACTTTCATACCAATCACGGTTTAAAAGTTCTGGTGTTTGATAAGTTAAATCTGTTGTAATAACTTTTGTAATGATACCATCTTCATAACATTTATCGAAGTTTTTAAGTCCATTTGTGAATAAACCAAATGTAGAGAGACAGAATACACGTTTTGCTTTTCTTCTCTTTAATTCTTTGGCTACATCAATCATGCTTTCTCCAGAAGAGATCATATCGTCGATAACTAAAACATCTTTTCCTTCTACAGAATCCCCTAAGAATTCGTGAGCAACAATAGGGTTACGTCCATCGATAATCTTTGTGTAATCACGGCGTTTGTAGAATGTTCCAACATCAACGCCAAGTACGCTACCAAGATAGATAGCTCTTTGCATAGCACCTTCATCAGGGCTGATTACCATCATATGTTCGCTATCGATTTCAAGATCGTTTGTAGAACGAAGAAGTGCTTTTACGAACTGATAGGTAGGTTTTACATTTTCAAAACCATGTTGAGGAATTGCGTTCTGAACGCGAGGGTCATGAGCATCGAAAGTGATAATGTTATCAACACCATAGTTTACTAATTCCTGTAACATCATAGCACAGTCTAAAGATTCACGACTGCTTCTCTTATGCTGACGTCCTTCATATAAGAAAGGCATAATAACAGTTACTTGGTGAGGTTTATTTCCACAAGCACCAATGATTCTCTTTAAATCAGCGAAATGATCATCTGGTGACATTTTACATTTATATCCGCTTAATGAGTATTCAATGCTGTGATTTAATACGTCAACTAAGATGTAAATATCAGAACCACGAACAGATTCTTTCAAAACTGCTTTTGCTTCTCCAGAACCAAATCTTGGGCAAACAGCGTTAACTAAATAACTATCTTTTAAATATTCACGAAATGCTAAGTTTCCTTCATGATTGTTTTCACGTTCTTTACGCCATTGTGTGAGATATGCGTCTACTTTGCTACCTATTTCTCGACAACCTTCCATAGCGATTACGCCGAGTCTTCCTACTGGTATGGTTTCAAATGTAATATCATCTGGCATCATTTATAAATTTCCTCCGTATTTGTGTCAGTTTTTATCGTTTCAATTCTTTTATATCATTAGATTGTGTTGATCGTCAAGTCTATGGGAAATTTTCCTAAGAAATATATTGAAAAATTTTACAATTATAAGTAAATCGATCCCATTTCATAGCTTGCTTCAACATGAGAAACTTATGAGATGTGTTTCTATGATTTTAATTATGGAAAGCCTTTAAAAGGCGAATGTCTTCTCCGTAAATATTACAGATGTGATAATGTTCAATGAATCGAGAGACGACCCGTTCCGTATATGCCTCTTTTAATTGGGCAAGGGATAAGTTGGTAGAAATGATCGTCGATTTTTTCTTCAATAGTCTTTCGTTGATACAGAGAAAGAGCTGAGAAGAAACAAAGGAATTGTTCATTTCTGTTCCAAGATCATCGATAATTAAAAGATCACATTCGAATAAATAATGAAATTCAATATTAAGAGAGGTGTTGTCCTCTTCATATTTTTTTTGAAAACGGTGTTTCTCTAAAATATCAAACAGCTGAAAAGAAGTTAAGTAAATAACCGAACACTGTTTGTCCAAAATCGCTTTTGCAATACAGTTAGAAAGAAAGGTCTTTCCAACACCAGCATTTCCTTGAAAGAGAAAATTATCGTGTTGGTCTGGAAAATGCTCGATAAAACTTTTACAAAGCTCTATAATCGAAGAGATATTCTCTCTTGGAGAAAGTGGTTTATCTGCAATTAAGCTAGAACTATAGTAGTCGTAACGGAAAGTGGAGAAATTCTCCTGTTCTAACTGTTTTGTAATGCCAGATTGGGAATAGAGAAGTTTTATAATCTCTTTTTTTAAGCAATGACATTTTTCTTGGCCAATATAGCCTGTATCTTTACAAGAAGGACATTCATAAATAGGCTCTAAATAATCTTTTGGATATCCATATTCTACGAGAAGTTCGATTTTTCTCATAGAAAGTTCCATATTTGAGCGTTTTAATTCCTCTAAGATAGCAGGAGAACTACCCATAAGAAGTGCTTTTCCTTTCTGGATAGAATTATGGGCGATTTGCTGATCTAGTTCATAGAACTCTGGAATGGCCTCGCATATTTCATGATAACGCTTTTCTTTTAATAATTGGTTGTTTCGACGTTTTTCTTCATATTTTTGCATTAAAGTATCATATTGAGTTTTTGAAAGTGCCATAATACATCCTTTCTATTTGTCTATTCCTTTGGATTATTTTTTATCCGTGTTAATCCCGTTAATTTTATTAATAAAACGTTGTTCAAGAGCTTGATAGTCATAAGAACGTTGTTCAAAATTGTGGAATTTATTAGGAGCAGAACTTTTTTGAACCGTAGTCGTTTTTCTTTCTTGTTTCTTCGTAGAATTGTGGACAGAATCCAATTTTGTAATTTCCTCCATTGTTTTTGCGCCGGATTTATGCCAATCGCTTAAGATCCGATCCGCATATTGAAAACTTGGCTGATGAATGGCTTTTAAAGTGCGATCGCAGGCTTCTAAAATAATGGAAAGTGGGAATCCATAGTTGTTTGTCCATTTATCAATAAAATCCATTTCTACCCGGCCGAAATTGCGTCCAGAAAGCCCGAAAGACTTCATAATGGAATTATAAGTTTTATTATAATTTTTGGTAGAAGTTTTCGCCTGTTCTACCGTGGTAATTCCAGATTCATACCAAGCGATAGCTACTTTTTCTAAATAGCGAAGATTTTTTTTATCGATCTCTGCACAATATTCAATGAGATATTCAAGAAGTTCATATGAAAATTTCAAGGAGTCATAAATGTAAAAAAGAGTGTTCGTATCGGTATGAGTAAGAGGACGTCCAAAATAAGTCTCGGTTACGAAAACAAGTTGACTTAAAGCCTGTGCTGATGGATGATGTTCCATTTGTGCTGGTGCAACAGAACGTTTTTCAGGTAGGGAATGAGAAAAAGTATTAGAAGTGGATTCTTCTTTTTGCTGTTGTGATAAAGAAGGTTTTGGGGACGGAGATGGTTGTTGTGAAAGAGGGAGTAATTGCATACTTAAAATTCGCTGTCCCTGATCTTTTGTAAGGTGAAGTAATCCACATTGTTCCCAGTAACTTAAGGAAGAGTAAACGGTTTCTTCTGTTTCATTTGCTTTTTTTGAAAGCATATCTAATGTAATGCTCTGGGAAGCACCTGCATAGCGAAGGAGCAGTAAATAAATTTTTATCGCTTCACTAGGAGCAATTGGAAAGTACGTATCAATAAATTGATTGGAGATGACAGTCATAGAACTGCATGTATGATTCATTAAAATAATATCACTCAAAGCAATGATCCTTTCTTTTTATAATCTAAGATAGACTATAACATAGGTTTTATGGAAATGAAAGAGGAGAAGGCTTAAGAAAAATGGGGAGAAAATGGGAAAAAAAGAGAATAATAAACAAATGGATCTGAATAAATGAAAGAGATATGGCATTATTTGTTTTATTTTGTTTTTTACGAAATTGTGGATAAGTGGATAACTTTGTGGATTAAATTTTTATGGTGGTGAAAAATGGCGTAAATAAGCGGTTTTTACGCATTTTATAACCTGTGGGCAAGAGCATGGTTATAAACAAAAAAATCCACAGGTTGTTTTCGCAAAAATTGTGCATAAACCTGTGGATAATGTGGATAACTTTTGAAATTAATTATTTTTTAAAATATTTTCTCCGATTTCAACAACATTTCCAGCGCCCATTGTAATAAGAAGATCTTCTTTTTGACAGTGAGATAATAAAAATTGTTCTGCCTTTATAAAGTCTGATTCATAATAAACATCAGCATGATATTCCTCTTTTAAGATACGAAGAATATCATTTGAAGATACTTCCCCAGTATTTTTTTCACGAGCAGCATAGATATCTAAAAGGAGAATATGATCGGCATGGCTTAAAGCCTCTGCAAAGTCATGTAAAAATGCTTTTGTTCTCGTATAAGTATGTGGTTGGAATACACACCAAAGCTCATGATGAGGATAATTTTTAGCAGAAGTTAAAGTTGCCTTAATTTCTGTTGGGTGATGGGCATAGTCATCGATAATCGTAATGTGGTTTACTTTTCCCTTGTATTCAAAACGACGTTTTGTTCCACCAAAGGCAAGAAGTCCAGCCTGTATTTGTTCCGATGGAATTTCAAGCTCTAAAGCTACCGCAATAGCAGAAAGAGAGTTTAAAATATTATGAGCCCCTGGAACACTAAGTTCTACGTGGAAGGAAGGTGTACCATCGATGACAAGGTCATAACTTCCATTTCCAAGAAGATTGTACTGAATGTTGCTTGCAGTATAGTTGCATGGTTTTTCTAATCCAAATGTTTTAATACGGCAAGAGAGATTTTCTGTAATAGTAGACAATCCTTCCATATCTCCATTGACAACTAAAAGTCCATTATCAGGAAGTTTTTTAGCGAATTCATGGAAAGAAGTGCGGATTTCTTCAATATTGTGGAAAAAGTCCATATGGTCTTCTTCTACATTTAAGATGACACTAATCGTTGGGAAAAACTCTAAGAAACTATTAGTATATTCACACGCTTCTGTAATGAAAACAGGAGAGTTACCAACACGAATATTTCCACCAATAGAATCTAAAATTCCGCCAACAGAAATCGTTGGATCGAGATCTGCCTTCATTAAAACTTCAGAGATCATAGAAGTGGTTGTTGTTTTTCCATGAGTTCCAGATACCGCAATTGGTATTTTATAGTTTTTCATCATTTGTCCTAACAGACAGGCTCTTGTCATCATAGGAATTTTTTTCTCTACAACTGCTTGAAACTCTTCATTATCAGGATGAATAGCAGCAGTATAAACTACAAGGTCGATATCATCCGTAATATTTTCAGCTCGTTGTCCGATTGTTACTTTAGCACCGCATTGTATAAGATGATCCGTCATAGTAGACGAAGAACGATCAGAACCTGAAACTGTAAAGTTTTCTTTTAATAAAATTTCGGCAAGACCACTCATACTGATACCGCCAATGCCGATAAAATGGATATGAATTGGTTCGTTAAAATTGATTTTGAACATAATTATCCTTCCAATCTTTGATATTAAATATGTATAAAAATTTACTTTCTCTATTATATATCAATTAGTTTTAACTCGCAATAGGGAAGAAATTCATATTTTTTCTGTCAGATTTTCGTGTGAAGAAATAGCACAAACATAACAAATACTTTAACATTTGCTATAAAAGTTGAAAAATGACGAAAAACAATTGTAAAAATAAAAAATATTGTTCACAATTACTATTAACAGTGTTATAATATCTTTATACAGTTTATGTGACATAATTTAGAGAGGTGGTACTATGATTAAGAAAGAGATGATAGCAATGCTCTTAGCTGGCGGACAGGGGAGTCGGCTTGGGGTATTAACCGCAAAACTTGCAAAGCCAGCGGTAGCTTTTGGGGGGAAGTATAAAATTATTGATTTTCCACTGAGTAATTGTATTAATTCGGGAATTGATACAGTTGGGGTTTTAACTCAGTATCGTCCACTTAGATTAAACCAACATATTGGAATCGGGATTCCTTGGGATCTCGATAGAAATATTGGTGGTGTTACTGTTCTTCCACCATATGAAAAGAAGGGGAATAGTGAGTGGTATACAGGAACAGCCAATGCTATTTATCAGAACTTAGAGTATATGCAGTATTATAATCCAGATTATGTTTTAATTCTTTCAGGTGATCACATCTATAAAATGGACTATGAAATGATGTTAGATCACCACAAAGCAACAAAGGCGGCCGTAACAATTGCTACCATTGAAGTTCCAATAGAAGAGGCAAGTCGTTTCGGTGTTGTTATTACAGATGAGCAGGGAACAATTAAGGAATTCGAAGAAAAGCCAGAGCATCCAAGAAGCAATAAAGCGTCTATGGGAATTTACATTTTTAACTGGGAAGTATTAAAAGAAGCATTAATCACCCTCTCTGAACAGCCAGGTTGTGACTTTGGAAAACATATTATTCCATATTGTCACGAAAATGGTAATAAAATTGTTGCATATCCATTCCAAGGGTATTGGAAAGATGTAGGAACGCTTGGTTCTTATTGGGAAGCCAATATGGAGTTAATTGATATTATTCCAGAATTTAACCTTTATGAGACATTTTGGAAGATTTATACAAAAAGTGATACGCTTCCAGGACAGTATATTGCCAGTGGAAGTAGAGTAGAGCGGAGTATTATTGGAGAAGGCTCTGAAATTTATGGAGAAGTACATAATTCAGTTATTGGTTCTGGCGTTATAATAGAAGAAGGAAGCGTTGTGCGAGATTCTATTATTATGAACGATACAAGAATAGGGAAATATGTGACAATTAATCGTTCTATTATCGCAGAAGATTGCGAAATCAGTGATGGAGTGACGTTGGGCGCTTTTGATGAGGTTGAAAATAAAGTAGCTCCTCATATTTATTCTTATGGTCTTGTGACAATTGGAGAAGGAAGTTACATACCTGCCAATGTTATGATTGGGAAGAACACTGCTATTTCTGGAATTACGATTCCAGACGATTATAAAGACAATAAATTGGACAGCGGTGAAACATTGATAAAGGCAGGTGAAATGGTATGAGAGCGATAGGGATTATTTTAGCTGGAGGAAACAGCAATAAAATGGAAGAACTGTCTGCAAAAAGAGCGATTGCCGCAATGCCAGTAGGTGGTTCTTATAGAAGTATTGATTTTGCGCTGAGTAATATGAGCAATTCTCATATTCAAAAAGTTGCAGTTTTTACGCAATATAACTCAAGATCTTTAAATGAGCATTTAAGTTCCTCTAAATGGTGGGATTTTGGTCGTAAACAAGGAGGACTTTTTGTATTCACGCCAACCATTACTCCAGATAACAGTATGTGGTATCAAGGAACAGCAGATGCTCTTTATCAGAATATTAATTTCTTAAAGAGCAGTCATGAGCCATATGTTGTTATTGCTCCAGGGGATGGAATTTATAAGCTGGATTATAATAAAGTGTTAGAATACCATATTGCAAAAGGTGCTGATATTACGGTTGTTTGTAAGGAGATTAGTCCAACTGAGGATGAACTGAACCGTTTTGGTGTGGTAACTTTAGCTGGAGACAATAGGATTGTAGAATTTGAGGAAAAGCCATTAGTTCCAAAGAGCAATACGATTTCTTGTGGTATTTATGTCATTCGTAGACGTCAGTTAATTGAGCTATTAGAGCGCTGTGCAGCAGAGGGCAGAAATAGTTTTGTTACGGATGTTATTATGCGTTATAAAGATGTGAAGAAAATCTATGCCTATAAGTTAGAATCTTATTGGAGAAGTATTTCCACTGTTGATGCTTATTATAGGACAAATATGGATTTTTTAAAGAAAGATGTAAGAGATTATTTCTTTAAACAATATCCAGATATTTATTCAAAAGTAGATGATCTTCCACCTGCAAAATATAATCCAGGTTGTGATGTGAGCAATAGTTTAATCGCCAGCGGTTGTATTATCAATGGTAAAGTAGAAAACTCTTTATTATTTAAACAAGTTTATATTGGAAATAATTGTACCATTAAAAATTCCATTATTTTAAATGATGTTTATATTGGAGACAATTCTTATATTGAAAATTGTATTGTGGAAAGCCGTGATACAATTAGGCCAAATACAAGCCATGTTGGTGAAAATGGCAAGATCAGAATTGTAGTAGAAAAGAATGTAAGATATATACTATAGATGACTAGAAGGGGGACTTATCCATGCAGATTACAGATGTAAGAGTGAGAAAAGTAGCGAAAGAAGGTAAAATGAAAGCAGTAGTATCAATTACTTTAGATAATGAATTTGTCGTTCATGATATTAAAGTAATTGAAGGAGAAAAAGGGTTATTTATTGCGATGCCAAGCCGTAAAGCAGCAGATGGAGAATATCGAGATATTGCACATCCAATTAATTCTGATACAAGAGAGAAGATTCAGAGTTTAATTTTAGAACGTTATGAAGCGGCGTTATTAGAAACGGATGAAGAATAGAAAAAGTATGTAAAAAATTCCTAGGAAGAACTTCTTCCTAGGAATTTTTTCAATGTATGTTAAGACAACGAGCCATGGGGGAGACTTTATACGCACATATGGCCATTGTCCCCCAACGTGAGAAACTCGTATAACGTGTTTCTCATTGTTGACTCGTATTTTTTTCTGATGAGTTTTTATAGATCATAATTTCAACACGACGGTTTTTTGCTCGACCTTCGCTTGTTTTATTTGTAGCAATTGGGGAATAATGAGAATGTCCCTCAATTGATAATTTATCTGGTTTTACCCCTTGATCGGTTAAAAGGGTTAATACCTTTAACGCTCGAGTAGCGGATAATCTCCAAGCGTCTTCCTCGTTATAGCGATCGCGGTTTCCCACGTCAGCTGTGTTACCAATAATACTCACATGATCGATTTCATCATAGACAAGAGAGAGCACTCCACTAATCTCTTGGATAATGGGAGATTGCTCATCCAGTAAATCAGCGGTGTTTGGCTGAAAAAGAAGAGAATCCTTTAACTGAATATTAATACCTGCATCCGATTCCACTAAGGATACTTGAGAGGAAAGTTTATTTTTTGAAATATAGTTATTCAGCTTTTTTGATATTTTATCCACTGTAGTATAGGTGCCAGAAGTTCCAGTTTCCTCTGTTTCGGATTTATTATCGCTTGGATTTAAAACTTGTTCAAATTCTTTGGAAAGATTTTGAACTTTTGTGCTGTCTACAGCGCTCATCCCATACATAATGATAAAGAGGGCTAATAACAAGGTGATCATATCTGAATAGGTTAAAAGCCACCGTTCGGAACTAGAGCTATGTTCTTCCTCATCTTCTATGCGACTTCGTCTCATCTTAGAACACCCCCTTAATTTTCGATACCATTACGGTATCGTTTGTATCCATCAGAAAATGCTTGATGATAAAGGGAAAGTTCATTTTCGATAGTACGAGGAAGAGAACCTTTTGAGATCAGACAAACACCATCAACAATGAGTTCTTTTTGAATTAAACTTCGTTTCATCATGGAGCGGAGCTTGTTGGCCATAGGTAGGTACAATACATTGGCAAATCCTACTCCATATAAAGTGGCAATAAATGCTGTGGCAATGGAACTAGCCAGTTCCGTAGGATTTCCAAATCCATTGGATAAAACGAGAATCAGACTCATAACCGTACCGATAACTCCCATTGTTGGGGAGAAACCAGCTGCGCCTTCAAATACGCTAATATCAGTTAAACATTTATGTTTATAAGCTCGAATATCGGATTCTAATACATATTGAATGTCTTCTGGATCCAGCATTTCTTGAATTAGAATTAATCCTTCTTTTAGTAATAGATACTCTTCTTTTTGTAGTTCAGAATCTTTAATAATGGAATCCAGTGCGGTAATCCCGTCTTTACGAAACGTAGAAGAAATATCAGAAATTTTAGTGATCAATTTTTCTGTGGAGCCGGAATGAGGTTGTTTAAAACTAGCTACAACCGACTTTAAAGCATGAAGAATATCTCCAAAAGAAAAAGACGCTATCACTGCGCCAATTGTCCCACCTACCACGATGATAAATGGGCTTAAAGAAGTAAGAGTACGGAGATTTCCTCCATCCTCTGTAAAACCAAATATAAGAGCTACTAAACCAAAGATAATACCAACAATAAGTGAAAAATCCATAAGTATCCCCCTTTCTTCTATCTCCTAAACATTTCTGCTTTTTATATTGCGGATGAGAGTATGATGTGATTCTGGACTAAAAAAGTAAACGATGAAAAGTACACAATAGTAACTTTTCCCGTAAATAATAAAAAAGACAATATAAAAAACAGAAAATGTCTAAAGATCGTCTAATTTTAACATGAATTGGAAGAAACTACTATAGGAGGCATTAAATCTTGACAATATTTTTACATGGTACTACTATAAAGTATACTATACTATAAAGGTATATAAATTCTATTATGAAGCGAGTAAATATGAAATTTGAACTTGAATGATTCAATAAAAAAATTGGGCAATTTTTTGGCCATTAATTTTTTGTCAATAGAAAGAATAGGAGGAAAAAATGAATGAAGTATTGAGGCAAGAGAAAAAATTTTTAATTAATCAAAAACAGCTTTATAGGCTTTCTTATTATTTTAGTCAAGTGATGCAAGAAGATCCTCATAATGGGGCGGATGGATATCAGATTCGCTCCGTTTATTTTGATACATTACTCGATCGAGATTTCCAAGAAAAAGAAGATGGAACGGAAATAAGGAGAAAAATTCGTCTTAGAAATTATGGACCGAAAAGTGATTTTGGTGTGTTAGAGATGAAACAAAAACAAGGAGCATATCAAAAAAAGCGTTCTCTGAAAATAAGAAAAGAAGATGCCATAGAACTATTAAAAGGAAATTATTCTGTTTTGCTCACTTATGGAGAGCCATTTGCCATCGAAATGTTCGGGTTTATGAATATCCATTGCTATCGTCCGAAATCCGTTGTTGAATATAAGAGGAAGGCATTTATAGCAAAAGAAAATAAAATTCGGGTCACATTTGACCATAATATCATAGCGACAGAGAGCAATTTTGATATTTTCTCTATAGGATTATTACAATATCCAGTATTTCCTTCCGATCTTGTAATTTTGGAGGTAAAGTATAATGGATTTTTATTAAGCTATATAAAAGATTTATTAAAATCAGTCAATGAAAGTGAATTATCGGTTAGTAAGTACGCACTATCTCGTGGGGTAAGTAAGCATTATTGTTATTAGTAAAATCACTAGAAAGAGGAAAAAAATGAAAGATTATTTATATAGTATGATTGAGCAAGGTGGGGCATTAACTGCCCAAGATATTATTGCTCATATTTTTATATCCATCGTTCTAGGAGTAGCCATTTATATTTCTTATTGGTTTACTCATAGTGGAACTGCATACAGTAAGAAATTCAATGTATCGTTAATTACATTAACCATTTTAACAACGACGGTTATGACCGTTATTGGAAATAATGTAGCGTTATCTCTTGGAATGGTAGGAGCGTTGTCCATTGTCAGATTCCGTACAGCTATTAAAGATTCAAGAGATACCATTTATATTTTCTGGACAATTATTGTTGGGATTTGTTGTGGGGTAGGAGACTATTTTGTAGCATCGGTTGGAACCGTAGCGGTATTTATTGTATTATTATTTTTAGGAAGAGTTCGAAATGAAAATCGTATTTTATTAATTATTCGTGCCTCCAGTGGAAAAGAAAGAGAAATCGAAAGTATTGTCTTTGAATACTTTAATAAAAAGGCGGTGCTGAAAGTAAAAAATACAACACCAAATTCTTCGGAATTTATTTATGAAATGACAAAAAAACACTATGATTCTAGTCTTACAAAAGAAATGAGCATTACAGAACGACTTTATCAAGTTGGAAACGTGGAGTATGTTAATATGGTCACACAAAGTGATGAAATTAATGGGTAATCATGATGAAAGGGAAAATTATTTATATTGGGACAATTTTTGCTGTTATCGTTGTTCCGATGTTATTTTATTTTTTGGGAAAGGATGGGACAGAGCGGGTGTATCAACATGAAGTTGCACCAAAGGAGGAAGAAATCTCTCTTGCAATTGATAAAAAACATTTCAAATCCCACCTTCCAATTGTAACAATTGATACAAAAGGACAAACGGTGCCAGGAACACCTATTTATGATGAGGATGGATATCATATAGGAAATGAGACTTATGAAGGGAAAGAAGAAATTACGGTTAATATAACAATTATCGACGAAGAGGAAGGACAAAATTCCTTAAAAGCGACGCCAAAGGTGAAAAGCAAAGCATTGATTAGTTATCGTGGAAATTCTTCTCGCAACTTTGATAAAAAATCCTATAATATGCAATTGGTAGATGATGCAGGAGAAAAAAATCCACAAGTTGTCATGGGAATGTCAAAACACTACAAATGGGTATTAAATGGACCATGTCTTGATCGTACCTTAATCAGAAATTATTTGATTTATAATGTAGCAGGAAGTATTATGGACTATGCCCCTAATGTACGGTTTTGTGAATTATTTAAAGATGGGGTATATCAAGGTGTCTATTTAATGGTAGAACCTATTACAGATGGAGAGGGCAGGATTGCATTAAAAGATCCAGAACAGGGGGCAAAACAGACCAGTTGGATTGTGCGTTGGGATCGAAAGTCGAAAATGTATACTCCTGTTTATAATTTCACTTATTATACGTATTTATCCAACGTATCAGGGTTAGACCTTCGTTATCCTGGAGAGAAAAATTTAACAAAAGAGCGACTTCAATTTGTAGAAGATGATATTAGTAAAATTGAAAAGGCTCTTTATTCTTATGATTTGACCGATCCAAAGAAAGGATATCGACGGTATTTAGATCGAGAATCGTTTGTACAATATTTTATTATTAATGAATTTTTTAGAAATGTAGATGCAGGGAGATTTTCCACTTTTTATTATAAACCATTGCGAGGAAAGGTAAAAACCGTCGTTTGGGATTTTAATAATGCAGCAGATAACTATATTAACTATACATTTGAAGAATCTGGATTTACATTAACGGACTCTCCATGGTTTGCCATGCTTATCAAAGACAAAGGATTTGTAGAACATATTATTTTTGAATATCATAAGTTGAGAAAAACTTATTTATCAGAGGAATTTCTGCTCTCTATGATTGATGATACTGTGGATTATTTAGGAAGTGCAGTGGATCGAAATTATGAAGTCTATGGATATTTATTTGATCGAACAAAGGCCGATAGACTCAATTATCTTGTTCCTGCTAATCGAAACTATGAATCTTATGAAGAGTCCGTTGCTCAGTTAAAGCAGTTTATTAAAAAAAGAGGAGAGTGGCTTGATCAAAATATTGATACGTTATATCAATATTGCCATGATTCCAAAAACAAAGATCAATTGATGAAATAAGGAGCGGACATGAAGAAATTTTTAATTGTTGCAACAAGTGTTCTTTTGCTCGTTTTCTTTGGATATTATTTAAGTTTTTATCATGGAATTTATTTTTCTTGGAATCGAGGTAAAGAAGTAAAAGCCGAGTTTATAACAGAAAATAAAAAGATTTATATAAAAAAAGGGGATAAAGAGGAAGAACTCATCATAAAAGGCGTGGAATTAGAAAGCTCTATGCCTTATGCTTACACAACGGATTTTAAGCCTACAAAAGAAGATTATTTACGTTGGTTACAAGGAATAGGAGAGCTTGGTGCTAATACGGTAAAAGTTCCAACCATTATGGACGATGATTTTTATAATGCTTTATATGAATATAATGCGGAAAATGAATCCCCTCTCTATTTATTACAAGGGCTTTGGGTCAGTGATTATGCCTCTAATTCTTCTGAAGATGCTTATGGAGATGATTTTTATAAGCAGTTGCGAAAAGATGTAAGAGACATCGTAGATGTGATTCATGGGCATAAAAATATTATGACAAACAAAATAAAAGGATATGGCATCTATCGAAAAGATGTTTCGGATTGGGTTATTGGATACGCCATTGGATCTCAATGGGATGTGAAAACGATTGCTTACACAAACCATAATGAAAGAGAAAGAAACTCCTTTCAGGGAGATTATTTTAAAACGACGGATGAGGCCAATCCATTTGAAGTTATGTTAGCTGATCTGATGGAACGATTAGTTGCTTATGAGACAAGTAAGTATGGAGAGCAAAGACTTGTAACTTTTTATTCCGATCCATCCATGGATCCTTTTGAATATGAGGAGGAGTATGCCAGTCAGCTCAATAAATATGTGAGCCTTAATATGGAACATATTTTATCGACAAATAAGTTGTATTCTGGTTACTTTGCTTCTTATGCTTTATATGACTTTTGTCCTAAGTTCTATCGATATTTATCAAAAGAACAAAAAAAGGAATTGCAACCGTTGTTAAAAGAAGTGAATAAAAAACAGATGTATGATGGTTATGTGGAACTACTAGCAAAGTATCATACGATGCCAGTTGTCATTCTTTCATTTGGATATTCGAGCGCAAGAGGAAGCGATAGCAACTATGGGACAACAAAGGAAGAACAATATCATTTAACGGAGAAAGAACAAGGAGAACGCCTTGTGAAAACTTATGAGACAATTAAGAATGCAGGATGCTCTGGTGGTATTATAAAAGGATATAAAGATATATTTTCACAGAGGACATGGAATACCATGTATGCAGTTGATATCCTTCGCACAAGAATGTGGAAAGATATTCAATCTGCCAACACAGGATATGGCTTAATAACATTTGAATCTGGTGAAGAAGAGAAAGTATGTTATATCGATGGGAACAAAGAGGAATGGGAAGAAAGTGAACTTATTCTACAGCAAAATGGAATGAAAGTTTATCAAAAACAAGATATGGAAGCGCTTTATTTTCTAGTGGAAAAAGAGGGACTTACAAAGGAAAACCCATTTTACATGGGATTTGATTTAACAGAAAAATCTGGTGCAACGTATGCCAGAAGACAAAAGCTAGCATTTGACCGCCCAGTAGATTTCTTGTTAGAAATAAATGGTAGAAATGAAAGCCGTTTGCTTGTACAGGAGCGTTATGATGCGGTTCGAGAAAATTATTTGATGGAAATTCAAGATGAAGATCCTTTTATTGTTGTTCCAAAAAAAGATGGACAAAATTTTGTTGCCATTCGAATGATTCTGAAAAATATCGGAGTGGAAAAGCAGAAGTTTGATGAGCAGGGAAATCCACTTCGAAGATTGATGAAAACATTTGAAACAGGAAAATTAACATATGGAAATGGAAATCCAAATGCGGATGACTATAATTCATTATCCGATTTTTGCTATGGAGATGATTTTGTAGAAATTCGGATTCCTTGGCAATTGCTAAATGTATCCGATCCAACCAATATGGAGATTCATGATGACTATTATGAAAATTATGGAGTAGAATCAAGGAAGATGGATCATTTTTATTTAGGCATTATAGAAAAAGAGCAAAAAGAAAATGGAATGCATTTAGAGGAAGTGGAAATAAAACCAGTGAAAAAAGAGGCGTACCATGAGAGATTTAAGGAGTCCTATTTTATTGTAAAAGAGTATTGGAGCCATTAGAAAAGGAAGAATTTATGCTAGATAATGTACAAGTCATGATTATTTTTTATATGGTGCTTAGTTTATGTTTGGTTTTGTTTAATGTACTGTATATTTTGGAAAATAAAAGAAAAGGAGTTTTTATTGAATCCTATAAAAAGAAAGTAAAAAAAGAGATAGAAAAACAGATGGCGCTTTTTGAACAACAAAAAGACGGACAAAAAAGACGTACCCACTATTGGATAAGACGGCTTAAGTCTCTTTCATGGCTTATGGCATATGAACAGGCTTTAAAGGAGTTTTTTGCTGGAAGAGAAGAGGAGTTAAAAATTTATTTAGAACAGCAAAAGGAAATCTTTATTTCATTAGCGTTGTTTTATAAAAAGAGAGATTCTATCGAACAAGGATACTATGCCAAGTTAATGGCAGAATATCAAGTTGGTTCCATTAAAGGAATGGAGAATTTATTAGAAATTTTAATTTCTTATCTTCCAGAAGGAACGGTCTATTGTCGAGAAAATGTGTTATGTGCTCTTTATGCCTCAGGAAATGAAAGAGCGGTATTAAAGGGGTATTTAACCGTTAGTAAAGGGGAATTATTTCATCATAATAAGTTGATTTCGGATGGTCTTCTTACGTTTCAAGGAGATAAAGAAAAACTAGCCAGATTGCTGATGAAAGAGAAGCAGAGATTTCCAGTGGAATTACGGCTTGGAGTCATTCAGTATATTCGAATGGTCTCTCCTAATTTTAAACAAGAGTTTTATGAAGAATTAATGGAAGATAAGAGTTCGTTAGAAGAAAAGATTGCTATGATTCGTTACTTTGGAACCCATTATTTTGAGCCAATGGATTCCGTTTTAAAAGCGTATGCAAAAAGTATGGATAAAACTGACTGGCAGATCTGTGCGGTGAGTATGAGTGCCCTATCCAATTATCCATCTAAGGAGACAATCTCTTTATTAAAACAATCTCTTTCTAATCGGAATTGGTATATTCGAAAAAATGCTGCCATGTCACTTATGGCACTTGGATTAAATCGGGAAGAGTTGCAAGATGTTTTGGATGGTGGAGATCGATATGCAAAAGAAATATTGATGTACTATTTAGAGAAAGAAGAAAGGGGGAAATGAGTATGAATCTTTTGATAGAGAGGATTCTAGAGGGAGTTGGAACTTTTTTTCTTCTCTATTTGATGGGATATGCCACATTTTTATTTGCGTCTGTTATTGGGGGAGGGACTTATCTTTACAAAAGAAGGAGAATGTATCTTCTTAAAAATGAATTAAAACATCAGTATTATTTTCCCGTTTCCATTGTAGTTCCTGCTTATAATGAAGAGGTTACGGTTGTGGATACCGTCCGTTCTTTATTGAATTTGGAATATCGCTTATATGAAATTATCGTTGTAGATGATGGTTCAAAAGATGAGACGACAAAGGTTATGGTAGATGCATTTCAAATGCACCGTGTGGATCGCCCCATACGACTCACGATCCCTTGTAAGAAAGTGGTAGAGATTTGGGAATGTGAAAGTGAAAAGGTAAAGATCACATTGATTAAAAAAGAAAATGGTGGAAAAGGGGATGCCATCAATATGGGGATTAACGCATCAGAATTTCCGTATTTTGTCTGTATGGATGCTGATTCCTTTTTACAAAAAGATTCTTTAGAAAAAATCGTACAACCGCTGATGGAGGATCAATCAGTAATTGCTGTTGGTGGATTAATCCGAATTTCCCAATGTGCCGTATTCGAAAATGGTGTTGTGAAAAAGTTTAAGTTGCCATGGAATATTGTACAGTGTATGCAAATTATGGAATATGAACGTTCCTTTTTGGCATCGAGGATATTCCTTGACAGTTTCAACGGAAATTTGATTATATCAGGAGCATTTGGTTTATTTAAGAAAGATATGGTCGTTGCTGTTGGGGGCTATGACACCAATACATTAGGGGAGGATATGGAGTTAATTGTAAAACTTCATGTATTTTGTAGAAATAATAAAATTAAGTATTCGATTCGGTATGCCCCAAATGCTATTTGCTGGAGTCAAGCCCCGTTTACTATTGGAGATCTGTCAAAACAGAGGAGGAGATGGCATTTAGGGCTGTTCCAAAGTATGATGAAGTACCGACAAATTGGTCTCAATCCTCGATTTGGTTTCTTAGGGTTTTTATCTTATCCCTATTATTGGCTCTATGAGTTATTCTCTGCCTTCATTGAGTTGTTTGGTGTGATTACGGTTATCCTATCAGGAATGTTAGGACTCATTAATGTTCCCTTTATGATTTTATTTTTCCTTCTATATGCTTTATATAGTGCGGTTATGACGATTACGGCATTCTTCTTAAGAATCTATACCCAAAGTTTAGAGATTTCTTTTGGAGATGCAATAAAGGCGATTATTATGTGTTTATTAGAGGGGGTTACGTTCCGCTTTTTGTTGACTTTTATTCGAATTACCGCTTTTATTGGATATCGTAAGAAGAAAAATAAGTGGGGAGAAATTAAACGTGAGAAACAGTTTAAAGACAAAGAAAACGACCTTGCACCAAAACCTTAAATACCGTATAGTAAAAGACGAATAGGATTTATTGTATTAAAAAAGAAAAGAGGAAGTAAAAGAAAATGAAATTAATCGCAGGTTTAGGAAATCCAGGCTCACAATATGAACTTACAAGACATAATATTGGCTTTATGGCAATTGATAAAATTGCAGATGCTTTTTTAATTCCAATGGATTTTGATAAAAAACAAAAGGCTATTTTAGGAAAAGGGATGATGGGAAGTGAAAAAGTCATTCTTGCAAAGCCACAGACTTACATGAATTTAAGCGGAGAAAGTATTCGAGCCATCTCCGATTATTATAATATTGCTCCAGAAGATATTATTATTGTATTTGATGATATTAGTTTAGATGTTGGACAACTTCGTATTCGTAAAAAAGGAAGTGCTGGGGGGCATAATGGAATCAAAAGCATTATTCAACATTTGGGAACCAATGAATTTCCAAGAGTAAAGATTGGGGTGGGAGAAAAAATGGCTGGACAGGATCTAGCAGATCATGTATTAGGTCGATTCCCAAAAGCCCAGATGCAAGAGGTGGAAGATTCTACAGATCGCGCTTGTGAAGCAGTCTTTATGATGTTAAAAGATGGTATAGATAAAGCTATGAACGCGTATAATGGAAAACAGAAATAGTTAAAATGGGATAAGTCTGGAAAAGAATGGAGGGAATGAGATGGACTTGATGCAAACAATGCTTTATACAGGAGAGATCTGTCAAGAGATGATGGCAAGTTTGAAAGAGGAAAAAACGCCTATGGTAGTTACTGGGTGTATTGATACACAAAAATGTCATTTGATCCACACCATTGGAACAGACTATCCTTATCGCATTATTGTTACCCATAATGAAACAAAGGCGAAAGAAATTTATGAGGACTATCGATTTTTTGATCGGGAAGTATATTTATACCCTGCAAAAGACGTTTTATTTTATAGTGCGGATATCCATAGCAATAACATCGTAAAACAGCGTATGGAAATCTTGAAAAAAATTGCGAAAAAAGAACCAGCCGTTATCGTTATGACAATTGATGGGCTTATGGATCGATTAACAGGGATTCATCAGTTAAGAGATCATATTATTACCGTACGGGTGGGCGATGTCTTTGATATGGAGAAGATGAAGCAACAGCTCGTCGAACTAGGATATGAACGGGTAGGAATGGTGGATAACCATGGACAGTTTGCTGTTCGAGGGGGAATTTTAGATATTTTTCCACTGACAGAAGAAACTCCTTATCGAATTGAGCTTTGGGGAGAAGAAGTGGATTCTATTCGAAGCTTTGATGCTTCTAGCCAACGCTCTATTGAAAATATAGAGCAAATCCAGTTATATCCTGCAAATGAATATGTATTGACAAAACAGCGGTTAGAAGAAGGCTTTCTTCGTATGGAGCAGGAGTTTGACAGCATAAAGTTAAAACTAAAAAAAGAGAAAAAGCAGGAAGCATATAGCCGTCTTAATAAGATGATAAAAGAAGTAAAAGAAGAGATCGAGGAATTACATTCCGTCATTGGAATCGATAGTTACCTTCCCTTCTTTTATGAAGAGACCGTTTCTTTTATTGATTATTTTGAAGAAGGAGAAGCGATCTTTTTCTTAGACGAGCCAGCGAGAATGGTAGAACGAGCAAGTGCCTATGAATTAGAATTTCGGGAGAGCATGATGAGTCGATTAGAAGGAGGATACATTCTTCCTTCTCAGGCAAAAGTGCTCTTTTCCTATGAAGAAGTGCTTGCAAAAGCGGCCAACCGACCTTGTGTATTATTGAGTATGCTGATTCAGAGATTTCCATTTTTTTCTCCAAAGAGCAGTTTTCACATGGAAGTGAAGTCAGTCAATCCTTATAACAATAGTTTTGAGCAACTAATAAAAGATTTAAAAATGTATCGTCAAAAGGGATATCAGGTGCTAATCTTATCCCCTTCTTCAACAAGAGCTAAGCGATTATCCGAGGATATTCGAGAGAATGAAATTTCTGTGACTTATCAAGAAAAATTAGAAGGATTTGTATCAAAAGGGGAGATTATTATTACGCAAGGAAGGTTAAGTCATGGGTTTGAATATCCCCTATTAAAATTTGCTATTATTTCAGAAAGTGATATTTTTACAGCAAAAGATAAGAAAAAAAGAAGTGCTAAGAAAAAGAACAAATATACAGGTGCAAAGATCAATAGTTTTGCGGATATTGCTATCGGGGATTATGTTGTACATGAAAAGCATGGATTAGGTATTTATAAAGGGATTGAAAAAATCGAAGTGGATAAGATCACAAAAGATTATATTTGTATTGAATATAAAGGGGGAAGTAAATTATTTATTTTAGCTTCTCAATTAGATCTGATACAAAAATATGCCTCTTCTTCTGCTCGAAAGCCAAAGCTCAATAAATTAGGGGGAAGCGAATGGGAGAAGACAAAGAGTCGTGTTCGCGGAGAAATTAAAAATATTGCAAAAGAATTAGTGGAACTCTATGCCATACGTCAGTCAAAAGAAGGATATGCATTTTCGAAAGACACGGTATGGCAACAAGAATTTGAAGAACTTTTTCCATATGAGGAAACACAAGATCAGTTAGACGCCATCGCTGCTACAAAGGCGGATATGGAAAGCAAAAAAATTATGGATCGTTTGATCTGTGGAGATGTTGGGTATGGAAAGACTGAGGTAGCTATTCGTGCAGCGTTTAAAGCGGTTGCAGATGGGAAACAGGTAGTATTTTTAGTTCCTACTACTATTTTAGCACAACAGCATTATAATTCCTTTGTAGAGCGTATGAAAAACTTCCCAATTACCATTCACATGATGTCAAGATTTCGGACACCAGCGGAGCAACGAAGAACCATTGAAGGACTAAAGAATGGGATGGTCGATATTGTCATTGGTACTCATCGCGTGCTATCAAAAGATATGAATTATCGGGATCTTGGGCTTTTAATTATTGATGAAGAGCAAAGATTTGGTGTATCCGATAAGGAGAAGATTAAACAGTTAAAAAAGAATGTGGATGTATTAGCTCTTAGTGCCACTCCGATTCCAAGAACGCTTCATATGAGCATGATTGGAATCCGTGATATGAGTGTGTTAGAAGAACCACCAGTTGATCGAAGGGCCATTCAAACTTATGTATTAGAGTACAACGAAGAAATGATTAAAGAAGCGATTCGAAGAGAAATGGCAAGGGATGGACAGGTTTATTATGTGTATAATCGAGTCAATAACATCGACGAGATTACGGAACATATTGCTACCCTAGTACCAGAGGCAAATGTAGGATTTGCCCATGGACAAATGAGCGAGCGACAGTTAGAAAAAATCATGTACCAGTTTATTAATCACGAATTAGATGTGCTTGTTTCCACAACCATTATCGAGACTGGTCTTGATATTTCTAATGTTAATACGATGATTATCCATGATGCCAACTATCTTGGACTTTCTCAACTTTATCAGTTAAGGGGAAGGGTTGGACGCTCCAATCGCAGTGCTTATGCATTCTTAATGTATCGGCGGGATACGATGTTAAAAGAAACCGCAGAAAAACGTCTGCAAGCTATTCGAGAATTTACCGATCTTGGATCTGGATTTAAAATCGCTATGAGGGATTTAGAAATTCGCGGAGCAGGAAATTTATTAGGGGCGGAACAATCAGGGCATATGGAAGCCATCGGTTATGACCTTTATTGTAAGATGTTAAATGATGCGGTAAAACAGTTAAAGGGAGAAAAGGACGAGATTGAAGAGTTTGAAACGACGATTGATCTTATGCTCGATGCTTTTATTCCTGCCACCTATGTAAAAAATGAAATGCAAAAATTAGAGCTTTATAAACGAATTGCGAGTATTGAAACAGAGGAAGAGTATTCTGATATGTCGGATGAACTTTTAGATCGTTATGGAGAACCTCCAATGGCTGTTATGAACTTGTTGAAAGTGGCGTTATTAAAAGCAAAAGCCCATCATGCATTTTTAATTCAGATCGAACAAAAAGGAAATCGTATTATATTTGGAATGAATAAGAATGCAAGAGTAAAAGTAGAAGAGATTGATCCACTTTTAAAACGAGAACAATATCGAAATAAAATGAAGTTTCAAATGCCAGATGCCTCTTTTGTCTATACTTGGAAAGGTGGAACGAAGAAGGAATTGTTACTAGCGGTAGAACAAGTAATAGAAGATATCGACAGTTTGATTTTCCGGGAAGAGAATGAAACTTCAAAGGAAGGTTATAATTAGGAAACGATAAGATAACACAATCTACACTAGACGAATTAGGAGAGTGTGAGATATAATAGATCTCAGTTATTCTAAAAATAGAAAGGATAAAGAGTAAAATGAGAAAATGGATTAGTAAAAAGTTAGCAGGAGTACTTTGCCTGTGTATGGCAGGGGGCTTGCTCGTTTGGTGGGGGCGGGGGGCTTGGATAAC
>UQVN01000008.1 GCA_900544525.1 uncultured Eubacteriales bacterium
ACATGAATATAGAAAAAAGCCACCAAACATTTCCATATGTCTGATGGCTTTAAATCTTTAAAATTTGTGTAATTGTCATGATAAGTATCTATTCTTTTCCATATCATATCACATAACTAATTTGGAGTAACAATATAAAAAAAGGACATTTTTCTAAAATTTCTTTTAGAAAAATGTCCTTAAAGTACAAAATATTAACTTAAGCGGACTAGACTTATTTATCCAAACTCTTCATTGTTGGGAATAACAATACGTCACGAATCGCTGGAGAGTTTGTCATAAGCATTACCATACGGTCGATACCAAATCCGATACCGCCTGTTGGTGGCATACCGATGCTTAACGCATTTAAGAAGTCTTCGTCAATACGGTTTGCTTCTTCATCACCTTGTGCTAATAATTCTTCCTGTGCTTCGAAACGTTCTCTCTGATCGATTGGATCGTTGATCTCAGAATAAGCATTTGCCATTTCACGTCCATAGATGAATAATTCAAAACGTTCTACATATTCTGGATCTTCTGGTTTTTTCTTTGTAAGTGGAGAGATTTCCACTGGATGATCGATAACAAATGTAGGTTGAATTAATTTTTCTTCTACAAATTCTTCGAATAAAAGACTTAAAATATCACCTTTTTTATGTCTTTCTTCGAATTCTACATGATGTTCTTTTGCTAATGCCTTTGCTTCTTCTGTTGTTTTTACCGTTGTGAAGTCAATATTTGCATATTTTTTCAATGCGTCGATCATTGTAATTCTTTCAAATGGTTTTTCTAAGTCAATAATCACATCGCCGTAAGGAATCTGCATTGTTCCGCATACTTCTTGCGCTACATGACGGTATAAGTTTTCTGCTAATTCCATCATTCCATTGTAGTCTGTGTATGCTTGATATAATTCCATTAATGTAAACTCTGGATTATGTCTTGCATCCGTTCCTTCGTTACGGAATACACGTCCAATTTCATAAACTCTTTCAAGACCACCTACGATTAATCTCTTTAAGTATAACTCTAAGGAAATACGAAGTTTTACATCTTCGTCTAACGCATTATAATGTGTTTCAAATGGTCTAGCTGCTGCTCCACCTGCATTGCTTACAAGCATAGGAGTTTCTACTTCCATAAATCCTTGTCCATCTAAGAAACGACGAATCGCACTAATACATTTAGAACGTTTTACAAATGTTTCTTTGACATCTTGATTCATAACTAAATCAACATATCTTTGACGATAACGCATATCTGTATTTGTTAAACCATGGAATTTTTCTGGAAGAACTTGAAGACTCTTGCTTAAAAGAGTCACTTCTGTTGCATGAATAGAAATTTCTCCTGTTTTTGTTTTAAATACTTCACCTTTAATACCGATAAGATCACCGATATCAAATTTCTTGAAATCTTTATAAGATTCTTCTCCAATATTATCTCTTGCTACATAAGACTGGATATTTCCTTGTAAGTCTTGAACGTTACAAAAAGATGCTTTTCCCATTACACGTTTAAACATCATTCTACCTGCAATGGATACTGTCTTTCCTTCTAATTCTTCAAAATTATCTTTAATTTCCATACTATGATGTGTCTGATCATATTTTGTAATCTGGAAAGGATCTTTTCCTGCTTCTTGGAGTTCCGCAAGTTTTTCTCTTCTAATTTTTAAAATTTCGTTTAAATTCTGTTCTGCCACAGTGTGTTCACTCCTATTCTTTCTCTTATAAGTTGGATCTTTGAATATCTAAAATACGATATTTTTCTGCTCCGTCTGGACCTTCAACCTCTACAACTTCTCCGATTTTACATCCGATTAATGCGTGTCCAAGTGGAGATTCGTTTGAAATCTTACCTGCAAAAATATCTGCTTCTGTAGAACCTACTAATTTATAAGTAACTTCTTCATTAAATTCCATATCAAATAATTTTACCATACAACCGATGTTGATTTTTTCAAGATCCACTTCATCTTCATCAACAACTTCTGCATTTCTAAGGATTTTCTCTATTTCTTCAATGCGGGCTTCAATATCACGTTGTTCATCTTTTGCTGCATCGTATTCAGCGTTTTCTGATAAGTCACCCTGTTCTCTAGCTTCTTTAATTTTCTGAGCTACTTCTTTACGGGTTACTACCTTTAACTGCTGTAATTCTTCTTCTAATTCTCTTAAACCAGCATATGTTAAAATATTTTTCTTCTCTGCCATTGATTGAACTCCCTTTCTTTTTTCAATACTTTATAAAAACAATGTCTCCTCATTCTTTTCACTAAGCCATGCATTGCATAAACGAAATGATGAGAAATACGTTTTACGAGATCCATTGTTCTCTAAAGGAGAGGAAAATTTTTTCCTCTCCTTTTGTATCCATGTAATAGCAATGAGTACCAAATATAGTATTTATAAACTTTCATTGCTTTGGAACGTAAGAAACTTTTCATTCTTATTTCTTATTGTTCTATCTACAATTCTTATATTATAAATGACTGGCGATCTCTTGTCAACCAGCTTTCCCTTTGTTTTCCTTTATTTTCCACTCATCCCTTTTCTTCTTTTAAAACTCACGGATTTCTATACTATTTTTCTAAGATAAAGCCCATAGTTTTCTTTCCATTCTTCTAACTTCTCTTCTACAACCGTTCCATCAAAATTCATTGTCTGTTCCATTAAAATGGCTGTTAATACTTCTTGATCGATCCAGATTCCTCTTTGTGTAATTCGAAGATTACTGGCCTTTGGATACAGATCATTTAAATCAATCTCAATTGTTGTATTTTGTCCTGATCGTCCTACATCTATCCTTGTTGAATCCTCTTTTATTTCTTCTATTTCTTTCTCTATTTCTTCTATTTTTTCTGTTTCCTCTTTTTCTTTCTTCTCTTTTGGTAAAAATACAATAGAAAGCCCTGTCTCTTCATAAATCTCTTTTGCTAATGTTTCATATACCGAAGGCTGGTTCGTCTTTACAATCATATAATTCAGATTATTGGACACCAAAGAAATTACCCGTTTTGTCTCTTCTATTTTACCTTCTATAATGACGAGCTTTAATACTTTTTTTCGAATCCCATAAAGCACTCGATAGTATTCGGTTAATTCTTTTATAAAAAAGAATTTCATCCACCCTACATAATTTCTTCTATTTAAAAGCATACATACAGCATGATCTTTTTGCTCCTCTTGACTCTCTTTATCAAAAGCCGAATAAAGGGATAAGTGATAAGGATAACAAGAAAAATTACTCTCTTGTCTACAATATAAGAAAAAAAGCTCCCCTTTTAATAAGAAAGTCACACTCCCATACTGTCGTTTTTGTTCTCGGATCTCTTCTTCAATAAAATGCCATACAAGTTCCTCGCCCATTTTTACAACACATTCCTGTTCAAATGGTAACTCCACTTCAATCCCTTTTAACTCCCCTTCTGCACTGTTTTCTTTTTTTAGTTTTTTCTTTCGCAATAGCCATTTTTGCAACCATTTCTTTGGTAACGTCCGATGAAGCCATCGATAGATAACACTGCTTTTTTCTAAATAGCGATACCGAATAAATGCAACTTCCATCTTTTTCTCCCACTACGCTATTCTTTCTTTATGCTATATGCTTTTTTCCTATGAAAAATACCTCTTTTCCATGACTTATTATGGGAAATAGCATTTTAACTTAAAAAAACTTGCCCAAGTAACTCTTATCTTCCATAAAACTTCCCTCCCTCTTCTATCACTCTTCCTTATTTTGTTGCTAAGACAACGTTAATCTCATTTCCTTCTTGTTACAATAAGAAAAACAAAAGAAAAAAGGAGTTTGTATTTATGAAAAAAATTTATCAAAAAATAATAAGCCTTTCTTTACTTTGTGCTATGGCACTCAGCGGTTGTAGCACCGCCAAACAAGAAACAACAACCGAAACCGTAACACAAACAATGAATGCAATTGATGAATCAAACAATCAAAAAACTGCTTATACGTTTGTAGATCAAGCGGATAATGAAGTAACTGTCCAGATTCCTGTGGAGCGTATGGTTGTTATGCAACATCACTCTTTGGATATCTTAGCCCAATTAGGTGCTCAAGAAAAAGTAGTAGCAACGGAAAAAAACTGGGAAAAAGATCTTGGAGATTATATGAAGGATGTCTTTCCTAATATTGAATCTTTACCGACTCCTGGTGATCTTCAAGAATGGAACGTGGAGGAAATTGTAAAATTGAACCCAGATGTTGTTATTGCAGCCTCTCAGGCCAATCCAGACACAATCCAACAATTAAAAGAACTTAAAATTCCAGTTGTTGTTGTTTCCTTACGTGGAGAAGGAAAACAAGAAGAAGCCCAAAACCCAAGACTTTCTGATGCAGATAGCGCTTATACCGAGGGTTGTGAATGGGCAGTAAAAACACTTGGAAAGTTGACAGGCACAGAAGAAAAAGCCAATCAGATTTGGGATTTTTGTCTTGAAAGCCGTGATATCGTAGAAAAGGCGGTTGGGACGATAAAAGAGGAAGATCGCGTTCGCGTTTTTATTGCAAATGAAGGACAACAGACTTATGGAAATGATAAATACGTAGGTTCTCAACTTTTACGCGCTGGTGCCATTAATGTAGCTTCAAAGGAAATCCAAGGTTATCAACCTTATACTTTTGAGAAATTAGCACAATGGAATCCAGACGTCATTATTGTTCAAGATCGTTATCAAGAAGTATATGATGAAATCATGACAGATGCAAAATACAAAGAACTAAAAGCGGTGAAAGAAGGAAATGTACTACTAGCTCCTTACTGGACAAAACCTTGGGGAAATCCGGATACTGACTCAATCGCACTAGGGGAACTTTGGCTAGCCCATCAATTTTATCCAGATAAAATTAGCAAGGAAGTGGTACAAGAACGTGCAAAAACCTTCTATGAATCTTTTTATGGGGTTCCTTTTACAGGAGAAGTGTAAATGAATGGTGATAAAAAAAGAGGGAGAATGATTTTCTTTCTCCTTCTTCCTATTATACTGTTTCTCATTTCTTTAGGTATTGGTTCTTATCCAATCTCGCCCTTTGATGTTGTTACTATTTTATTCAAAGGCATTACAAGAAATGAATTTTTAAAAGATCCTATGGCCTTTCACTTACTATTTACAGTAAGGCTTCCACGAATTATTAGTGCTGTCTTAATTGGTGCTGGTCTTTCCGTATCTGGTGCTGTTTTTCAAGGGCTCTTTAAAAATCCACTAGCCGATCCTTATACATTAGGTGTTTCTAACGGAGCTGGATTTGGAGCAGGACTGGCTATTGTTCTCTCTCTTTCCACACTACAAATACAACTAGTAGCAACCATATTTGGACTATTCGCGGTACTGTTAACCTTTTTACTTTCTATTCATAGTAAACACTCGACTGTGAGCTTAGTGCTTTCTGGAATGTTAGTAGGCTCTCTTTTTTCCTCTCTCATTTCTCTCATTAAATTCACAGCGGATCCTTTTGAGAAATTACCTGAAATTGTCTTTTGGCTTATGGGTTCTCTTGTTAGCATTAACTACGAAAAGATACTTCGTATCCTTCCCGCTTATATTCTTTGTATGCTCTTTTTATTTCTCATTCGTTGGAGATTAAATGTACTAAGCCTTGGAAGTGAAGAAGCGCAATCTTTTGGCATCCCCGTCAAACGGGATCGTACCCTTGCTATTTTAGCTTGTTCTATTATCACTGCACTCGTTGTCAGCATCTCTGGCATTATCGGTTGGGTCGGCATTGTAATTCCTCATCTTGCTCGAATGATAGTCGGGGCAGACTTTCGAAAATTACTTCCTGCCTCCGCCTCTCTTGGCATCTGTTATTTACTCCTAATCGACGATCTTTGTAGAACATTAACCGCTACAGAGATTCCTATTGGTGTAATTACGGGAATTATTGGCGTTCCACTCTTTGCCTATTTTATTTATCGAAAGAAGGTGCATTGGTAATGGATATCACAATAAAAAACCTTTCCTTTTCTTATTCAAATGAAAAAGAAAAAAGGATTTTAAACAACCTATCCTTTTCCTATCAAACTCCTGATATCCTTTGTATTTTAGGAACAAATGGTACAGGAAAAAGCACTCTTTTAAAATGTATGACAGGAAAATACAAACCAAACTCAGGAGAAGTTTTCCTTGAACACCAACCTCTAAAACATTATTCCTCCAAAGCTCTTGCAAGAAAGTTTGCCTATATTCCACAAAACCATACCCCTACCTTTCCATTTCGGGTACTTGATGTAGTAACCATGGGGCGAACTTCTACCATTGGATATTTTTCAAGTCCTAGCAAAAAAGAAGAAGAAATCGCAATGCATTATTTAGAGTTTCTATCCATTTCTCATCTAAAGGACAAACCATATACCAATCTCTCTGGTGGAGAACGGCAACTGGTATTATTAGCATCCGCTCTTACACAAGAACCAGAACTTCTCATTTTGGATGAACCAACCGCCCATCTTGACTTTGGAAAACAATATCAGTTTTTAACACTGGTAAAAAAACTACAAGCAAAAGGAATGGGAGTAATCATGACGACTCATTTCCCAGATCACCCACTTTTTTTAAATAGCAAAACACTGATTTTACAAGAGGGGACGATCTCCCATTATGGACAAGCAAACGATGTCATTACTGCTGAAACAATGTCTGAGCTTTATCATATCAAAACTCAAATCATACAAGTGGGCGCACAAACAATCTGTGTTCCAAAAAATACAAAGGAGAATGAAACTTTATGACAGAACAACAGCTTCAACAACTCTCTTTAAACTATTGGTCCGATCGAGCAGAAGAATTTTCGGCTCTTCGCATGAAAGATTACGAAACCTCTATGCGAGAATCCTTTTTACAATTTATTAAAAGCCAATTACCACCCATAAAAGATCGCCCTATTAGAGCATTAGATCTCGGTTGTGGCGCTGGATTTTTTTGTCTTTTACTAAAGGAATTGGGCTGTCAAGTGACGGCAATCGATTTTTCAAAAGAGATGTTAGAACAGGCAAAGAAAAACTGTGAAAGAAATCATATTTTCGATATTTCGTTTTTACAAATGGATGCACAACATTTAACATTTCCTGATGAAACATTCGATTTTATTATCACTCGCAATGTTACATGGATTCTTCCTAATGTGAAACAAGCCTATCAGGAAATGTTGCGTGTGCTAGCCAAAAAAGGACGCTTACTAAATATGGATTCCAATTACGGAAAAGTCTTTTATGAATCCGAAAAAAGAGGAGAAACTCCTTCTCACCCAACCCAATCTCTTCATCAACTCCAAACAAGAAATCGGATCGCAAAAGATCTCGCTATCACAAAAGTCGAACGCCCACAGTGGGATCTTACGACTCTCTGGGAACTTGGAGTACAAAACCTGTCCTGCTATCGCGATTTAGAACAGCAACTAAACATTAAAGAATTAAATCAAGCCTATACTTGTGCTTCTAATCAAACAAGAGCGATTATGTTTGCCATTCTCGCCCAAAAACAATGAGAAGCATAGCATATAGAAAAAGCGAAAGTACAAAAATACTTTCGCTTTTCTCCTATTCTTAATATAAATATAAGTGTTTTGGCACTCCATTTTCATAGACAATACTTGGTTCTCCTTGAATTAATGGATACATATAATCCCATAATTCTTTTGTAATGTCGTTGCCTTCTTTATTGATCCATTCTCTTGGAACTTTCTTTTCTCTATTGGCTACTTCTGAAACTGGAATACTATCAAAAATCACTTCATATGGTTCATTTGCAATACGCTTTAACACCGCCATGACTCCTGTCTCTCCATCTAATGCACACTGACAAGCCTTCATACCAAGCATCTTACTTTCTTCAATGTCCGTAGCGCTGGCGATATGAGCACCACAACGTTGCATTAAATTCAATTCAACAGAACGCACTTTACATCCTAATCTTTCTCTTACAATCGTTTCTAGTACGCTTCCTGCTCCTGAAATAATCGCATGTCCAAAGGCATCTTTTGCACCTGCTTGTACATGTTCGGATAAATACATACCATTTTTATCTTTAATTCCTTCACTGATAGCCACTACGATATCTGGGTGATCCTCCATTTTCTTTTTCACGTCTTCAATAAATTGATCCACGCTAAAATCTGGCTCACATAAATAGATAAGGTCTGGACCTTTTCCTCCTGCCACTCTTGCAAGGGCAGAAGCAGCTGTTAACCAACCTGCATTTCTTCCCATGACTTCCACAATTGTCACTGCCTTTGTATCATAGACATGGCAATCTCTTTCTAATTCCGCGAATGTAGTTGCAATATATTTTGCAGCAGAACCAAATCCAGGGCAATGATCAATTCCTACTAAATCATTATCGATTGTTTTTGGTGCTCCAACGATTTTAATATCGGTAATTCCATTTTTTTCACAATAAGCAGATAATTTATCTACCGTATCCATAGAATCATTTCCGCCTGTATAAATGAAATATTTAATATCGTATTTACGGAAAATATGAATAATTTTTTCAAACTGTTCTTTCTCTTTTTCTAAGTCTCCTAACTTAAAGCGACAAGAACCAAGAGCTGCAGATGGTGTCTGGCAAAGACATCTTAAATCTTCCGCAGATTTTAATTTCTCATTTAAATCTACAAATTTCTCATGAAATACTCCTTGAATTCCATTGATTGCACCATACACTTTATCTACTTTACCGCTCAAAAAAGCACATGTCATTACGCCTGCAATCGTAGCATTGATTGCAGATGTAGGACCACCAGACTGTGCGACTAATAAATTATTCATTTTCTATCTCCTTTTTATCTTTCCATTGTTTCTTACTATTTTCTTTTGGCTATTACGAATATTTATTCTCTTACGTGTTGATATTCTGTCATTAATTGTTTTAATTGTTCTAATGTTTCCACTTGATTGACTAAATTCCGCAACTTAGAAGAAGCTGGATATCCTACCGTATACCAAGCTACGTGTTTTCTCATTTCACGAATTCCAATATACTCACCTTTAAATTGTACCATCATTTCTCCATGTCGCAATATCATAGCGACCACATCGGATAATTGTGGCTTTGGCAACAATTCTTTCGTATCCATATAATGTACAATTCGTTTAAAAAGCCATGGATTTCCTTTTGCTCCTCTTGCGATCATAATTCCATCGCATCCTGTTTCCTCATAGAGACGCATGGCATCTTCTGGTTCAAAAACATCGCCATTTCCAATGACTGGTATCTTAACTGCTTCTTTTACTTTTCGTATCATTTCCCAATCAGCAGTTCCTGAATAATACTGTTCTCTTGTTCTACCATGCACCGCAATAGCAGCTGCGCCATTTGCCTCCGCTATTTGTGCCATTTCAACGGCATTTTGTGTCTCTTCTGTAAATCCTTTTCGTATCTTCACCGTAAGTGGCAAAGAAATAGAGGAAGAAACCGACTTAATAATTTTTCCAGCTAACTCTGGATTTTTCATAAGAGCCGAGCCCTCTCCATTATTTACAATTTTTGGAACTGGACAACCCATATTAATATCCACCGCATCAAAGCAACCTTTTTCTTCTAACTTCTTTGCCATCTCTCCCATAAGTTCTGGCTCAGAACCAAAGATTTGAACAGATACTGGGCGTTCTTTTTCATCCGTTGCTAATAAAGGCTCTGTATTTTTATTTCCATAGTAAAGTGCTTTTGCACTCACCATCTCTGTATAAAACATCTCACACCCTTGCTCTTTACAAAGCAAGCGAAATGGTAAGTCTGTCACACCTGCCATAGGCGCTAAAATAAGACCATGAGGAATCTCAATCTTACCAATTTTTAAACTCATTTTCTACTCCTATCTAATTTTCCTCCATCTTTTGTCCGAGGAAAAACACTTTATAATAAAGCTCTAATTCTTCCCAAAGCTCTTGCTTTGTTCTTTGCAATTCTTTAATTTTTAATCCGCTTCCAATCTCATCAAATGCAAAATCGTCATTTGGTTGTACAACAAAATCAAGATTACCTTCTTCATCAAATTCCATCGTAAAAACACAGCTAATTTGAGAAGTGAAGATAACACAAGTAATCTTTAATTCATCTTGAATCTGTTGTGGTAAAGCTGAAAATTGAGGATTAAAATAATATTTCTGTTCATAGGTACTAGCACCACAAAGAACGACTTTTTCTCTTTCCATTTTCTTTTCCTTTCCGATACTCTTTCTATTGATATTCTTTTTCTATTTCTTCAATACGCTTTTCGCGCTTGTAATTGCTCTATTTTTATTAACTAGCAAAAAACCACTATCCATCATAACAGATAATTTTCATTCTCGCAACGAAAAAGCAAAATCCGTCCCAATGGTAAATAATTAGAAACAACGAAAAATAATGTCTATAATAAAAAAAGCAAGAAAAAATGGTATCTTTTTTGTCCATTCTTTCTTGCTTTCTCATATAGCATCATTGATTCTTGTAACTTTTTTATTTTTTATTGAATAATTTTTGCTAAACTTTTATGTATCACGCTTCTTATTCTTCCCCTAATGTAGCAACCATTACCGCTTTAATGGTATGCATACGATTTTCTGCTTCTTCAAAAATAATATCTGCATTGTCTTCAAATACTTCTTCTGTAATCTCATTTCCTTTTACAGCAGGTAGACAATGCATAACAACTGTCGTATCTTTTCCAGTCTTTTGAAGCAATTCTTTATTTACTTGATATGGCTTTAATAAAGCGATTCTCTCTGCTGCCTTATCTTCTTCTCCCATAGAACACCACACATCGGTATAAATAGCATCTGCTTCTTTTACCGCTTCCACATCTTCTGATAATGTAATCGTTCCGCCTGACTGTTTTGCATACTCCTCACAAGTAGTAATGAGATCTTCTTTTGGCCACAAACTCTTTGGCGCAATCAAAGTGAAATGAAGCCCTAATTTGGCACATCCGATCATAAGGGAGTTTGCCATATTATTTCTTCCATCACCTGTATATACAAAATGTAATCCTTTTAAATGCCCATAATGTTCTTTTAATGTGAGCATATCCGCTAAAATCTGTGTTGGATGATAATCATCGGTAAGTCCATTCCATACAGGAACTCCGCTATATTTTGCTAATTTCTCCACATTCTCATGCTTGAATCCACGAAATTCAATTCCATCAAACATTCTTCCTAACACACGAGCGGTATCTTCTACCGATTCTTTATGTCCTAACTGAATATCGTCTTTTCCAAGATATTCTGGATGCCCTCCTTCGTCAATACAGCCGATTGTAAACGCACATCTTGTACGAGTGGATGGCTTTTCAAAAATAAGGGCAATATTTTTTCCTTTTAAACGATTCCCCGTAATCCCTTTTTTCTTATCCGCCTTCAACTGTCCTGCTAAATCAATTAATCCCTCTATTTCTTCTGGTGTAAAATCTTTTAATGTTAAAAAACTTCTTCCTTTTAAATCCATCGTAAGAACCTCCTTTTGGCTCATTATAACAAGTTATCGTAGGAAAGTCAAAAGGTTTTTGCATATTTTTAAATTTTATACATTAAAATACCTATTTTTATTCATTATTTCCATCTCTATTTGCATATATACGAGCAATAATATGTATTTTAACACCAAAATATTCATTATATATTTTTCAATGATTAAACTCCATTTCCAACGCTGATGGAACAAGCATATACTTTCTCAATTGTTGTTTGTTTCAATAAAAGAGAGCTACATGCCTCCATAGTCGCTCCTGTTGTATAAATATCATCCACTAATAAAACGCTGTGGATTTCCTCTGGAAGATGTCCAATGGAAAATGCACTTTTTAAGTTTTTATAGCGCTGTTTTTGATCTAACTCCTTTTGTGGCGTTGTATCCACAGTACGAACTAATCCTTTGCTAATGCAAGGAATCTCCAACAATTCCCCAAGTTTCCTTCCAAGAATTTCGGCTTGATTATATCCTCTTTGCCTTCGCTTTTTCTTATGAACAGGAACGGGAATGATCCCATCGATTTGAAAACTCTTCCACAATCTTCCATATCGTTTTACAAGCTCTCTTGCATACCAATCCGCATACTCTCTTTTATTAGCATATTTAAAGGCATAGATGGATTTTTTTACTTTACTCTCGTATCGAAGAAGTCCATAGTTTCGAATAAAACTTCTTTTATGTGACTGACAATCCCTACAGTATTCTTTTGCCTCTTCTTCTATAGAAAAAGGCTTTCCACATTTCATACAGAATGGCTCTTCAAGATATGGCACTTCTTTTTCACAATCGCTACAAAGCAAGCGTCCATATCCAGCAATCGTTTGACAGAGCGGACACTGTCTTGGATAAAGTAAATCCAATGGGATAGCATACACTTTTTTCTTTTTTTGTTCCCCCATACTTCCCCCTAGTTTTCCATTGTTTCACAGTCCTCTTCCATTTTTTTTATTTCTTTTAGTTGATAAGATAAACCACTATATCGCAATTGTTCATTGACATTTTGTATCATAAAATCTACCGTGCTTGGATTTCCAACCATCGTTACACATTGCTTAGCACGGGTAACTGCTGTATAAAGTAGATTTCGATTAAACAATACTCTTGGACCTGTCATCAGTGGAATTACAACGGCAGGATATTCACTTCCTTGAGACTTATGGATCGTTACCGCATAGGCAAGTTCTAATTCGTCTAACATAGAAAAGCTGTATTTTACCACTTTTACATCATCAAAGACCACTATAATTTCTTCAGCAAAAGAATTGATCTCTCGGATAATGCCAACGTCCCCATTAAACACACCAACGCCTGTATCGAGGACAAAGCCTTTGCCATTTTTCACTTCCCATTCCAGCTTATAATTATTCTTAATCTGCATGACTTTATCGCCTTCTCGAAAGACACCAAAATGCACTTCTCTTTCTCTTTTTTCTTCAGATGGAGGATTTAAATACAGCTGCAAAATCTGATTTAATTTTTCAACCCCTAACTCTCCTTTTCTCATAGGAGTCAATACTTGAATGTCATATGGCGTAGCATCCACATAGTTTGGCAATTTGTCCCGCACAAGATAAATGACAACACCAAGTATTTCTTGAATTGACATTCGTTTTAAGAAAAAGAAATCACGACTTTTATTATCCAATTGAATGAGCTGTCCATGATTAATTCTATGGGCATTGACAACGATATCGCTTTTTTCTGCTTGTCGAAAGATTTTATTTAATTCCACAACAGAAAAACATTTGGAAGCAATTAAGTCTTTTAATACGTTTCCAGGACCTACCGATGGAAGCTGATTTCCATCTCCTACAAGCACAAGCCTTGTTCCTGGTACAATTGCCAACAACAGTGCATGCATTAAACTTAAATCTACCATAGACATTTCATCGATAATAATAACGTCCGTTTCTAATGGATTTTGTTCATTTTTTTCAAACTTAAAACGAGAACCGCCTTCTAAATCTCCATTAAGCTCTAACAAACGGTGAATCGTCTTGGCTTCACAGCCTGTCGCTTCTGCCATTCTCTTTGCGGCTCTTCCTGTTGGGGCTGCCAACATAATATCAAGCCCTTCTCCCTCAAAGTATTGAATAATAGCATTAATTGTAGTTGTCTTTCCTGTCCCAGGACCTCCTGTTACAATAAGAACTCCATTTTTTGCTCCTGTTCGAATGGCATCTTTTTGAAGTTCGTCATATACAATATTTTGACTTTGTTCCATTCGAATCAAACTTTGTTCTAACTCTTCATCGGTGACTTCATATTTTACATCCAGATCTAACATTCGCTTTGCCGTATTCAGCTCCGTATAATACATAGGATTTGTATAGACCATATCACGCTCTTCTATATTTTTAATGATTAATTTTCGCTCCAATACAAGCTCCATAAGCTTCGGTTCTAACACTTCTGCTCCTACTCCAAGCAATTCCGCCCCTCGAATTAAAAGACGCTCTCTTGGAAAAGACACATGACCACTATACCCTGCCTGTTGCATTGTATATAAAATGCCCGACTTAATTCGAAAATCAGATTCGGTTCCAATTCCCACTTTCGCCGCAATTTCATCTGCGATTTTAAACCCAATTCCCGATATATCATCTGCCATTTTATAAGGATTTGTCTTAATCACATCATAAAGTCGATCCCCATATTCGTTAAAAATTTTCACCGCATAATTGGTTGCAATGCCATATTGGGATAAAAAAATCATCGCCTGTCTCATCGCTTGCTTTTCATGAAACTGTGCAGCGATTTCTTGTGCCATTCGTTCAGAAATCCCTTTAATCTCAATGAGTCGTTCGGGCTCTTCTTCTATTATACGAAACGTATCCATCTTAAACTTTTTCACAACTCGCTTTGCAAGAACAGGACCCATTCCCTTTATAGCACCAGAACCTAAATAACGCTCCATATCTTTCATACCTTCTGGAGCTCTTACTTCATATTTTTCCACTTTAAACTGCGGTCCATGGACAGGATGATCGACGTATCCACCTTCTAATCTTAAATATTCTCCTTCATTAATATAATTAAAATTTCCAACGCAAGTTTCCTCATCTGCCACTGTTTCTAATGTCAAAACAGTATATCCATTTTCTTCATTTCTAAATCGGATATGTCCAACATATCCTTCCAATATTTCCATTCGAATCCCCTTTCTTTTTTCTTTTTTTGTATTTTTTACTGATTTTACATCACTCAGAAGTCCTGTTTCTTTTTACTGTTTCTTTTTACTGATTCTTTTGCCTATTCTTTATATGGTACTCCTATCTCCTATCGAAAGTCAATGACAGAATGGTACAAGACATTTATCCATAGCGCTTTTTATATTATAGGAAATACCGTCTCCTATCACATAAAAAAGGACCATTGCATAAAATAAGCAATCGTCCCTTTTTACTCTCTTTATTTATTATTTATCACTTAAGTATTCCACATATTGACCTGTACCAATAGCTACCGCTGTCAATGGTTCGTCTGCTGTCATTGTATTGATACCTGTTTTTTCTTCAATTAACTCTTCTAAACCGTGAAGCAATGCACCACCGCCTGTTAATACAATACCTCTATCAGAAATATCCGCAGCTAATTCCGGTGGAGTTTTTTCAAGAACACTGTGTACCGCTTCTACGATCTGAGTCGCAGCTTCACGAAGCGCTTCTTCTGTTTCTTCTGATGTAACAGTGATTGTCTTTGGAAGACCTGTTACAAGATTACGTCCACGCACATCCATAGAAGAAACTTCTGGACGTTTATATACCGTACCAATTGTAATCTTAATATCTTCCGCTGTTCTTTCACCGATTAATAAATTATGCTTTTTACGCATATAACGAATGATTGCTTCATCAAAATCATCACCTGCAATTTTGATAGAAGTGCTTACAACTGTTCCGCCAAGAGAAATAACTGCAATATCAGAAGTACCACCACCGATATCAACAATCATATTTCCAACTGGTTTTGCAATTTCAATTCCTGCACCAATAGCTGCTGCGATTGGTTCTTCGATAATAACAACATCTCTTGCACCTGCTTCTCTTGTTGCATCATCAACCGCTTTTTTCTCAACTTCTGTCGCTCCACTTGGGACACAAACAGCAACTCTTGGTCGTTTGGAGAAGAAAGATTTTCCAACTGCTTTTTGGATAAAGTATTTGATCATTTTTTCTGTTACTGTATAATCAGAAATAACACCTTGTCTTAATGGACGAACTGCCACGATGTTTCCCGGAGTTCTACCAAGCATTAAACGTGCTTCTTCTCCAATTGCTTTAATTTTATTTGTTTTTCTATCAAATGCCACTACGGACGGCTCTTTTAAAACAACACCTTTGCCTTTTACATATACTAAGACACTTGCTGTTCCCAAATCGATTCCAATATCTGTACTTGCCATTTTTGTCCCCTTTCGTTCATCTGCTCTCTTTTTAACTTTATTGTTTCCATAGTTTTATAATTTATCAGATTTCCCACCGAATGTTTCAAAATCGTTTCCTTTATAATTATATACATTCTAACGTAATTTGCAATGAGAAGTTTTCATTTTTCTACAATTTTCCTACTTTTCTAGCAAATAATGAAAATCAAGAATATTACTTCCCCATTTTTGTTGATTTTTCTAGTAGTTTTTTAATTCTTCCTTAGGAAAAACGATTTATTTCTATTATACTTGTTTTTTTTACTTCTGACAACAGGCTTGATTCTTACATTTTCTTTTCAATTTCTTGCCCTTTTCCAGTTGAAAAATAGCATCCTCATTATAAATAATAGCTTTAAATTTTACAAAAAAACTGCCATACAAAAATTTGCATGGCAGTTTTTTATCGATTATTCAATTCATTTCTTTTTAAATAAAAATGCGTGTATTTTTGTTTGACTTATGCCTTCCACGCAAACTAAAATTTAAAATAGCATTGTAATTGCTGGAATTGTAATGATAGATACTAACGTAGTAATAAATACCCCCTTCGCAGCTTTTACATCATCTTGACCATACTGTTTTGAAAACATAACAGTTGTTGCCGCTACTGGCATTGCTGATACAATAACAGTAATCGCTAAAATCATTGGATCTGTAATGAAATTACGAAATACTAACCAAATAAGCACTGGTGCTGCCCCTTGTTTCAAAATCGTATATGGATAGAGACGATATTCACTAAATACTTCTCTTAATGGTACCGTTGCAAGAGAAGAACCGATTACGATCATAGCAAGTGGTGTTGTCATACTTCCAACTGTGCTACAAGTAGTGGAAATAATATCTGGAACTGGAATCTTAAAGGAGAAGAGTAAAATAGCAACAATCGCTGCAATAATTCCTGGATTTAATAATGATTTCACAGAAACTGCACTCTTTCCAGATTTTCCTGACATTAACACTACCCCAAATGTAAATACGAATAAATTAAATGTTAAGTTGAAGATTGCTGTGAAAAATACTCCTGTTTCCCCATAAATGGCATTGACTACTGGAAATCCCATAAATGCCACATTAGAGAATGTTGTCATAAAAATATATAATCTCTTATCCTGTTGTGGTACTCTTGTAATAAAATTAAGAGCAACTCCAATCAAAGGAAAAATAATGTACATTACAACAGATAATAAAAATACCATAAAGATATCTTTCATTGTTCCTTCTGGTTTTGCTGTCATAACAGATGCTAATACCATTGCTGGACAAGTGATCTTTACAACCATTGCAGATAGTCCACTTGACATTTCTGGTGACACAATCTTCCACTTAGATGCTCCATATCCAAGAGCAATCATTAAAAATAAACACATCATTTGGTTAAACACTACAATTACACTTTCGCCCACGTCGCTTTGCCTCACTTTCTTTGTGACCTGATTCATAACGAAACTGAGTGGTTTCTAGTGGTTCAAAGACTTCGCTTTACCTCTAGCACAACTTTTTGATATGAATCAATCGTTTCTAACTTAAAATACCGATATTTATTTTATAGAGTTCTTTTCTCTGTTTGTAATTCAGGACTTATGCGTTACTATCGTAGATTTCCTTTCCTATTTTCTTCCTTGTTGTACCTCCTTTCAGCTGTTTCATCTGCTTCCTTCTCATAACCCATCTTCCCATTATGATCCGATTTTATAAAAGAAAGGATTTTTAGTAACTCCGATAATTGTATTATAGATCGATTAGTCAAAAAAATAAAGTGTTTTTTTTCATTCCATCAGTATTATTTACAATTTTATAATATAAAAACAGCATTTTTTATCCTTCTTACACAAAAAACATTGATAAAATAGTCACAATTCTCTGCACAGTGCACTTTTTGACCAATGCAATAGGTAGAATAAACAAATATTTTAAAAATTTTTATGTAAAATAACGAATTCAATTTCCAGTTTTTTTTATCAAATTTATCCAAAAACCAATGATCATAATCTTCTATTTCATGTTTGTTTTCATATAAAAAAAACCTCCTCTATCGAAATATCTATTGCTTCTCACATCCCGATAGACAAGGTTTTCTTTTTTATGATTCTTTATTCTTCACCAACATAGCGATTTAACACTTCTCTTACTGTCGTAATTCGATCTTCTAAATACACATCTGCCCCGCAAAATACTAATCCTTCTTCTACATTTCCCTTCACTGCCTGAATTAACCCTTCTGTAATACAATATGGAATTTCCTCTGGATTACAATGAGAAATACAAGCATGACAAGAAGTAACAGGTATTTTTCCTTCTTTTTGTATTCTCTTTTGAAAAGCATTGTTCATGGCTCTTCCTGGCATACCAACAGGACTTTTCACAAGAATAATATCTTCTTTTTGGCACGCAACATACGCTTGTTTATATCGCTCATCGGCATCGCATTCCACTGTTGTGACAAAAGGCGTCGCCACCTGAATACCATCTGCCCCCATCTCAATGTACTTTTCTAACTGAGCTTTTGTTCGGATTCCACCCGCTATAATAATCGGTATCTTATGTCCATATTTTTCTTCATATGGTTTCACTGTCTCTATAATGTTTTGAATTTCTTCATCGAAGTTCATCTCGTCCATATGCTGTAATTCCTCTAACTTAAATCCAAGATGTCCTCCTGCTCTTGGACCTTCAATTACGACAGCATCTGGCGCTACTTTTTCCTTCTTATCCCATAATTTTAAAATTACATTCATTGCTTTTTTGGAAGATACAATAGGAACTAATTTTGGCATTTTCACAGCCTCACCACAACTTTTTAATCCTTCCCATTCCTCTTTTGCAATTTTAGGAAGATCCACTGGCAATCCCGCTCCTGAAATAATTAAATCCACCTTAGCTCTTACTGCTTCTTTTACATACTCACTATATTGTCTTGTAGCAACCATAATATTAACTCCAATGATTCCTTTTGGAGCAATTTTTTTCGCCTTTTGTACCTCTTTTTGAATGGCTCTTAAATTGGCTTGTAATGGTTGTTTATCAAAATCCGACTCTCGATAACCAATTTGTGCAGTGGAAATAATTCCGATAGCACCTTCTTTTGCCACCGCTCCTGCTAAAGAACTTAAACTCACTCCTACTCCCATTCCTCCTTGAATGATTGGAATTTTTGCAATTAACTCGCCAATTTGCAATGGTTTTATTTTATTCATACAAATCCTCTTTTCTATTTTTTATTACTTTTATGATTCTGTTTCCCTATCTTTTCTTTTTTGTTTGAATTTCTTTTCACGCTTTTTACTTTTAGGAACTTAGTAGTTTCCAATACTATCTTTTCTTTTCTTGTAAAGCTTATTATCTAGTTTTTATTAACTAAAATTTTTGCGTAAAAAAGAAAGGCTATTAGCCATAGCCATTCTTTTTCCTTTATTAAAATGCGCGGAATCGTTCATATCTCTGGGAACAAATTTCTTCTGGAGTCATTTGTTCATATTTTTTTACAAAAGCTTCGATTTTCTCTCTCATTCCCGTTGTAATCTCTTCGATATTATCGATACCAATTGGTTCCTCTTCTTCTATGATTTCCTCCACCACTTGGAGATTTTTTAAGTCAGAGGCTGTGATCTTCATAACAGAAGCTGCCTCTGGCGCCCGTTTTCCATCTTTCCATAAAATAGCTGCAAATCCTTCTGGAGAAAGGACAGAATATGTGGCATTTTCCATAATCCACACTTCATTAGCCACAGCAAGAGCAATCGCTCCACCACTTCCTCCTTCTCCAATCATAATGGAGAGAATTGGAACTTTTAGCCCAGCCATCTCATATAAGTTACGAGCGATTGCTTCTCCTTGGCCTCTTTCTTCTGCTTCAATTCCACAGTAAGCACCTGGTGTATCCACAAAGCAAATAATTGGGCGATGAAACTTTTCCGCTTGTTTCATCAAACGCAATGCTTTTCGATAGCCTTCTGGAGAGGGCATACCAAAATTTCTCTTTACATTTTCTTTTGTTGTACGCCCTTTTTGCTGTCCAATTACGGTAAACGTCTTTCCATTTAATCCTGCTAATCCTCCAACAATCGCTGGATCATCTCCATAACAGCGATCTCCATGGAGTTCAATAAAATCATCAAATATAAAACTAATATAATCAAGGCTCGTTGGGCGTCCTGCACTTCTTGAAATCTGCACACGCTCCCATGCATTTAATTGCTCTGCCATATGGTTCCTCCTAACATCAGTCACAAAATTTTATACACTTTTATTTCCGAAGTAATAAACTTAAAATTGGTCTTAAATGTTTTCTCTCAACGATTTTATCGATAAATCCATGTTCTTGTAGAAATTCTGCTCTTTGAAAGCCTTCTGGGAGTTTTTGTCCAATGGTCTGTTCAATGACTCGTTGTCCTGCAAATCCAATTAAAGCCCCTGGTTCTGCCAATATAATATCTCCAAGCATTGCAAAACTAGCGGTTACTCCACCTGTCGTCGGATCCGTAATTACTGTAATATATAAAAGACCTGCTTCATCGTGTCGTTTTAACGCCTGTGATGTCTTTGCCATCTGCATAAGGGAAATAATTCCTTCTTGCATTCTAGCGCCACCTGAACAAGTAAATAAGATAACAGGAAGTTTTTCCTCTGTTGCTCGCTCTACTGCTCTTGTAATCTTTTCACCAACCACATGACCCATACTTCCCATCATAAAATCCGATGCCATAACGCCGATTACAACAGGAATTCCTTTGATCGTTCCCTTTCCTGTCATAACGGCCTCTTCTAAGTTGGTTACTTCTTTCATATGCTCTAATTTACTTTGATATCCAGGAAACTCTAATGGATCCGATGTTTCTAGCTTTTCATCCCATTCGACAAAACTTCCTTTATCCACGATCATACGGATACGATTTCTTGGACGAATTCGGAAATAATGACCGCAATGGGGGCAAATATAATAGTTAGAAGCGATGTCCTCTGCATAGATTAAATCGCCACAAGCATCACACTTTTCAAACAAACCATCTGGAATCTGTGGCTCATCTAAATTTTTTCGAATATGCTCTCCTTTTTTTGCCTGACGGCGTTCGCTCATGGATAAACCAGATGTCTTTTTAAACATTTCTTTTAACATATCATCGATCTCCCATTCCTATGTCAAATTTCTTCTTACTCTTGTTGCAATCGTTCTTGGAAACGTTCAATAAATCCTGTATCCACATTTCCTTTTACATATTCTTCATCGTTAAATATTTCATATTGATAATCTAAATTTGTTTTTACGCCTTGTACAATTAGCTCTCCTAACGCACTGCGCATTTTTTTAATGGCAAGCTCCCTTGTCTCATCATGGACAATTAACTTTGCCACCATGGAATCATAGTAAGGAGGAATCGTACAACCTGCATAGAGTGCAGAATCCACTCGAATCCCCTTCCCTCCTGGAAAATGAATATAATTTACAGTTCCAGGACAAGGCATAAAGTTTTTATCAGGATCTTCTGCATTAATACGACATTCAATGGCATGGCCAGAAATTCTCACATCTTCTTGACGAAGTGCTAACGTCTCTCCTGCAGCAATTTTTATCTGTTCTTTAATTAAATCCACACCTGTTATCATTTCTGTCACAGGGTGTTCTACTTGGATTCTCGTATTCATTTCCATAAAATAAAACTCATTGTTTTGATCCAATAAAAATTCAATCGTTCCTGCACTATAATATCCCGTGGCTTTTGCCGCTTTTACCGCTGCTTCTCCCATCTTTTTTCGAAGTGTTTCATCAATTGCAATGGAAGGAGCCTCTTCAATCATCTTTTGATGACGTCTTTGAATGGAACAGTCACGTTCACCAAGATAAATCGTATTTCCTTTTTTATCCGCAAGAACCTGAATTTCCACATGGCGAGGATTTTTCACATAGCGTTCTAAATACATAGTATTGTCTCCAAATCCATTGACTGCTTCTCTTTGAGCAGTTTCGAATTTTTCTAAAAATTCTTCTTCGGATTCTGCCACACGCATGCCTTTTCCACCGCCTCCTGCGGACGCTTTGATCATAATTGGATATCCAATTTCTTTTGCTAATTCGATTCCTACCATACCATCATAGATAGGCTCTTTTGTCCCTGGTACAACAGGCACTCCTGCTTTCATCATCGTATTTCTCGCCTCGGATTTATTTCCCATACGATCCATCGTATCTGCAGATGGTCCAATGAAAGTAATATTACACTGATTGCACATTCTCACAAATTTACTATTTTCGGATAAGAAACCAAACCCTGGATGAATGGCCTCAGCTCCACTCACTAAAGTTGCACTAATAATGCTCTCCATATTTAAATAACTATCCTTTGCGGCAGCTGGTCCAATACAAATAGTTTCATCTGCAAGCTGTGCATGAAGCGCCTCTTTATCCGCCTCAGAACAAACAGCTACGGTCAAAATTCCCATCTCACGGCAGGCACGAATAATTCTGACTGCGATTTCTCCTCGATTTGCAATTAAAATTTTCTTAAACATCATTTCCTCACTTCTTCCCGTCTTGTCTTCTTCCATACAAAACTGATGGGATTCTTTCTAGTTTCCAATCATAAAAGTAAGTTCTGCCTGTGCAACTACTTTCCCATCCACAGTTGCTGTTCCTTTTCCAACACCAACAGGACCTTTTACTTTTATCATTTCTACTTCTAATAAAAGAACATCTCCTGGCACTACTTTTTGACGGAATTTTGCCTTATTGATTCCTCCAAAATAAGCAATCTTTCCTTTATTTTCTTCCAAAGAAAGACAACAAACAGCGCCAACTTGTGCCATAGCTTCAATAATTAATACCCCTGGCATAACCGCTTCTTGTGGAAAATGTCCTTGGAAAAATGGCTCATTATAAGTCACACATTTCTTTCCGACTGCACGAACGCCCACTTCCATTTCTTCAATACGATCCACTAAAAGAAATGGGGTGCGATGTGGAATAATTTCTTTTATCTGTTCAATATTTAATACCATTTTCTACTCCTTTTTCCTTCCACCTATCCAATGATTACAAGTGGTTGACCAAATTCTACCATCTCTCCATTGTTTACCACGATATCAAGTACCGTTCCATCAAATTCAGATTCCACTTCGTTCATTAACTTCATGGCTTCTACGATTCCAATGACCTGCCCTTTTTTCACTTGATCCCCGATGGATACAAATGGAGGTTTATCTTCTGCAGGTGCAGCATAAAACGTTCCTACAAGCGGAGATTTTATCACGTTTCCCTCCACTTGTTTTTCCTGTTTCACTGGATTTTCTTCCTTTAAAATGGCTGGTGGCATACCAATGATCTCTGTCTTTTCTACAACTTCTACTGGTTTCGGTTCCGCTTTTTTTTGTTCTATAACGGTTTCTAACCCTTTTGGCTCTTCTACCACTGCCATTCCACGATTTGCCTTTAATGTTAATTTTAAATTTCCTTCTTCTAATACAAATTCGTTTAATTCAGAATCAGACACTTTATCAATTAATTGCATAATCTCATTAATATTCATATGAGGACTCCTTTCTAATCTAGCATTTCTTCCCAAACGATGATTAGGACTCTGTATATTTTTTGATTAAAATACTTGCATTGTGTCCGCCAAATCCTAACGAATTGCTTAATGCATAATTCACTTCTTGATCCGTTACTGCTTCTTTACAGTAATTTAAATCACACTCTTCATCTGGAACTTCATATCCTGCTGTTTTATGAATAAAATTATCGGTAACTGTCTTTACACAAGCGATAAATTCAACAGCACCTGCCGCTCCTAATCCATGTCCTATCATAGATTTTGTAGAGTTGATATACATATCATAAGCGTGATCACCAAATACATTTTTAATTGCCATTGTTTCAAATAAATCATTGTGATGGGTACTTGTTCCATGAGCATTAATATAAAGAATATCTTCTTTCTTCGCTCCCGCTTCTTTTACGGCAAATTCCATGGCTCTTGCTGCCCCTTCTCCATCTTCTGCTGGAGAAGTGATATGGAAAGCATCACAAGTTGCACCATATCCTACAATTTCTGCTAAAATATTAGCTCCACGAGCTTTTGCGTGTTCTAATGATTCTACAACGACAATACCTGCACCTTCTCCCATAACGAAACCGCTTCTCTCTTTATCAAATGGGATGGAAGCTCTCATTGGATCTTCACTAAATGTCAATGCAGTTAAAGAAGCAAAACCAGAAACTCCAAGCGGTGTAATAGCAGCCTCTGTTCCACCTGCTACCATAACATCTACTTCTCCTGCTTGAATGGAACGATAAGCTTCTCCGATAGAATGAGTTCCTGTCGCACAAGCAGTAACTACATTAATACATTTTCCTTTTAATCCATAAGCGATAGCAACATTTCCCGCCGCCATATTGGATATCATTAAAGGTACCATCATTGGAGAAATACGGTTTGGTCCTTTTTCAAATAATTTCTTACACTCTTTTTCTATCACTTGTAAAGAACCAACACCAGAACCAACAGAGCAACCAACTCTTGTCATATCTTCTTTTTCTAAATCAAGTCCTGATTGTTCAATGGCCTCTTTTGCCGCTGCAACAGCATATTGGCAAAATAATTCCATTCTTCTTGCGGATTTTGGATCCATATAGTCCTTTGGATTAAAATCTTCTACTTGGGCAGCTACCTTTGCTTTATAATCGGTAACATCAAAACGATCGATTGGTTTAATCCCAACTTTTCCCGCTTTCAAATTATTCCAAAATGTTTCTACATTATTTCCAACAGGAGTAATTGCTCCCATTCCCGTCACTACAACTCTTTTCATGTTCTTACCTCTATCATTCTTTTTGTTCATACGATTACATAGCCATTCCGCCATCTACATGAAGGACTTGACCTGTAATATAGGAAGCTTTATCAGATGCTAAAAATGCAACTGTTTCTGCCACATCTTTTACAGCACCCATTCTCTTTAATGGAATCTGATTTGCGATTTCTTCTTTTACTTTATCAGAAAGCACCTCGGTCATCTCTGTTTCAATAAATCCTGGAGCAACGGCATTTACCGTAATACCTCTAGAACCCAGTTCTCTTGCAAGGGATTTTGTCATTCCAATCACACCTGCTTTTGATGCTGCATAGTTCACCTGTCCCGCATTTCCGATGACACCTGTTACAGAAGACATATTGATAATTCTTCCATAACGCTGTTTTAACATAATACGATATACTTGTTTCATACAATAAAAAGTACCTTTTAAGTTCGTATCAATAACAGCGTCAAAATCTTCTTCTGTCATTTTCATCATAAGATTGTCTTTTGTAATTCCTGCATTATTCACTAGAATATCAATTCTTCCAAACTGATCCATCACTTCTTTTATCATGGATTCCACTTCTGTACTATCGGATACACTAGCTTTTATAGCAATTGCTTCTTTTCCTTGACTTTTAATTGCATCAACTACTTCTTGGGCTTTTTCTTTGGAACCGTTGTAGTTAACGACAACCGTTGCTCCATATCCTGCTAATGTAAGGGCGATCTCTCTTCCAATCCCTCTTGATCCACCTGTTACAACTGCAATTTTTCCTTCTAACATTGGCTTATCTCCTTTAACTTCTCCAAATCTTCTACTTTTTCAATATTAATCACGTTCACTTTACGATTCACTTTTTTTACAAAGCCTGATAATGTCTTTCCTGGTCCCATTTCAATAAAGGTATCTACGCCATCTTCCAACAATGCTTCTATGGACTGTTCAAAACGAACAGAAGAAGATACTTGTTGTCCAAGAAGTTCTTTTATTGGCTCTGCTTCTGTTATCATTTTCGCATTGACATTTGCAACGTATGGAACGACCGGTTTTTTAATTTCAACCGTATCCAATACTTTTACTAATTGTTCTCCTGCCTCTTTTAACATTGGAGAATGAAATGGTCCACTTACATTTAAAGGAATCACGCGTTTTGCCCCTTGTTCCTTTAATGCTTCGCTTGCTTTTTCTACTGCTTCTACTTCTCCAGAAATTACGATTTGCCCTGGGCAATTGTAATTGGCAATGCTTACAATTCCTTTTGTATTTTCACATACGTCTTCAATCAGTTCCTTTTTTGCACCTAAAACAGCTGCCATCGCTCCAAGTCCTACAGGAACTGCATTTTGCATTAAAATTCCACGTTCTCTTACCACTTTTACCGCTTCTTCAAATGTTAAAACAGAAGAGGCAATTAATGCATTATATTCTCCAAGGCTTAATCCAACTGTGACATCTGGTTTGATTCCCATAGATTCTACTTTCTTTAAAATTGCTGTACTCGCTGTTAGCATAGCCACTTGTGTATATTCTGTAATATTTAATTGATCGTTTTCTTTAAAACAAAGATCTTCCATAGAAAATCCAAGCAGGCTTGTTGCTGTTTCAAATACCTCTTTGCTTTCTTCAAACTGCTCATAAAAATCTTGGCTCATTCCAACATATTGTGATCCTTGTCCTGGGAACATAAATGCAATTTTACTCATATGATACTCCTTATTGTTTCTCTTCGCTCGTTTACTTTGATTTTCAAACTATATCGTTAAAAAAATATGTCTTTATAAAAGCAAAAGGGAGTCACGCCCCTCGCAACTTCCCTTTTCTATATGTTTTCTTCTTATGCTTCTACGCCTTTGTCTTTTAAATAGTTGATTACATCACCAACTGTAAGAAGATTTTCTAAATCTTCAGATGGAATTTCAACATTGTATTCTTCTTCTAATGCCATTACTAATTCAAATAAATCAAGAGAATCAACACCTAAGTCTTCCTTGAAGCTTGTTTTTTCTTCAATCTGACTTTCCTCAATATCTAACTGTTCTGCAATAATTGCTTTCATTTTTTCTAACATCGTTTGCTCTCCTATCTTTTTCACATTCTCTTTTCATGTTTTACGATTTGATAACCAAATACTTTGATATTCAAAATATATCATTGTTTCTTTTTTTTGTCAAGTTCTAGATAACAAAATCCACTCGAATACAATCCCTTAATTTTCGACATTTCTCAGACTTCAACAGGTATTAAGTGAATGTTTTGTTCCTTGATTCTCTTCATCTCTTCTCCTGTAAACTTCCTTGTAGTTACAACCCCTGTATAATCTTTCATATGATTGATTTTCATCAAAGCTTTTCGATTAAACTTGGATTGATCGACGACTAAATAACTTTTAGAGGCATTTTTCACGATCATTCTTTTTAATGTAGCCTTATCAAGAGTTGGTGTTAGTATATTAAACTGCTGATCAATAGACATGGCTCCCATAAAAGCGATTCCTACTTGAACATAGTTCATCATTTGATTGGCAAAACTTCCACAAATACTTCCCGTCTCCTTTTGAACAAAACCACCGCAAATCATCAATTCTACCGAACTTTTATGTAATAGGCTACCGATCTCAATATCATTAGTAATTACTGTTAAATTAGGAATGTCCTTAATTAATTCTGCAATTCCATAAATGGTCGTTCCAGAATCTAAAAACACCGTATCTCCAGCTTTTACAAAAGAAGCACACTCTCTTGCCAGCATCTTCTTCTCATCCATACGAGAAATTAATTTTTCTCGATAAGTTACTTCCTCTTTGATTACTGCTAAGCCATGCTTTCGTTCAATAATCCCCTCTCCTTTTAACTTATCCAAATCTCTGCGAATCGTCATTTGACTGACATCTAAAATCTCCGCTAGACGCTCCACTTGGATACTTCCTGTTTTACTAACAAGTTCAATAATTTTATCCTGTCTTTCTAAGGCAGACATATATACTCCTCCTATTTCTCATTACCTAAAAGTACCAGCCCACTGTGCACTGTAATTTCTATTCATCCTCATCGTAAAGTATAGCAGAAATTTGTAATTTTTACGACCTTCCCTATGATACAAAAAAGTAAACCGCGCTACTCTGTACGGTTTACTTTTTTTCTATGCTTTTCTTTATACATTACTTTATCTGCTTCTCTAATGTAATCCTCCAACTCCTTGTCCTGATTCATATCAGTTATCATACATCCAATACTAAAGGACAGATAAAACGGTAATTCCTTTTCTTTTGCAGAGTGTTCCATCTCTTTTTCCATATTCGCTATCTTTTTCCTTATTTCCTCATCACTTCGTATCTGTTCAATAATAAGAAATTCATCACCACCCATTCGAATCGGAATGGAATTCTCATGACAATGGTTTAAAATTGTATTGGCAACTATTTTTATCGCTATATCTCCATATTCATGTCCATATTGATCATTGATATACTTTAGCCGATCCATATCAATAAACATAATCAGCAAGTTTTTCTTTTCCTGTTTCTTTTTCTCAAACAAAGGACAGGCAAGGCGTTGATATCCAAGTCGATTATATAAACCAGTCATAGAATCCTTAATACTCATATCCGACAATATCTGATTCATATATTCTAGCTTTTCTTTTTCATATAGGTTCTCCATAGCAGAAGTTAATATATTAACTACTTTAAATAAATACTGCTTCTTCATTAAATAAAGAGCATTACGAATCACAAAATACCCAATTGTCCGCTTTCTAAAATGAAGTGGCATAAATAAAAAATCCATTCCTTTCTTCTCACAATCAAAAAAAGGGAATAAGCTATCTATTTTCTGGCCTTCATAACTTCTATCTTTACCACCCTCATAAGCAAATTCTACGTTCATCTGTTTTGGGTATCCATATACATGAAAATTTTCGTCATCAATCAAATGGGGGTTATAATTATTTACCTTTTGTTTAAAATCATTAATATGTTCATCTAAAATCAGATAGATGGCATCACACTGAAAAGAAGAAATACATTTTGGAATCAAATTCGCCATTTCTCCCATGGACTTACAATTCAATAGTTCTTTTCCCAATATTAGCATCTGCTCTTCCAATCCATTCATTTCTATCTCACACATAATCTGTTTCTTAATATATTTACGGATATCAATCTTCTTATTGTAAGAACAGCCACAGCTTTCCGAATAAACACCTTCTATGTTTGTATAGTTAAATTTTGGAACTGACTTTCCTTCCCATATTTTAAGTATCACGTCTGCACAACGATAACCGACTTCTTCACGAATATGCCCTAAAGTAGAAATCTGTGGTGTATAAAAGCCTGCTTTGTCAAAATTATCAAATCCCGTGACACAAAAATCATCTGGGATGTGATAGCCTTTTTGTTTTGCTGCTTCACACACTCCTACAGCAATATTGTCATTAGCACAAATAATAGCCTCTGGAACTTCACCATGTGTTTTTAATAAATATAAAAAACCATGATATCCACACTGATATTCATAACTCTCAAAATAGAAATCTTCTTCCCCATAATCGATTTCATGCTGTTCTAAAAATTCCTTCAAAGAACGGTATCGAATATTATTTTCATAATTATCTGTGGGTCCCATCACAAACCAAAATTTTCGACAATGATGTTCTTCATATAAATGTTGAATAATTTCTTGCATTGCCACATAATTGTTAATTCCTACATAATAAAAGCCTTCTACATCATTATTAATAGAAACCGCTGGTTTTTTCGATTTCCTTACCGCAGTAATCACTTGATTCCGAATCTCTTCCTTTCTGATATTATTTAAATCTACAACGATTCCATCAAACTCCTTAAAATCCGGAAGATTATAAATATTATACTCTCCTATATTATGATCTTCATCCA